>JAXJTU010000040.1:0-1703 GCA_036309425.1 Agathobacter sp.
ATCTAATTCACCATTATAAAACTGATATTCATATTCGAGACCCGATCTCTTATACATTAAAATTGCTAATACGATTGGTGCTAGAATTTAAATAGTACAAGTCAAAATGAGAATTCCTTATTACAAATTTTATGGTACTATGTAGGTACCGCACTGAAGGAGGATCTCATTATGGCAAAGCACTATGACAAACAATTCAAACTGGATGCAGTCCAGTATTATCATGATCACAGAGAATTAGGACTGCAGGGTTGTGCTTCAAACTTAGGAATCAGTCAGCAGACATTATCACGCTGGCAGAAAGAACTGCGTGATACAGGTGATATTGAAAGCCGCGGTTCCGGCAACTACTCTTCTGATGAAGCAAAAGAAATCGCACGTTTAAAGCGTCAGTTACGTGATGCGCAGGATGCGCTTGATGTACTAAAAAAAGCCATCAACATTCTGGGAAAATGACGGAAGCCATTTATCTCGAAGTTACTGAGAAGGCAGAAGCAGCCCGTAAGGTCAAACGCCGTGTTTCTGTCTCCGGAATGTTGAAAATACTTGGCGTTTCCCGTTCTGGTTATAATGCATGGCTGAAACATGTTCCTTCAAATGCTGAAAAGCGTCGTGAAACAGTAAAAGCCAAAATCAAGGATATTTACGATGAATCTAAGCAGAATTATGGTGCCCCAAAGATAACACAGGTATTGCGTAAATCAGGGGAAATCATTTCTGAGCGTACCGTTGGTCAATATATGAAACAAATGGGCATCAAAGCTCAATGGGTAAAACCATGGACGATCACCACAAAAGATTCCGACTTCAGCAGCGAACTTCAAAATATCCTTGATGAACAGTTTAATCCGGAACGACCAAATGCCGTTTGGTGTTCTGACATCACATATATCTGGACGATAGACGGATTCGTCTATCTGACCAGCATTATGGACTTATATTCCAGAAAAATCATTGCCTGGACACTTTCAAACACACTGGAGGTATCCTGCGTGATTGAAACAATAAATAAAGCTAAAGCAAGACGAAAAATCGAAGAACCATTGATCCTGCATTCAGATCGTGGCAGCCAGTATGTATCCAATGAATACAAACGTGTTACTGCAAACATGCAGTGCAGTTATTCTAAAAAAGCTTATCCTTGGGATAATGCCTGTATCGAATCGTTCCATTCATTGATCAAACGAGAATGGCTGACCCGTTTTAAAATCCGTGATTTTGCTCATGCGTATCGACTGGTATTCGAATATCTGGAAGCTTTCTATAATACAAAACGCATTCACAGTCACTGTGATTACATGTCACCAAATGACTACGAAGAACTGTATCGTAGAGTGCAACAGGGCGAATTGCTAATGGCAGGTTAAAATGGGGAAAACCTCATTTTAACTTGTACTAAATCTTTACATAGGACCATTCCTCAATATATTGTTAAAAGGAAAGATAGTAAATGGACTATTTATGCTTGTGATCCGCCTGAAGGTCTGCCATATGAATATTTTGTTTATAAAGATATTTATAAAGAACATCGAGAAAAAATACGGGGCGTTGCAAAGTACTCTATATTAAATAAACTATAAATGCAACTCTATGTATTCCATAATTAGTAAAGGCGACAGGATAAATTCATCTGTTATCTGGATAACTGGATAATGAGTTGACAAATGAATTGTTATTTGCATAATCTATAGTAAATATATAAT
>JAXJTU010000041.1:0-4150 GCA_036309425.1 Agathobacter sp.
ATTGGAAAAGATGGCAAAGTAGACTTTACTTATTATGGATTGGCATCAAACGAGTATGGAACATGGGTCATTGAAAAAGGAAAAGTGAATTTTGCTTACAATGATAAGTATACTGATGATGAAGGATATGATTACGAAGTTGTGAACGGAAAGGTCGTTTCATCGGTTAAATAGGAACCGATTGGTATACATAGGAGATTATTATGTATCATTACAAATTATATGGTTTTCATATAGTAACGGATATTAAATTCGTACAGCTTGTAGAAGAAGATGCTTCTAAAGCTAATGAAAATAATACAATTACAATTATAGAGGGCCTCATCCCAAAACAGTACAGAGATATGGAACAGGGCTATATCTTTTTAGAGGATAAAAGAGCTGTGTTTTCCAATTCTTCGTGCTATATGTATTTTGAAAATGATAGCAGGATTACCTATGAGAAGAAAATCGATGTAGAACAAAATCTGCTTAATTCATATATTCTTGGATGGGGAATGTCTATCATTGGAATTATGCGTGGGCTTTTGTCGATACACTGTGCAGCGCTTGCAGATGAAAATGGAGCCGTTTTAATCAGTGGCTCAAGTGGCAGCGGCAAGTCAACAATAACAACTTGTCTATTGAACCATGGCTATCGCCTCGTTGCAGATGATATGGCACTTGTTGATGCTCTGACAGATGAAAAAGCCTACGCATACCCAGCTTTTCCTTATAATAAGCTTTGCAGAGATGCGGCATTAGAGCAGGGATTTGACACAAATAATCTCATTTACATTGATGAGGACAAAGATAAATTTTTTGTGCCATACAAGGATAATTTTTCAACGGAAAAAGTTCCGGTTAAGGCTATAATTATGCTTACGGTTCATGATAAGGATGCACTTTTTAGGGAAACAATTACAGGTGTGCGTAAAATGTATGCATGTATGGACACGCTTTTTCTACAGGGTATTCACAAAGATAAAAATTGCGGAGCACTAATCGGAAATATGTGTATCAAATTAGCGGCCAAGGTACCAATATACCATATTTCCAGACCAATTAATAAAAACACCACCGATGAAGTATTAAGTGCAGTATTGGATTATCTCTAGTTTGAGAGTTCTTGAAATAGAAAGTACGAATGAATAGGAGACCACATGTCAGCTATATGGGGAGTCATTAGTCTGTCAGGTAAAAGAATTAACAGTGATTTGACAGAAGTTTTTGAAAATGAATACAGAAGAAAAACAAAACTTGACAGCTATGACTCAAAAATCACAGAGCATGCAATAATTGGTCGAGGATTACAGCAGATAACAGTCGAGGATGAGTATGATAATGGGATAATCTGCGATGACGATACGATTTTTGCGGCAGATTGCATTCTTGATAATCGTAAGGAGTTACTTAAAAGTATTTTTGAAGACTCTGATATGAGCAAGCTTGGAACACAGGATGGTTTTGAGCAAAAAAAGTATCAAAATATCAGTGATAGTCAGTTAATGTATCTTGCATACAAAAAATATGGTATGGATTTTGTGTCACATTGTATAGGAAGCTTTGCACTTGCCATATGGAATGAAAAAGACAGAAAACTCACTCTGATTTCAGACCATGTAGCATCGCGCTCACTATACTATACCCAAAAAGAAGATAGAGTTTATTTTTCAACGATTCTATCACCCATAGTCAAATGTATAGAGAATCCAGCGATAAACGAGCAGTATATAAAAGATTTTCTTTTATGCGATGGAGCAAAAATCTACACTGTACCCGGCCAGACTCATGTGCAGGATGTTTATTTGATGAATCCTGCACATGTAAAGCAGTTTATTGAAAAGGAAGAAACTGACAATAACTATTGGGACCTCTCACAGACTAAGCCGGATGAAGCTTTATCTGTAGAAGAGGTAATTGACAATTTTATGCACATATATGAAAAGTGTGTGAATGATGCAAAAAGAACAAAAGGTAAGATTGCCATTACATTAAGTGGTGGCCTGGATTCATCAAGCATTGCTGCACTTGCAGCTAAAGATAACAAAGAACAATTGCTCTACAGCTATACAAGCATTCCGGACATAAAAGTTGATAAGGATACACAAAATAGCATTCACGATGAATCTGTTCTGGTAGAAGATATTGTAAAAATGTATCCAAACATCAAACCACAATATCTTTCTAATGCCCAAAAGAGCGATTTTACTGATATAGAAGTGATTCAGGATATTTTTGAAATGCCATATAAGACAGCTCCTTTTTCAAGTCATCTGGAGATTTGTCAAAAGGCCTCAGAGGATGGATGCAAGGTAATTCTGGTGGGAGAGTATGGAAATACATCTGTTTCATTCGGAGAACTGGATAATATTTTGTATGATTTTTATTCTAAAAAGGATAGTTCTTCAATGATAAAATATGCTGGAAATTACTGTGCGCATGAAGGTATTAATGCCCAGGAATATCTGATGAATAAGTTAAGTGTTTTTAGGGCATATGACAAATTTCTAAGTCAGGGACATTCGGTGTATGATAATTTCGTTCCGGATAATGTATTCCTTTCACCAGAAATTTTGGTGGATTACAACTTGCCAGAACGTATGAAATTAGATACAAGGGCAACTTTATCCAAAGGCTTTATTACTGCAAAACAGTACAGGCAATTTGTGACAGGTGAAAGCTTACAGATTTATCTTGGCGTTTTAAAAACCAAATTTGGTTTGGCAACCGGAACTATCTTACGTGATCCAACAATGGATAAGAGAATGATTGAGTTTTGCTATAATTTGAAATTCAATTATTTTGCATACAATGGCAAGAATCGTTTCCTTATACGAGAGGGATTTGCAAAGCTTCTTCCGGAAACAATAATTGACAGATGGAGATTAAAGGGGGTTCAGAGTGCAGACTGGAGCGAGAGGATAGAAAGAGACTGGCATATTTTAAAACCTGTCCTATTAGATATTGTTTCAAAAGCACCAGGAGAGTGGATATTGGTCGATGCGGCTGTTCAATTTATTGAGGAGATAAATTTTGAAAGTAAAGAAGACAAGATTAAGCTGCAGTCATTATTTAATATAATAAATGTTACAATGTTGTTAGAAAGCTTTACTTAATTAAAAAAACTTGTTAATGTGATTCTTGCGAAGATATGTTAGAGTACAAAAAGACATGGAGGAAGATAATATGAAAACATGGGTAAATGCTGAACTTGCAATTTTAGATATAGCTGAGACTGCAGATGTTAATCCTGATGCTCCAAGCGGCGCAGCAGATAAGGACCTTGGAACATGCAGCAATCCATATTGGCAGGGAAATGGAATGTCATATGAAGAGGCTTCTAAGAATAACCCATACTGGGGTGGTTCTTGGGGAAATTAATTTCTCAATATGTCAAGAAAAACGCAGGAAGAGTAAAATCTATCCTGCGTTTTTTCTTTGTTATTAATGGTAAAACAAATTAATATGATTTAATATGTGTAAACTCGCCCATCTTAATATCGCAGTCATTAAATATTGCATTAACAATAAGTCCATACTCAGTTAGATTCTGCGATTTCTTTATCTTCTTTAGATATTTGTCACAATCATGGAAGTTATTGTGAAGATAAGACCAATGTTCCTTCATGCGATACAGAGTATCCTTCTGCCCCTGATACAACTGCTGGTATTCATTAACAATCTCATCATGATAAGCTCTAAGTCTTTTTCGATAATCCTCCATATCAGTAAGCTCACCCTTGATATCCATAATGAGTCCAGGTCTTGCAATAAGCCCGCGTCCAATCATAAATCGTTCGACAGTGGGAAATTGTTCCGATATCTTAATAAAACTTTCCTTATCAACAATGTCTCCGTTATAACACAATGGAGTCTGCTCCTGATTTATCGTAGTAACTGCAATTGCAAAATCATCAAGTCTAAGAATAGGTTTATAAAAATCAGTACGGATTCGTGGATGAACAGTAAGTTCGCAGATAGGATAACGACTGTATATCTCAGCAATTCGTTTCCAGTCATTATCATCGGTGTACCCAACACGAGTTTTTATAGAAATCTTTATATCTACACGGCTGAACAAATCATCAAGGAATGCTTCCATCTCATCCGGATAAGCAAGAAAACCCGAACCTCTTTTCTTAGAAGAAACAGTACCAGAAGGGCAGCC
>JAXJTU010000042.1:0-29063 GCA_036309425.1 Agathobacter sp.
CTCGAACCCGTGACCTACGCATTACGAGGGCGTCGCTCTACCACCTGAGCCATATCGGCGTATAAAAAGATATTATCAAAAAATCAAAAAACTGTCAAAATAAATATTGACTTTATTACTTAATATTATAAAATTACCCTATTAATAAAAAGAAAGGCAGTGACAAATGAAAAAAGAACTTATAAATTTCGTAGATATATCCAAATCTTTTGAAAACAATATGATATTGGATGAATTTAATTTATATGTAAGAGAGAACGAATTCTTAACTCTTCTCGGACCTTCAGGTTGCGGAAAAACAACAACTCTTAGAATTCTTGGTGGTTTTGAAACCCCTGATAAAGGTCAGATTCTTTTTGATGGAAAAGATATAACTAATATACCTGCCAATGAAAGAAATCTAAACACCGTATTCCAGAAATACTCTCTCTTTCCACATATGAGCATTGCAGAGAATATAGCTTTTGGACTTAAAATAAAGAAAAAAAGTAAGGCATATATTGATGATAAAATTAAATATGCATTAAAACTTGTAAACTTAGACGGATTTGAACATCGTTCTGTAGATTCATTAAGTGGCGGCCAACAACAGCGAATCGCAATAGCAAGAGCTATAGTAAATGAACCAAAGGTATTATTACTTGATGAGCCCCTTGGTGCTCTCGACCTTAAGCTTCGCCAGAACATGCAGTATGAATTAATTCGATTAAAAGAAGAACTTGGAATTACATTCGTATATGTTACACATGACCAGGAAGAAGCCCTTACAATGTCAGACACCATCGTTGTAATGAATCAAGGCTACATCCAACAGATTGGAACACCCGAGGATATTTACAACGAACCAGAAAATGCATTTGTTGCTGACTTTATAGGACATAGCAATATTATTGATGGCATCATGGTCCAAGACAGACTTGTTGAGATATTAGGAACAAAAATCCCTTGTGTCGATGAAGGTTTTGGTGAAAACACTCCTGTCGATGTAGTTATCAGACCTGAGGATGTTGAACTTGTTAAACCAGAAGACGGATTATTGGTAGGTAATGTCACTTCTCTTATTTTCAAAGGTGTTCATTACGAACTCGAGGTTGTTGCTAACGGATATGAATGGATGGTTCACACTACAGAATATGTAGAAGTTGGAAGCCGCGTCGGAATTAAAGTTATTCCTTTCAATATTCAGATTATGCACAAGCCTGAATCATCTGATGAAAAGGTGGTGGAAATAGATGAGTAAAGTTCGCAGACAGCTACTTGCTGGTCCATATTTATTATGGATAATCGGTTTTATATTACTGCCTCTTCTGATGATATTGTATTATGCTTTTACAAACAGTAATGGAGATTTAACTCTTGAATACATTATGGCAATAACATCACATACTAACTTGAAAGCTCTTGGTCTTTCACTTTGGCTTGGCGTGTTATGTACCGTGATATGTCTTTTACTCTCATATCCACTTGCCATGATACTTAATGGACTCAATATCAAAAACCAAAGCTTCATTGTATTTATATTTATGCTTCCTATGTGGATGAATTTTATGCTTAGAATTCTAGCCTGGAAGCAGTTACTTTCCAAAAATGGAGTAATCAATTCATTTCTTACCACACTTGGTCTAGGTAGAATTGATATAATGAACACTCCAACAGCTGTAGTTCTTGGAATGGTATATGATTTCTTACCATTTATGCTTCTTCCAATCTATAACTCAATGGCTCGCATAAAGCATGACTGGATTGAAGCTGCAAGAGATTTAGGTGCAAATAACTTTATAATATTTTTTAAAATAATTGTTCCTCTTACAATGTCTGGAATTATTAGTGGTATCGTAATGGTATTCGTACCATCACTTACTTCGTTTGCAATATCACAAATACTTGGTGGAGGCAAAGTTCTTCTCATTGGAAATATTATCGAACAGGATTTTATCCATGGTTCACAGTGGAATACCGGTAGTGGCCTTTCATTCGTACTTATGATATTTGTACTGATAAGCATGGCACTTGTTAATCTCTTCGATAAAGACGGGGAGGGAACAAATATATGTTAAAAAAAGTTTTTTCTAAAATATATATGGGACTAATCTTTTTATTCCTATATCTGCCAATTTTTGTTCTTATTATATTATCATTTAACAATTCATCTTCTCGTGTTAACTGGGGTGGATTCACATTAAAATGGTATTTAAACTGCTTTAAGAATCAAAAGATTATGACAGCCTTTGCTACAACATTACAGATTACTATTCTGGCTGCTGTCATAGCTACAATAATTGGTACACTGGCAGCATTTGGTATAAATGCAATGAAAAAACGTAACCAGACGATTTTTCTTGGTGCAACAAATATACCTCTACTTAATGCAGATATTGTAACTGGTATCTCAATGATGCTTTTATTTGTAAAATTTATTGATTTAGGATTCGTTACAGTATTAATTGCCCATATAACATTTAATATTCCGTATGTAATATTAAATGTACTTCCAAAGCTTAAACAGACAAACAAATACACTTACGAAGCGGCATTAGATCTCGGTGCTACACCACTCTATGCTTTCTATAAAGTAACATGGCCTGAAATTCGTTCCGGAGTATTCTCTGGATTCCTTATGGCAGTAACAATGTCACTTGATGATTTTAGCATCACTTACTTCACTAAAGGTGCTGGTGTTAATACTTTGTCTACAATGTTATATACAGAATTAAAAAAAGGAATAAGACCAGAGATTTATGCTTTATCAACTATTTTATTCTTTACTGTTCTGCTTCTTTTAGTAGCTGCAAATTTAAATCCGGAAAGCTCTACTTCTTCAGCTAAAAATTCGATTAAAAATGCAGCAAGAGCAAAAAAAATTCGTATTGTAAAGCGTACAGTAAGTATTGCGATTATTACAGTATTAATTATTGGTTCTATTGGTATATTTACTACAAACAGTGGTAATTTTTCTAATAAAAATACAATCACGGTATTAAATTATGGAAAATACTTCGACGAAGATGCCCTAAAAGAATTCGAAGAAAAAACAGGAATTACAGTTAAATACGAAGAATATGAGGATCCTGAAGAAATGTACACCAAGTACAAGACAGGCTCTATCGACTATGATGTAATATGTACTTCTGATTATATAATTGAAAAACTTATTTCAGAAGGTGAAGTATTAACAATTGATTATAGTCAGATTTCCAACTATAAAAACGTAGATTCTAATATCATTGAGATGTCAGAATCTTTTGATCCAACTCATGAATATACAGTTCCATACTTCTATGGAACAGTTGGTATTCTTTACAACACAAAATATGCTGATACAGATGAACTTAGAAGCTGGAATGCTCTTTGGAACGGACGTTTTGCAAATAACATGATTATGATTAACTCGGTAAGGGACATGTTCACTCCTGCACTAATAAGTTGTGGCTATTCGATTAATGAAACTGATGAAACTCACCTTAATGAGGCGCTTGATATTTTGAAGAAACAAAGCCCTGATGTTACTGCTTATTATGTTGATGAGACATGTGATGAAATGGCAGCTGAAAATGCAGCCATAGCACTCTGCTACTCTGGTGAAGCTGCAGCTGCAATGGATTTAAATACTAATATAAATTATATCGTTCCCGATGAAGGTTCAAACCTATGGATTGATTCATGGTTTATTCCAGCAAGTTGCCAGAATAAAGAAGGCGCATACGCATTCTTAAATTATCTTTGCAGTGCTGATGTTGCTCAGGCTAATTTTGATTATGTATACTATGCATCTCCTATCATTCCTGTTATTGAAGCAATGGATGAAGAAACCAGGAATAACGCTGCTATCAATCCTCCAGCTGATGTCATATCACGTTGCGAGGTTTATAAAGCTTTAGATGATGATTCTGCCGAATTATACAACAAACTTTGGCAGGAACTTAAATCAAATTAAATGTTTTTTAAAAAATCTATTGCAATAATTTTTTAAAAATGATAAATTAAAGTCCACGAGTGTTCTTCTCGTGGACTTATATTTCCCAAACGACACGATTCGTGTCATTTTCCCATAAGATTATCTTTTTGCTTTCAAGCAATGCTTGTTATGTAAAAGGAGAATTATGAATTATACACAATTTAAAAATGAAGTTTCTAAGGAAATTCAATCTCGACTTGGAAACAGTTACACTATTACTATTCAACCAGTAAACAAAAATAATGGAGTTTGTTATGATGGAATGATTATTAGAAATAACAATTTTAATATTTCACCAACATTCTATCTAAATCCTTATTATCACAGATACCTTGATGGGGTAAAGATGGAGGACATTTATGATGATATACTAAAATCATATAGCAGACATATGCCAACTCAAAACTATAACATCGAAGGATTTATAGATTTTAATAAGGCTAAATCTCAAATAATTTATAAACTAGTCAATTATGAAAAAAATATTAATATACTAGATTCAGTTCCACATATCAAATATCATGATATGGTAATTCTTTTTCAATATGCACTTGCTGATTTTGATGATAATTCAGCCACGATACTTATCAACAATGAGCATGTGAGCTTATGGAAAACAGATACTGACGAACTTTATAAACTTGCAATGGCAAACACTCCAAAAATCAGAGGCATAAATTTCATGCACATGAACGACATTGTAAATCAGATATTAGATTATAATCCATTTGCTTATGAGACATATAATTGTCCAATGTATGTACTTTCAAATAAAATTGCTTCTTTTGGAGCTAGTGTTTTACTCTATAGCGGACTACTAAAAGAAATTGCAGATAAACTCCATTCAAACCTTATCATTCTTCCAAGTAGTGTACATGAAATAATATTAATAGCAGTTAAGGACTGTGATGACTATTCAGATATTTTGAGTCACTATGCTAATATGGTTAAAGATGTAAATGAAGCACATGTCGCAGATGACTGTATATTATCTGATAATGCATATATATTTATGCGTAATACAGAGCAGATAATTATGTCATAAGGATAGAAAAAACGCAGTCACATGACTGCGTTTTTGTAAAAATATTTTATGATTCTATAATGAATTATATAATTCCTCGTACTCACGGGCTGATGATTCCCATGAGAAATCTTCCTTCATTGCTCTCTTTTGCATTTCATACCAGGCATTTTTATTATTAGAGTATATTTTATTTGCATACTGTAATGCATAAAGCATGTCGTGGGCTGTATACTGTTCAAATGAGAAACCGTTTCCTGTATTGTCTTCTTCATTATATGCCTTTACTGTATCCTTAAGACCGCCTGTTTCCCTTACAATCGGAAGGGTTCCATATCTCATAGACATAAGTTGGCTAAGTCCACACGGTTCAAATAATGAAGGCATTAAGAACACATCACACCCTGCATAAATCCTATGTGCTCTATCTTCCGAATAGCCAATATACGAAGAGAGCTTATCAGGATATTTTTCCTGGAAATGATGGAACATATTTTCATATCTGTTCTCACCTGTTCCTAATACAACAAACTGAACATTCATAGTACTAAGAATCTCATCCATCATATATGCAACAAGATCAAAACCTTTTTGGTCAGTAAGCCTTGATACCATACCGATCAAAAGTGCATCTTCTTTCTGTGGAAGAGAGCTTTCTTTCTGCAGTGCAAGCTTATTGGCTTTCTTTCCTTCTTTGATATTTGTTACATCAAAATGCTTTGCTATATATTGGTCGGTCATCGGATTATATTCATCATAATCTATTCCGTTTAATATACCATACAAGGAATCACGTCTGGCATACATAAGACCGCCTAAGCCTTCACCACCTTCTTCAGTGGTAATATCATGAGCGTACGTTGGACTAACAGTTGTAATAGCATTTGCATATACACAACCACCTTTAAGGTAATTTGCCTCTCCATATGATTCAAGAGCCTGTGCACTAAAAATGTGTTCAGGTAATCCTGTAATATCTGCAACTTCATTTATCATCCAGCGTCCCTGAAACTTCATATTATGAATTGAAAAAATTGTCTTAATATTCTCATAAAACTTATCCGAGCCATATGAAGTTTTCAAAAAAACAGGTAATAAACCAGTCTGCCAATCATTACAGTGAATTATATCCGGAACAAAATCAATATAAGGAAGAGCTTCCAAAACAGCCTTAGAAAAATAAGCAAATTTTTCTACATCCTCATATATGTTATTGTAAGGATTAGGTCCTGCAAAATAGAATTCATTATCAACAAAATAATAAGTAATGCCTTTATATTCAGATTTTAGGATACCAACATACTGTCTTCTCCAATTCAAATCAACATATAAATGACAGACAAACTTAAGCTTTGAAGCAAATTCCTGACCCATACATGCATACTTTGGAATAATTACTCTAACATCAAATTCATCCTTATTCAAATATCTTGGCAATGAACCAACTACATCTGCCAGACCACCTGTCTTAATAAATGGCACTGCTTCTGAAGAAGCTAAAAGTATTTTTTTCATCCTCAAAATGCCTCCTAATTATAATCATAAAATCTATGACTATTATACCATTTTTAGGCATTCATCTGCAATCTCATCTTATCGGTAATAAGTGCAATAAATTCAGAATTTGTTGGTTTTCCTTTTCCATTATTGATAGTATATCCAAATAATTCATCTATTGTATCCATTTTTCCTCTACTCCATGCTACTTCTATTGCATGACGTATTGCTCGCTCAACACGGCTTGGTGTTGTCTGGTATTTTTTTGCAATCTCAGGATATAGAATTTTTGTAATTGAATTGAGCATTTCCATATCATTTACAGACATAATAATTGCTTCTCTTAAATACTGATACCCTTTAATGTGTGCAGGTACACCTATTTCGTGAATAATCTCTGTCACCTTTTCTTCTAATGAATGTCTCTTATTATCTTCCTCATCCTCTATCAAAATGTTTTCCTTATCGATTGGCTTATCAAGATAAACCAATAAAATATCTGGTGTTTTCCCATTTAATAATTCTTCATTTTCTGACAGTTTTCTTAATAATTTGAGAATATACTCATTATCATTTGCTACAGCGACATTAATATTACTCATAAAATCCTCCTTGCCGTCAACTAATGTCAAAACTTAAACTCCAGATTATATATTATATAATATTATTCCTACTGTCTATATCGGAAATGAGCCAATTTTTCCATTTCAAAAAAATTATTTGGAAAAATTGGCTCATTTTTAAACTGCTTCTTCAAATTGTGAGTTATATAATTCAGCATAAAAACCATTTAATCTAATTAATTCGTCATGATTTCCCTGCTCTATAATATCTCCATCCTTCATAACAAGAATGAGGTCAGCATTTTTAATTGTAGATAATCTATGTGCTATTACAAAGCTTGTTCTACCACGCATAAGATTATCTAAAGCCTTTTGAATTCTAATCTCCGTACGGGTATCAACCGAAGAAGTAGCTTCGTCAAGAATAAGAATTCTGTTGTCAGCTAAAATTGCACGAGCTATTGTTAGTAGCTGTTTTTGACCCTGGGAAACATTACTAGCATCCTCATTAAGCTCCATATTGTATCCACCAGGTAATGTCTGAATAAAATGATGAGCATGTGCTGCTTTGGCAGCTGCGATAACTTCTTCATCTGTAGCATCTAATCTGCCGTAACGGATATTTTCCATAATTGTTCCCTGGAATAACCATGTATCCTGAAGTACCATTCCGAAGGCATCTCTTAATTCCTGTCTGTTAAACGCTCTTACATCATGTCCATCAACTTTAATTGAACCTTCATTTACATCATAGAATCTCATAAGAAGCTTAACCATAGTGGTCTTTCCTGCACCAGTTGGACCAACAATTGCAATCTGCTGGCCTGGTTCTACTTTTGCTGAGAAATCATTGATGATAATCTGGTCTTCATTGTATCCAAAATGAACATGCTCAAATTCAACAGCACCTTCGATTTTGTCTAACTTAACCGGATTATCGACCTTAACATCCTCTTCATCCTCACCTAAAAATTCAAATACACGCTCAGAAGCTGCTGTCATAGACTGAAGCTGATTTGCAACCTGGGCAATCTGCTGAATAGGTTGTGTAAAGCTCTTCACATACTGAATAAACGCCTGAATATCTCCGATTGTAATTACATTCTTTATGGCAAGAATACCTCCAGAAATTGCTACTCCTGCATAACCTAAGTTACCTACGAAGTTCATAATAGGCATCATAAGACCTGACAAAAACTGCGATTTCCAGGCTGACTGATATAGTATGTCGTTAGTCTTTTTAAACTCATCCAAAGTTTCTTTTTCTTTATTATAAGCTTTTATTACAAGATGACCACCATATACCTCTTCTACCTGACCATTGATATGACCAAGATATTCCTGCTGATCCATAAAATATTTCTGTGACTTCTTAATTACTAAGCTAATAAGAAATACTGAAATTGGCAAAATGACAAGAGCAATAAGTGTCATAAGTGGTGAAATTGAAAGCATCATTATGAGTGTACCAATCAATGTGGCAACTGAAGTAATAATCTGTGTCACACTCTGGTTCAAACTCTGTCCTAAAGTATCGACATCATTTGTAATTCTTGAAAGTACTTCACCGTATGTTCTTGACTCAAAATACTTCATTGGCATACGGTTTATTTTCTCAGAGATGTCTTTTCTCAATCTGTAACAGGTCTTCTGTGTAATACCTGTCATAATAATTCCCTGAATAAAACTAAAGCATGCACTAAAAGCATACAATCCAAGTGTTATCAAAAGTATTTTAGCAATATAGTCAAAATCAATACTTCCCGTACCTGAGATTTTTGCCATAAGACCTTCGGCAAGTTTTGTAGTCGCCTTACCCATAATTTTAGGTCCTGCCACTGCAAATATAGTAGATATCGCAGCAAAAATCATTACAACAATAATAGCTATCCAGTATCTTCCAAGGTAATTGATTAATTTCTTCATTGAACCTTTGAAATCTTTAGGTTTATCTCCCGGAGCCATGCCGCCCATTGGTCCATGACCACCATGACGAGGTTTGGGAGGAGCCTTAAATTCCTTATTCATTTTTTCTTCACTCATTTATTTCTCCTCCTTCCCATCAACAACATTTGTCTTAATATTTTCTGTTTCTAAATTTTTCTCTTCCTTTTTTACTGCATCATCGCCTGACTTTTGTGATTCTTCCTCTGGAAGGCCAAGCTCCTTTGCAGACATCTGCGATCTTGCAATCTGCTCGTAAGTTTCACAGTTTCTAAGAAGTTCTTCATGAGTTCCTTTTCCAACAATAATTCCATCATCTAAAACAATAATCTGATCTGCATGAAGAATAGTACTAATTCTCTGTGCTACGATAAGAACTGTACTATCAGCAGTCACTTCCTCTAATGCCTTACGCAAAGTTGCGTCCGTTTTCATATCAAGCGCTGAAAAACTATCATCAAATACATAAAGTTTTGGTTGTTTTGCAATAGCTCTAGCAATGGCAAGACGCTGTTTCTGACCACCTGAAACATTACTTCCACCTTGTGCGATGGCACTATTATATTTATCATTCTTTTCTTCAATAAAATCTGCCGCCTGTGCTATTGTAGCGGCTTTTTTAAT
Source organism: Agathobacter sp. (assembly GCA_036309425.1). Classification (GTDB taxonomy): domain Bacteria; phylum Bacillota; class Clostridia; order Lachnospirales; family Lachnospiraceae; genus Roseburia. The sequence goes on from JAXJTU010000042.1 coordinate 9,608, forward strand.
CTGCTCATCAGAAGCATCACGAGCTCCAAATCGTAAGTTTGATGCAATTGTTCCAGAGAATAATATTCCTTTCTGTGGAACAAAACCAACTGTATTTCTTAACTCTTCCAAAGAGTAATTTCTTATATCTTCTCCATCTAATTTGATACTACCAGCTGTAACATCATAAAATCTTGGAATAAGATTTACCAATGTTGATTTTCCACAACCAGTACTTCCTATAATTGCAGTGGTCTTTCCTGGTTCTGCTACAAAATCAATATCTGACAATACATCCTCTTGTGCACCAGGATATCTGAAGTTAACATGTGAAAATTCAATCTTACCATTATGTTTTTTGCTCACAGGATTTGGAGCATCTTTAATTGAAGTATCAGTTTTAACAACTTCCTCAATACGGGCTGCAGCAACCCCGGCTCTTGGCATCATGATTGACATTGCTGTAAGCATAAGGAATGACATAACAATAATCATTGTATATGTGATAAAGGCTGTCATTTGTCCAACCTGCATCTGTCCTGCATCGATTCTATTTGCAGAAACCCATACAATAAGTAAAGTTATTCCATACATAACCATAGACATTCCTGGCATCATAAATGTCATGACACGGTTTGTAAAAAGCTGTGTTCTGGTAAGATTACGGTTAGCCTCATCAAATCTTTCCTCTTCTCTTTGTTCACGACCAAATGCTCTTATTACACTTAGACCTGTAAGAATCTCTCTAGAGACAAGATTAAGTCGGTCTACTAAAGTCTGCATTATTTTAAACTTAGGCATTGCTACTGACATAAGAACCATTACAAAACCAATAATAAGAATAACCGCAAGACCAATTACCCATTCCATTCCGGCCTTTGTCTCAGCTACCTTTAATATTCCACCAATTCCAATAATTGGAGCATAAAGAATCATTCTAAGAAATACAGCTGTTACCATCTGAACCTGCTGGACATCGTTTGTACTTCTTGTTATAAGTGATGCAGTAGAAAATTTATTAATCTCTGCATTAGAAAAGCCTACTACATTAAAGAATGTCTTCTCTCTTAAATCTCTACCAACTCCGGCACCAACTTTCGAAGCACAATATCCAACTACAACTGCACATAAGCCCATCACAAAAGCATAAAGGAGCATGAGTCCACCAGTTCTCAAAAGATACTTCATCTGTATAGACTCAACATCTAAGCCCGCATTTTCATCGCAATTTATTGCAAATGCAATTCCCATTGATTTTAGAGTTGAAACACCAATTGCATCAATCTTATCCTGAACGCCTTTTCTCATCTCTTTAATTGCATCATCATGCAACTGCCCTGATAAAACAAGCTGCATAAAAACATCCATATCAACATCCTGATTTCCCACATCCTCTGACATAGTAAATTCTGATGCATCAACAGAAGTCATCTGATAAACCATTACAATTGGTACAATTAACTTATCATCTAACTCATCAAGCTCATCTTTATCTGCTACTAATTTATACGAAGCTTCTTCATCAGAATCTTCAATTTCTTCATAGGCATCGATAAACAGTTTCCTCTCATCTGTCGTCATTAGTAACTGTGCTTTTTCATAATCTTCCTGTATAATTTTTTCCGGAAGAATATGTTTAATACCTTTGTTTTGAATTCCTACATCAATAATATCTGATGTATATTGCGGTAAAGCCAAATCACAATTTGCCTGAACCACAAGAAATGCAATAATAACAATTATCCACTTCCAATATGGAAGCATGTTTTTGAATATTTTTCCCATATCGTTTCCTTACTTTCCCATCTTAGTTAATTTATGTCACTGTCAATTATTTTATCACAGCATAATATTTTCTCAACAATCATAATGTTAAAAAATAATAAAGGATTTATAAATTTTTTTTTTCTTTTCATCCACATAGCTACAATTACATGGTATAATAGTCCTATATCAAAATTCAATAGGGGAATTTTTCTATGAAAAATAATAAAGGATTTTCATTGGTAGAATTAATTATTGTAATTGCAATTATGGCGGTTTTAGTAACTGTAATTGTGCCAACAATGTTTCAATATATTGAAAAATCAAAACGTGCGGTAGACATTCAAAATGCTGACAGTTTTATTCAGGCTTCGAGGGCAGTTATTACAGATCATCAATTAGATACAAAATATGATGATGAGCATTATTCTACTTCTGTTGCCTGGAATAAAGACAGTAAGTTCAATGCTGACAATCCTAAAACTTTATTAGATTATTTTGCAAAAGAATTAGGCGAATTACCTCTTTCAAAAGCTCATCCTGATTATTTTGTTGTTCTAGAATATGAACAGAATACGCGTCCCACAAGAATGTACCTTACTGATAAATTAGGAAAAGATGGAAAGAAATATGAATTGTGGCCAGATGCATCAAACTATTTGCAAGGTAAAGAAAGTAAATAATTATATATAAAAGAAGCAGATTAAAACAATCTGCTTCTTTTAATATTATTGAATATCTTCTTCAATTTTTGCATCAATCTAAATCTTGCAAAGTAACACGTTGTACTCTAAATGATTCATACGAATCATTAGTTAATGTTCTGCTTACTTCATATCCAGAATTACTCAATTTAACTATTTCGGTATTTGCAATACAATATACATCTACATAATTCTTATTATTTCCCAATATATCTAATGGGATATCTACCTTATAGAGAACACCATTTGCACGAGCTTTTGTAGAAACATAATTATATGCACTATCATCATCGGCAACAGTCGGATTTACATCCAACTTTTTCAAGTAAACTAATTTTCCATCTCTATCAATCACTTTCCTATCGTCCTTAGATGATATATTCTGATATTCACTTTCAGATATTTCTACATAAAAATCTGAATATAAATTTTTATTGTGTTTGTATCTAATATAGTTCGTATCTGTAACTTTAAAATATATTGTCTCTACTGCATTCTCGCCCTCTATCTGCTGATTTAATACATCATCTACAGATACATAAACAGTTCCAAGATTTGGTGAGTCAATACTATCATTCTCCTTAAGTTCAATTGACGGAGCACGTACACCTGCATTATAAGCAGCAATCATTGTATTAATGTATAAAGCCTGCTCATATGAATTATCTGAAATTCTTCTATGACCAACACCTGAATATGTAACATTTCCCATTGTATAGATATAATAATTATTACGAATATCTTTTAATGACAGATTATAATATTGTGAGTTTTCATTACCCAACGTGTACCAAACTACAATATCACTCTCACCATCTGCATCAGCATCCTGATTTAAATCTAGCTGATAATACTGCATATGTGTAAGTTCTGCTAAAAATGAATCAGGCAATTTAAATGGATAATTAGTAATCTGTCCTGAATTCACTTGAGAAATATACCATCCATCAACATCATTCCATGAACCATTATAACCCTTGTCGCTCCAACCTTGACCATTATAGCCCTTTGAAAGTCCGTTGAAAAATGTATAATTTGTATATTCTTTGTTCATTCTGGCATTCAAATCATAATTTGTAAAACCTTGACTCTGTCTTGTTATAATTTGTTTATTACTTCCAGGTAAATAAGCAATATCCTTATGACTTTCTTCTGATGTTTTTATAGCATTATCATACTCTGTTTTATTTGTGGCATTATTAATATTATTACCTTTTTTTATATACTCATTAGAAAGGATACCATAACGATCCATTCCAACTACACCTCTAACTATCTTGTTAAAGTCATATCCCCAGACATATTTACTATTTGATTTTTTTACCGTTCTTGTATCATCATTGAAAAATGAGGTAGTGTCATGTGTAAACAATATCGGATTACCTGCCTCAATATACTCTTTAATTCCAAGAACACAGCCATTAACATCAGTAATATCGTAACAATCTCCAAATCCCATAATAAGCATATCGTAATCTTCAAGATAAATCTTGCCGGATTCTTTTACAGGATTATCAGAATCTAATTTTCGATAATTTTGTTCATATTCAGCTGCTGATACTGTTCTTATTTCAAGCTCATAGTCATTTACCTGACTAAGGAGTTTACTAAACCAAGACTCTTTATTGTATTCATCCTGCATATTGTAGGTTGAGCCTACACTTAGATTTTCTGTATTAATCTGTAGAATCTTGATTTTTTCTCGGGTACTTTCAGTTCTTGGTCTATAGAAATATCCCTGTACAGAATCATATCTATATTCATTAGTAGACTGATTAACCACAAGCTTCCATGGAATAATACCAACATAACTGTCTGGTAATGTATATACTAAGTTATATTTATACTGTGAACCTGCTGGTACTTCATAATAATACTCTTCTTTATCCTCAATTACTCGATGCTTTGGTTCAATAATCGACCCATTCTGATATAATCTGATTTCATTTCCTGCAATAGTTTCCTGTGTTAATGAAAACTTACCATCAGCATTAGAATCAAGAACTAACTTAACACCAAAAAGCGCATTTACATCTACACCACCACTATTATCAATGTTAAAATCAAGTTTAATAACATTTGAATCTAACTCAATATAATCATAATCTGTATATGAAAATCCATACCAATTAGATTTATCTAGATCTACTCCCTGTGCCTTTTTTCCAGTTTCCTGATAAATTATTTTTGGCTTACTAATTGTAAGATAATTATTTAAAGTAGAACTATTGATTCTCGCCTGCGATGAAGACATAACGTATTGGCTATTAATATTATTATTAAAGAAATCAAAAATCTTTGAACTATTATCTACTATATGGGAGTTAATAGTATTATCATTATTGACAAAACTATCATGTAATATTATTGGATTACCAGCTTTAATAAAAGCCTCTAATTTATTTACCTTCTCATCAGTTATATCATTTCCAGAACCTCTATAAGTATGAAGAGACTCATAGGTAATCGGAGTACTAATACTATCATAGTTCAGACCGGTTTTGTTAGAATTATAATCATTATCCAATAAACCAACATGTCCCCTTCTTTCATCATTTCCTATATCATGATTATTTGGATCTGGAACTGGATCAGGTTTAATTACTATCAAATCTCCTATGTTTGTATAATACATACCATTCATATTAGTATCATTATAAACAGTGGCACCACTAGTATCCGTATTTAGTCTGTCACTACATAAACCAAAATATATGATATCGTATGTATTTAGGTCCTCTATCTTTCCTATAAATTCTGCTGATGACATTGTAGTAATTTTTACCTTATCTCTTGACGGTGCATTGTTTCCCAGCCACTCCTTAACATTATCATATCTTAATATTTTACTATCCGCCTTAGCTGGATCAGGTGCACATGGCTCAATATCCAAAATATTTAATGTATCATCAATAGCCAGACTACGCTTGCTCGAATAACAGATTGCATACTCAATTGCTATTGCTTTTGAGATATAAAGATCATAATACTCATAATTCTTACCCGCATTATTTTCTGTCTGTCTGATGAGATTTTCCTGATTGATAAGCTCTGCAATCTCACCAAAACCAATACTCAAATAATTATTGTAAAATTTATCTGCATTATTTGTTCTCTGCAAAAATGCACTTGTAAAATCTCTAAATATAAATGGAACATTATCAGTAGAATCTCCCGGAATAACATAAACATTTCCTTTAATATAGTGATTATCACTATCACTGATAAATTTAAGCTTACTCCAGTCAAAAGAACTTGGATTTGTCTGCTCATCAATGTTTAATTCGTCAAAATTTGTTGCACAAAGAAGAGCTGCAAGTTTTTGCACATTTGTGCTATTTGCATTTACTGTTCCATTAAATATACTATAATCTACAATTACAGGCATATAGAATCCAGGCATATTTGCCCATTTAGCAATTAATAAAACTTCATCCCATGTTAAATCATTTTCAGCATTATATGAAGCTATATCACCACCTGCAAGATTTGAAGCACTACCATTTAAATATAATAAATCCACATCTGTAACATCTATATTACTAAACATATCAGGAGTATATGCATCTACATTAATATAGATGTCATTATCAGCACTAAGTGAATTATCCTGATTAAATACTCCATTCTTAAACCAGTTATTATTTGAGAAACCGCCTTTATAATATATCTGGTTTACGTTAACTGGATAATCAAGAATATCGTTTGCAGAAACAGTAAGCTCATATTTTCCCTTTCCTGCTCCAACATATGTATATACAAGCGAAGATGTATCAAGCTTAAAATTACCTATACTATTACCATTAACCTTTATATATGGATTATTCTCATCAAGAACAGCACCGTATTCACCATTCTGCTGATAAAAGAATCTTACTCCACCATCTTTAATTTTGTAATAAACCTTACTCTCATCCATCTCTGCAACAGGAACATATTGCATTTTCACAGAAAAATACACATAATTATTAAAGTCTGGCACCCCCATTTCACCAGCATAGCCTACAAACTCATACTCACCTCTAACATTTTCAAGATTTAGTCGATAAATTGAAGCAGTAGGATTTTCTACAATATACGCATTAAGCTTTTCTTCCTTAGCAAAAGCAGTTGCACTGTTTACCTTATATGCACCACCATTTTCACCAAACATTTGCACATATGTAACATTGCCTTCCTTTTTAACTGCTTCCATTGCAAGACCATAGTATCCATTTCCAGAATAGACGTAATTTATTACATTCTGGTTATAATCTCCCTTTGTAGGATCTTCTTGAGGTATATAGTTACTCTGATAGATATATGATCCCACACCATCTCCTACTTCAACCATCTTATATCCAGATTGACCAGCAGGTATAGTTTCTGTTCCAGTAAGCTTTAAAACATTCCAATTTGAAATTTCATTTTGTTTAACTACATATCTTTCTTCATATTTTTCGTAGTGCAACAAATTAGTATTTTGCACTCCATTTTTATCGAGAATAGGTGATAATTTGTTCTTTAATGTTTCATTTACATATTTAACTCTATTATTACTATTTGCAATTCCATTCCCGTTGTTTGAGTTGTACATATTTGAAATTTCATCAAGCCATCTAATTGGCTCACTTCCATCTACCATATAACCAATCTCTGCCATTGACTGATTAGGAGTAAGTTCTACTACATTAAATGGTGCAGCCTCACTACTAGATGCAACAATTGAGCTAATTCCACTAAATGATACATTAGCCTCTACGTCTGTAGACGAACGCAGAATTATTGTAGTAACAATTATTCCAAATATTAAAAAAATTGCTATAACTGACACTGTCAGTTTCTTTACATAACTATTCATTCACTAGTACCTTCTTATTTATTATAACCCTCATGATTAAAGAAAATATGTGTAGTTGAAGAAATATCTGGATTATTTTTAAGAGATGCAGTTACATGTACCTTAAATCCAACATTTCTATCTGGGAACAACTGCTTCACATTCACTTTTGCTGAACTTCCATTTGGCTGTAATTCTACATAATCACCGATATTTGGTGTATCAAATTTTATCCAAGTATTTGATTCTATACTCCAACGTTCAACATACATACTCCAAACAATCTCATTAGAAAAATTATCCTTCGGATTAACATCTGCTGTAACAGTAACACTGCCGGCACCAAACACACTATTAACATCTGGATGAGCAACGATTTTATATTCTACAGCTTCAATTGGAATATCTTTTATCTCTCCATAAATATTTGAATTAACTTTAGATATCGCCTTAATACTTACTTTTCCACCATTATTTTCTGTCACCTTAAATGTCTGCGTACTAGCATTCTGATCTGTATTATTGACTCTTTCTGCTCCTACTGCAGACCACACAAGCTTTTTATCCTCTTCTGCCAAATTAGAAGTACCAAATATATTTGCAGCTACTGTAAATATCTGTCCTTCATGAAGCTTTCCCGCAGTATTTAATAAAGACAAATTAATTCCGGTAATATCTTTAATCTTAATCACTACAGGCTCTGACGTAAGTGGAGTTTCTTCAGCTGATAAAGCCTTTGTTGTTGCTGTTAATATCAGACTATCTGCAGTCTCATTCTCTGCAAGATTAACAATGCAGCCTGTTGGTGTTGGTGTAACAGTTGAATTAGATGCATTCGCAAGATTCCAGGTAACATCTGCACTTGGAAATCCAATTCCTGTTACTCTTGCTCCAAATGAACATGTTCCATCATGCTTCCACATAGTCACTTCTGTTTTGGCAACATTATTATAAGTAACTGCAACCCCTGTTACTGCACTTACAACAGGCTGAATATCATCAAATATGTCCGTAATACTTCCATTAACGATTGTTTTATTTCTAAGTGCAAAATTTTTACTTGCGGTATAATTTTTATCATTTCTTGCAAAGGTCATTGAAATTGATACTTTTTTCCTTGACTCTACTTTTGTAAGAGATGGATTAAAATCGGTAACATATTCTACCATTAGCACTTCGTTTCCTTGCATGACAAGACCTGTTGAAGAATCAATTGAGTCTTTTCGTAAATATATCTTCTTATCTGCTTTTCTCCAGATAATATTGTATATATACTTATTCTCAACTGTAACACCTGATACAACTTCTTTTTGTACATTGTAAATTGCAAGTGTCTTTGATGTTACATCTCCCGAAATATCAGCATCTGACAAAATAGTTAATGCCTCGTTATCGTTATAGTAATATTTTAATCCACTAGTCGAATCAACTATCAAATCAGATATCTGATTTAATGACAACTGTGCTTCCTGCTGTAAACTTACATCCTCACTTACATTTCCATATGATTTTGAACTAGTCACAATAAAACCGAGGATGGCGCTTGTAATAATTGTCAGAATAGCAACCGAAATGATTAATTCAATTAATGAGAAACCTTTGTTATTCAATTTTACGCCTCCTCTCATTACTTAACATGTTAATCAGTTTTTACGGAAATCTTTCCTGTTTCCGGGTAAATTGTAATTCTTTTTGTGTGTGCACCTTTTGATATTTTAATTTGCTTTACACAATTCGTTGTATCCTTCAAAGCTCCTGAACTTCTATCAAATTCAATTATTATTGGATTTGTCGAATCAACTTTTTTAAATGAAGTATCAGCCATTGAAGAATCAGTTGTAAAATATACATCAACAGAGCTTTTACCTACCTTTGTTGTGGTGGTACTCTCCGGAGTAGTACTACTGTCAGAAGCATAGACTTCCATATCAGCATAATATACACCATTACTGTCAACATATATTTTTAGTTTTACCTTATTCTTTGCCATGGTCATATGTCTGGTATTATTAATCTGTGATTCAATATTTGCAGTGCATTGTTTTACATATGTACCAGTCGCCGAGCGTATAGAAAGGACGCTAACACCTGTCAGAATTGACATGATTGCAATTACAACTATCAATTCAACAAGTGAAAAACCTTTATTATCTTTCATAGATTTTCCTCCGGCAAATTACTTCTTATTCCAGTTCTGATATGAAATTATATCTGAATACAAAATTTTCGAATCATCAGCATTTGCAACGTTCTCTCCTACAAGACTGTTTGCAAGGTAAGAGCTTCCCTGTACAAAAACATTGTAAAGCATCAAAGAAGTCTCATCTCCTTCATTTGCTGCAACTGGAAGAAGCCTCTTAAACACTTCTTCCGAAGCATTTGAAATTGTACAATTTGTTGTAATATCAACCTTGCCTTTTGCAATTATTGTTCCTGTAAAATCGCCTTTAACAGTTACATTTCCTGTTGAAACGATAAGTCTTATATTTTGATTAGAACCATCATAAACATAATCATCGTTTATAATAATTGCCTCACTTACAGAACCATCCGCATTAGTTGCAGAAAACTTCTTCATAAATCCAGGTTCTGAATTTGTAATTTCCTTCAAATTCTCTTCATTTATCAAATTATAATAAATTGTATTTGACACTTCTGCACTTGTAAGAGCTGCATAATTTTTAATAAGCTTCTTTGAAAGTGCTGTATATGTATTTTCTAAAGTATTTGTTTCAGCATCAATATCAATATCCTGAACAAGTCCCTTCATTAGTGAAAGATTTTTATCATTGTATAATGAATAATTTCCAACCATGTAAATTGAAGAGCTTACATCTTCATTTGTTTTTATATAGTTAGTATAAAAATCTGTATACAAATTTAACTTTTCAGAGTCTGCATCATAGAAATCCTTATAAAATTCAGAAGCCTGCTGGGCACCTAAATCCATATAAAAATAAACATATCCATTATCACTACTTCCATCTGCCGAAGGTACGAATATTTTCTTCACACATTCATCAATATTTTCACCTGCAGCAAGATAATTTTTTAATGGCTTACCAGTTTTACTTGTGATTACTTCAGTATTAACCGGCACATATTTACTGTCTTCACTTACCAGTTTATACTCGGCATAGGATAAAGGGTTTCTTGTAAATTTTGATTTTGCTTCACTTCCATTTCCTTCTGTATATAAACATTCTGCTGGAACAAGATAAGCAATCTGATTACCTTTTACAGAAATGGAATCACCTGTTTGAATATTACTATTATCGATTCCATTACTTCCTGCGATTGCACCTGTATTGATGTAGGCATATCCTGCAAGCATAAGTTCTTTTAACCCTGTCAAATCAAGAGTAGACTCTGCACCATTAATAATGATTGCACTACTATCGTTTGCATTCTGCTTTGAATTACCATAGCCAACATATTTTCCTGAATTGTTCTCGCCAAGGAATGCTTTAGCTCCAGAGCCACTTAATGTTAAATCATCAGAAACATATGTATTTCCTTTTAAAGAAACCAATGCACTATTAACATTAATATTATCTGTCCAGAACTGACATCCTGATGGAACAGTCAGATTTGAACTTGTTTTCAAATCAACAATTCCCTGTGCAATGAAAAACTGACTATCTTTTAATTCTAATTTTTTTCCAGCCTCAATATTTACACTGGTAAGCTCATCTACTTTTGAGTTATCAGCTACAAAAGGTGAACCAGAATAAACATTACCAGCAACCTGAACAAGATTGGTCGAATCTCCTTTTACCTGCGTTCCCTGCGTTGCAATAAGTGCATATGAGAAAATTTCCGGCAACTCTTCTGATGTAGTAAAATTCATTTTTGGAATTGCCAAAGAAATATCTGTCTCTATTATCGAAACAAATCCTTTTTCATCAGTAAATGTAACCTTTACTCCTTTAATTACAAGTCCTGTATCGTATGTACTTAAAAGGCCATACTGATTTGCTGCATCTGCTGCTGATGTACATTCGACAACTGCTTTTGGTGATGCATTTGCTGCAGTAAGTTTCGGATCAACATAGCTTATTAAATTATTAATATCATAATTCAAATCACTACCATTGGCCTTTAACTGATTTCGTAATGCACCAATATACCTTACTGCAAATCTCTCATTTCTTGTTGCTTCATCATACAATGAATAATTTTGCATGACATCAAGATATGCTTCTCTATAAGCATCAGATATATCTCCCTGCAGTCCAACACAAATCTGATCTAATACAGATTCAGCTGAATAGAAATTGTCTTTTAATTCTATATCTGTAGTTTTCATCTCAAAATTAATAAGAGATATCCAAAGCGCAACAACTGCAAGCATAGCCACAATTGACATGGCTATCATTACAATTACTAACGTAGAGCCTCTATTATCTAAGGTTTTTCTTTTCATCATTCCACCATACTTCCTGTAAATGATACTATTGGATCAGTCGAATTTATATCTGAAAGAGAAGTTTTATTACTATAAACATCTACTCTTACATCGTATAATCTGTCTTCTGCCTTGGCAGCTTCAAGTCCAGTAACTGTCATTATATTTGCTAATGAACTCTCATTAACATTATTGTTATACATATAATAAGCCTGTCTAGGCTGAATCGCAGAATTAACGTTACCAAGATTGGTATCAAGATTTGTTGCAATTTTTGTAACTGCATGTGAGGTACCATTTGAAAGTTCTGATAATTCTACAAAAACATTGTAATTATTTTCATATTGTTCAAGAAGGTTTGGATCTACACAGTTTTGTTTAATTATTGAGACTTCACAAGGAATACTCTCGTTATTATTTATTACAATTTTGTCTGTACAACCATAGTGTCCATTATTACTGTTTGATGTGTACCATGGCTGATAAAACAGATAAATTTCCCTCAAGTTACAGCTGGTATTATAAGTATTATCATAAATAACGCTTGTATAATCATTTTCGTTTGCAGCGCCTTCTAATGGAAACTTAATATGATTTCCCTCATAATCAAATTCATATTGATATGTAATTCTTACAATTGTTGCATCTGACACACTCTTTGTAATATCAATAGAAATCGTTCTTGAAATATCATTTTGTCCTAAAATTTGTTTTCCATCTCCATGATTTCTAGTATGATATCCCCAGCTATCAATCTCAGAAAGAATATCTGAAGTAGTGTGCTTAATTGAATTTATGGCATCATAGTTTGTATCCATCTTGGACATATCTGCAAGCGACTGTGTATTGTAGACCCTGTTAATTGAAGTAAGATCATTTGTCTTTGCATCAAGAGTAATAAAAGCATTGTATTTTCTATTATCTACCTTCAGATTAGAAGCAAAAAAATAATACTTCCTTGAATCACTCTCTAAAAACTTATAACCATTTCCTGACAAATTTTTAAGGATTGCACTAGAAATCAAATCCTCTGGGTTTGTTATCTCTGATGCAATATCTTCTCTCTTCGTAACTTCACCATATGAATCTCCTGCTGGAATAACCTGCATTACGGTTGAATCATCACTAAGCATAAATGCATCAAAACCTTCTTGCGGATAGTTAAACTGATATGCAAATTCTTTGACTGATAATGTCTCCATTCCTTCCATAACATTCTCTGCCACATTGGTTGCACGGAGCTTATTTTTTGCTTTTGCATTTGTTCTTGCTGAAGTTACAAAAGAACTCAAAAGAGGAAGTACAATGATTGCAAGAATTGCAACAGATACCATAATTTCAACTAATGATAATCCAGCATTATTCCGTCTAAATTCTTTCATCATGACTTCCCCCTTTCACTTCATATTCTATTTTACTTAAATGTTCCAAATACATTTTGTGTACCATGATTAATGTTTGGAATGGCTGGTGCTTCATATGGCTTATCCAATCCATATAAGAAATATGTATTGTATAACATTGATCCAGAAAGCGTTCCTTCCCCCTCATTAAAAGTTAAATTAAGTGTATTAATTGTTTTCTTATCTGTTCCAGATGAAACCAGATTTATTAGATTCTTAGTTCCGTCATATGCAGCCTCAAATTCAATTACTGTTGATACATCATATAACTGATAAGGTACTGCTGAAGATGTAGCAGTACCGTCTGCTGTTGTTCCATCTGTTGTAGTTGATTCTGTTGTAGTTCCTTCCGATGTAGTTCCTTCTGAACTTTGTGCACTGCTATCAGTATTAGCATTTCCCACAACAACATCCTGTGCAGTTGGCTCCCCTACTGTAATTGTTGAAATAAACGAATTTGTCTTATTCTCCAATTCAACAACATCCATGATTCCATTCTCGATTTTCAGATATGATGGAAACTTTGCATAAATTGCTTCCATCTCCTGATTCATTTTTTCTGTCTCAGTCTTGTACATTTCTGACTTAGCTGCCTTCTCTGACAAATCTGTATACTTAGCGTTAAGATTTGCGTTCTCTGCCTTTAAAACTTCTCTTTCATCCTGTGCCTTAAGAAATACAAAGAAATATGCAAGTGCAAATACAATGACACCTATAAGTACAATAACTATTTTCTTATCTCTTGCTGACATCTATCCGCACCTCCTAATTAGTATTAGCTTCAGAAGAAGCCTGCTCTGTATTCTGCTCTGTCTCCTGAGACTCAGTTGTGCTTTCTTCACCTTCTTTAGTATCTTCCTCAGTGCTTTCAACTTTTGCAACATACTGACATGATACTGAGAAATTAACATCAGCTTTTTCTTTATCAATCGAAATTGTTGATACAGATGTAATATCAACACTGTCTAATGTTCTTAGCTGTGAAATAACATCAGCAACTGCTTCCTTACTCTTTACTGTAATATTAAGATCAATACCTGCAGTTGATGCAGACATAGAAAGAATATGAACATCTGATGGCATCTTCTTTTCAAGTTCTTCAATAAAACTTACTAATTCATTATTTCTGTTAAATGTCTGTGCATCTAATGCCTTTGTCCATTCATATAATCCCTTAGTCGAATTATATGTATCACACAATTCCTGGGCATATTCAAGTTCATTTACCTGATTTTGTAATGTTACATTATCAGTCTTTAATACAAGATTTGAGAAAATGCTATATGCAACCAGACCTATAGAAGCTACAATAAATAATCCGCAGATTAATATCGGAACTCCAAATGATGGAACTTCCTCTTCAACCTCAACAACCTCTCCGTCAGGACTTTCCTTTGTAGTAACCCTTGTTTTACTAATCTTTGTACTCTTTGCACCAGAAACAATATCAAGAGGATTAAGTGAAGCACCAATACATGTAAAGTATTCTGCAACCTTAAAGTTTGAAGTCTTTAAATTCTTATTAATATAAATGCCTTCAAACTGCTGTAAAGGAATAACCTTATAATTAAGTTCTGCTGTAAGTAATTTACTTAAACCACTAAAATCAGCACCCATACCAATAAGGAATATCTTCTCAATTGGTTTCTCCGGGTTTCTAGACTGATAATAATCAATTACTCGAGATAAACTGCTTATAAGAGATGACAATGCCATAGTGACATTTCCTCTTAATATATTTATTCTCTCAGCGTCGATGCTATGTTCATCCGGATTTACAGGTCTTTGTTCTTCTAATGTGCCATCGCTTCTAATTGAGATACATGTACGTCTTCTGGCAATATCCATAGCCTGAGAAAAAGACATATATTCTCCAAAAATCTCGCTGTCCTGAATTTCTTCAATAGCTTCAGCAATACCATAATTAATAATTCTTTGAAGTTTAACTTCATTTCCATCCATAATAGTAAGAAGTGTCATGTTTTCATCCACTTTTACTGTAGCTTTTATTTCTCCTGGAATTTCCTGAATCATTAACTGTTTTATGGCATTTCCTGTATAATCAAGTCCTACCAGCTGAAGTTTACACGCATTTGCAAGAAGTTCATATGACCGAATAAGATCTTTTGGAACAGCGATAACTGATACTTTGATTTTCTTATCGCCATCAACTTCAATTCTGTCTAGTACTTCATGAACTATCTGATATTGTTCCAAATCTACCGGGAAATAATCAGATGCATTCATTGTAATCATTTCTTTTATCTGCTTGTCTTTTACTGCCGGAATCTCAACTTCACGAGTAGCAATACGAGCAGAATTAAGAACAAAAAGCACCTTTTTTGTACTTACCTTATTCTCCTTAAGCTTAGTAGCAAGAAGTGAGCGGAACATACTTACATCCTGAATCACGCCATCTGCCATCATATCCTGCGGAGTTGCAAAATCGAATATATTATAAATTTTTGGATTTTTCTTGGTCTTATAATCTATTTCAACTACCCTTGTAAAATTTTGTCCAATTTCAATCCCCAATACTTTGTTGGCCATCTGTTCCCCTCCAATACGCTGTCGTAACCCCTCCCACATATTCGCAAAACCGCACGATAAATCGTGCTTTCCCGCTACTATGTAGCTAATTTTGCTCATATCTGGGGCGGTGACTCTATTCGAGTCACCTTAAAGAATAAGAACAACTGTTACTTACATGCAAGCATGACGTATCAGTTCTTCTTATTCTTTGGGGTTTTGAATAGTTACTCTTTTATCTTAAAACATCATGGATAAATACCATGATATTAAGTTTTCACCCCAAAGTGTTGCAATCATTATTCCAATTGCAAGATACGGTCCCATTGCCAGCACCTTTTGGGCACCTGACACTTTCATACGAATAAGATGTATTACGGAACCAACAATACATCCTATGAAAAAAGCTAATATTATCAGTTTCCAGCCAATGACTACTCCAGCCGCTGCCATTAACTTGACATCGCCTCCGCCTATTGCCCGTCCACCGCTTACATAAAATAAAATCAGTAATACAACACTGATACCAAAGAATCCAATCACATAATTTAACCAATTATGATAGTCAATTATTATGTGAAGGATTCCTAGCACCAGTATAAAAATATTAATTCCAATTGGGATCTCATAGGTTCTCCAATCTATGACACTTAGCACCAATAGTGCTGATGCCATAAGGCAGTATATGATGCTCTCCCATTTAAAGCCACATACTGCAAAAATGAGTAAATAAAGTATGCCATTTGTCGCCTCAACTATAGGGTATTGAGGTGATATTGGCTCTTTACATTTGCGGCATTTGCCACCTAAACATAACCAGCTAAAGACCGGTATCATATCATACCAGGTTAACTGATACCCGCATCTCATACAATGACTGCGTTCAGTTACAACTGTCTCATGCATAGGGATTCTGTAAATACAGACATTGAGAAAGCTGCCGATTACTATGCCGAATGTAAATATTAAGATGTAGATAGGTATCAGTTCTGGTATCATGGTTTTAGTTGTCCTTTAACAAATATTATGAATTACCATCGGCTGCTGCACCGTTTCCACCGTTTCCACCGTTTCCACCGTTTCCACCGTTTCCACCGTTTCCACCAGCTGTAGCTTTCTTTGGCCCAATTTCCTCTGCAGATTGTGTACCACCACCTGTTGAATAATTATCAGATTCAGCCTGATAGCTTATCTTTCCAGTTGCTGATGTATATGTAATTGTAATTTTATTACCTGACCACTTAGCGCCTTTTAATTTTGTTCCTGTCAAACCAGCATCTGAAAGTGCCTGAGTTGCTCCAGCATCAGTACTAGTTGCTCCAGTATTAGTAACTGTTACAACAATAGTATCAGCCAAACCTTCTTTATCTGAAAAATATGTCTTAAGTGTTGTTGCAATAGAATCACAGTTCTGAATATCTGTAGCCTGTCTTGACTTCTCAACATACTTGATGAGCTGTGGTGCAAGAACTCCTACCAATACAGCCATGATGGCAATTACTACGATTAACTCCACAAGAGAAAATCCTTTGTTGTTTTTTGCTAATTTTTTCATAAATACATTCTCCTTTTCGTATTTAAATTTATTTCTTAAAAGACCGCCCTATAACACAGCCTCTTAATTCATTTTTGTATGGATTTTATAATGAATCCATTGATGTATACATAGAAAGCATTGGTGCCATAATAGCAGCTACAATGCCACCTACAACTACCGCAAGAACCATGATAATCATTGGTTCCATGGCAGCCATAACGGTCTGCGTTGCCATCTCTACTTCCTCATCGTAGTACTCTGACATTCGATTAAGCATTCCCTCTAAATCTCCAGTTTCCTCTCCAATCTTTGTCATATGTCCTACCATCGGTGGAAATAGTCCTGATGCAATAATCGGTTCAGAAAGGGGAACACCTTTTGACACTTCATCCTTTGCTTCCTGTAAAGCCTGTTTATACCAATAATTTGTCATGGTATTTGCTGTTATCGCCAAAGCTTCAATCATCGGTAAACCTGAATAAATAAGTGTACTTAATGTTCTGGCAAAATTTGACGAAGCCGTCTTTACAACAAGATTTCCAAACACCGGCAGCTTTCTTGAAATTGTTCCAAAAAGCTGTTGTCCTGGGATTGTCTTTGAAAAGGCTTTTATTCCAATAACAGCAGCTATAATTATGGCTAGAATAATGAACCAGTAACCTGTTACAAAATGACTCATTTCCACAACAATCTGTGTTATCTTTGGAAGTTCAGTTCCCATATCATTAAACATATCCTGATAACTCGGAATAACCTTTACAAGCATTACTACTACGACAACAAGGGCAACTATCGTTACCATAATCGGATATACGGCTGCTTTTTTTAACATTCCATTCATCTTTGCCGACTTTTCAAAATGGTTTGCCATTCTCTCAAATGCCACATCAATCTTACCTGATGCCTCTCCGGCAGCCACCATGCTTATCATAATCTTTGGAAACACCTTTGGATAATTTCTAAGTCCGTCTGATAAGGTTTCACCTTTCTGGATATCTCCATATACACCCTTAATAGCCTTAGCCATTGTCTTATTTTCAGTCTGTTCTCCAAGCATCTCAAGCGTATCAAGAATTGTTACACCTGCGTTAACCATACTTACGAACTGTCTGCTGAATACTGATAAATCTCTAGGTGATATTTTTCCACCAATCTCAAAGCTTATCTCTTTTGTAAGGGCTGTTGCTTTTGTAAGACTGATTACCATGTAGCCTTCATTTTTCAATTTGCGCTTTGCATCATTTTCGTCTTCAGCCTTAATATTTCCTTTTTTTTCTTTTCCAGATGCATCAATAACCTGGTATGTAAAATCTGCCAACTAGATCTCTCCTTTTAGTAAAGTCTCACTCTTCTTGCCATGGAATCCTGATCATGTGCATATGCTACTGCAATGTCTGCGGATACCTGACCTGACTGATATAACTGTAAAATACAATCGTCCATTGTCTGCATTCCTTCTCTCTTGCTTGTCTGAATGATAGATGGAATCTGGAATGCTTTTCCTTCTCGAATAAGGTTTCTTACTGCCGCATTAGCTATAAGAACCTCGAAAGCTGCCGCTCTTCCTCTTTCTACTTTTGGAAGAAGCTGCTGTGCAATTACCCCTTCTAATACACCTGAAAGCTGTACTCTGATCTGTTGCTGCTGGTGTGGAGGGAATACATCGATTGCACGATCAATTGCATCTGAGGCACTATTGGTATGTAATGTCGAGAATACCAAGTGACCTGTCTCAGCTGCTGTAATGGCTGTTGAGATTGTCTCAAGGTCTCGCATCTCTCCTACAAGTATTACATCCGGATCCTGTC
The DNA here is from genome assembly GCA_036309425.1 of Agathobacter sp. Taxonomy (GTDB): domain Bacteria; phylum Bacillota; class Clostridia; order Lachnospirales; family Lachnospiraceae; genus Roseburia. The sequence continues at coordinate 28,559 of JAXJTU010000042.1, forward strand.
GAAGTGCAGCTCTAAGGGCCTGCGCATATGACATAGAATCTGTCCCGATTTCTCTCTGGCTTACCATTGATCTACTATGCGCATGTAAATACTCGATTGGGTCCTCCAAAGTGATAATATTTTTTTCATCTCTTTCTGCTATTACCTTTATAAGGCTTGCAAGTGTAGTCGATTTACCACTACCTGTTGCTCCTGTTACAAGAACAAGCCCTCTTTTCTTATTTGTAAGATTAACAACTGCCTGAGGTATATGTAACGACTCCGGAGCCGGAACATCACTAGATAAAATTCGAAGTGCTGCTGCATACGAACCTCTCTGTCTGTATACATTTGCTCTTATTCGTGAATAACCTGGTCTTGAAAAAGCGAAGTCGGTTTCACCTTCTTTATCCAATTCTTCTGCATACATTCCTGGCACAAAAGTTCTCATCAGCTCCTGTGTCTCTGATGAAAGCATTGGCTGAGCAGATTGTGGAATCATCTGTCCATCAATTCTGAGCATTAA
>JAXJTU010000043.1:0-3035 GCA_036309425.1 Agathobacter sp.
ACACCGAAGGGAGAAAAAAGGACGACGCATGGCAGCAGTAAACGCGCCCGTCAGTAAACCGTCAGCAAAAAGCGCGGAAAGCCGCATAAAATAAGGGCTTGAGCCTTGACTTTTAATCAAGGTGTCGCGGGTTCGAGTCCCGCGTGACTCATTAAAGTTCTAAATAAAACGTTTGGAGCTTTTGGCGGGTGTGGTGGAATTGGCAGACACGCCAGATTTAGGTTCTGGTGGGCGACCGTGCAGGTTCAAGTCCTGTCACCCGCATAGAAAAAACCCTTGGGTTACAAGGGTTTTTTAGTGTTTTCAAGGGTTTGACAAGATTTCTATAACAAGATATAACAGTTATTAAATCCTACAAATTTCGTCATATGAAAACTGAAAGTGAACAAAATCGCTGCGCGATGGCCTGCCAAGGCTGTGGCGCAGTTTTTCTACTTTTTCTAAAATAGGCAGTGACAGGATTGTCCCAAGATAGTATTGTTAAAGCACGACCTAAAAACAAACTTCAAACACGGGCTTAGTCCCAGCAACTGCCTATGAAAAGAATATCATCTTTAGGCTGCTTTCACAAGCAGTTTTATTTTGCAAATGCGCCTCCATGATAGGTAGTTACTGTTATTATTACTACTTTTATTTCATGGAGGTTTTTTATGTACGAATCATATATTAATAAAATCGAAGATGTCGGAAAGCTTAGAAATCTTAAGCCTAAAACTATTACTCTTTACCAGAAAAATGTTTCTCGTTTTTTGAATTACATCAAAAAAAATCCCGAAGAACTGACTTGCGAAGATGCCAGAAATTATCTTCTCCATTTACAAGGCAAAGGAGACAAAGCTTCTACACTTAACAATAACAATGGTTCGCTTGTATTTTTTTATAAACGTGTCTTAGGTAAGCTATGGGATGATAACTTAGTACCTCGAGCCATTAACGATTATGCTGTTCCGGAAGTTCTTTCTTTTCATGATGTTGAGAAACTTTTAAATGCAACGGAAGATTTAAAATACAAAGCTATTTTTGCAATCATGTATTCCTCCGGCTTACGCATTTCAGAAGTATTACATTTGCACTATGAAGATATTTCAAGAAAAAATATGCAGATTTATATACGAGACTCTAAAACTCATACAGCTCGTTATGCACTATTGTCCAAGAGAGCTCTCGATATTCTTACTGAATATTGGTTCACTTGTGGAAGACCTACCGGAATTCTTTTTCCCAACAAGTGGACTGGTGAATATCTCACAACTTCCGGTCCAAGACTTGTTTTCAAAAAGTCTTTAAAGATTGCCGGCCTTCCTCACAGTATACGCATGCATTCTCTGCGACACAGCTATGCAACTCATCTTTTGGAAGATGGTGTTGATATAAGATATATTCAAACCTTGTTAGGACATCGTTCCCCTAAGTCCACTGAAATCTATCTTCATGTTAGCAACAAGGCATTATTAGGTGTTCAGAGCCCTTTTGATAAGAGAGCTGGTGAAATAAATGGTTAATCCTACAGTACAGGATATATTTCACCGGTTTTATCCACTCTATTTAGAGCAGTATTCTCCTTCTCCTCAGCAAGCAAAGGTGGCTCATTGTATTATCAATTGCAAAACCGGAGCTTATGGTGCTAACGTACAATTCTGTGAAGACTGTGGACATCCACAGATTCACTATAATTCCTGTCGTAACAGATGCTGTCCCATGTGCCAGGCGCTCCCAAAAGAAAAATGGATGGATAAACGTCGTGAAGATGTTCTCGAAGCTCCTTACTTCCATGTGGTATTTACAGTCCCACAGGAATTAAACTCTTTAATCTACAGCAACCAGCAACTTCTGTATGATGCACTGTATCATTCTGTTTCTGCAACTATCAATGAGTTAACAGCCGATACAAAGCATCTCGGTGCAAGGGTGGGATATATTTGTGTGTTACACACCTGGGGATCCGAAATGAATTATCATCCTCATATTCATGTTATCCTTCTTGGCGGTGGACTGACTGCTAAAAATCAGTGGCGTGATAAAGGTGAAGAATTCTTCCTTCCGGTAAAGATTTTGTCAAAGCTGTTTCGTGGTAAATATATGGATGAGCTCAAACGCTTGTGGAATGAGAAGAAGCTTCAGTTTCATGGAAGTAGTGAAAAATATCGCAATCATTATGCTTTCAAAGAATTGCTGAATACCTGTTATGAAAAAGACTGGATTCCTCATTGCAAGAAAACCTTCAATGGTGCACAGTCTGTCATTAATTATCTCGGTAAGTATACACATAGAATTGCCATCAGCAATCATCGTATCATTCGCATGGACGAAAATACTGTTACTTACTATGTGAAGGATTATCGTGAAGAAGGCAAATGGAAAGAATATACCATTTCCGGAATTGAATTTATCCGCAGGTTTCTTATGCATGTGCCACCAAAGCGCTTTGTAAGAATCAGACACTACGGATTACTATGTACACGAAGTAAGACTCAGCATCTGACATTATGTCGGAATCTCCTTGGCTGTAAGCAGTATCTGTCAAGGCTAAAAGATATGGAAGCACCACAGATGCTGGAAACACTCTATGGTATCAAGGTTACTGTCTGTAAATGCTGTGGTGGTCATCTGGGGAAACCACAACAACGAATACCTCTTCGAATTTAAAAATAGATTTTATACTTTTGCAAAAACCTCTTTAATGAGGTCTATTTGTCGTGCCATGATTTTACGAAATCAATTTGTAACACAACTATCATAACCAGAACTTCTTCTCATTATGATAAAAGAGTAAGGATTGAAAGTCCATACATATCGGCTACACGAACGCTTACTTTGTTCACTTTGGCAAAATCAAACACGGCGCAAACGAAAGGGCAGTTTTTCTATATTTAAAGACTGCTTTTTCGTTTACGCCGCTATTGATTGTAGCCTAAAGAATTTTACATTCTTTATAGTTGGAATTAATGATGTCCAATATTCCACATTATCTTTTTTTATATGCATGAGGATAGTATACTTCTAGTTGATTAAGATAATTTACATCGAATACAAGC
>JAXJTU010000044.1:0-3144 GCA_036309425.1 Agathobacter sp.
CCTCTTTCTTTAGATATGGTGCTACTGTGTAGGTAACATATTCACGTATAGCCTCCATGATGAGTACTTTGCGTTTAATGTTTTCCTTTTCGATGTTCTCCTGTAGCATCGCATACTTATCGAGATAGGAATAGCTATGCTTCTTCTCTTCATCAATCTCTTCAGCGACAGGAATGTTTTGGGTGTCACTTTGACTGTCATTTTGGGTGTCATTATCTTCGCTTTGGGTGTCATATTTCGTGTCAGGGCTTGAATTTTGGGCTTCATCCTCTACATTTTGGGGTTCATTTATTGTAGAGGAAACAGAGATGAATTCTTTTTGCAGGCTAAAAGATAAAAGATTAGAGTTCTCCATCATAATATGGTAGAAAAATCTTTTTGTACAAGCAAAAGAAACTGTTATTACAACAAAACCTAGTATTATAGGTGTTGTATATTCCATTAAATTTATATGGAATTTATAGAGTAAAAAACTTCCAATTAAAGCATAGGAGATTACGCCTGCTCCGATTACATCACTTGCTTTTTTTGCTCGAATTTGAATATAATTTGCCATAGTCTGTTGATATTTAATGTTGTTATTTATCACAAAATTATTTACTGTTTCTCAATGGTGATAATTAACTGCAATAAATCGTTCGAATTTTAACAAAAAATAGCCCAAAGTATGAAATGGTACTCTAAAATGGTACTATAAGTCATACTTAGGGCATTTTAATCGTAGATTTATGACCTTTATTCCTTTCTAGTCAATGATATTTTGTTACTTGCTTCACGTTTGTTACTATCCACAGGTTTCATATATCTCTGGGTAGTTGTAATACTCTTGTGGGCCATCATACTTTGTATGGTACGGATGTCTGTTCCAGCTGCACCTTGAAGGGTAGCAAATGTTCTGCGGTAGGAGTGAAAGGTTATGTGCTTGGTAATACCAGCCGAACGAATCCATTCTTTCATTGGCTGTTGAACCCAACTTCTTTTCAAACCCTCAAATACTCTACCTTTTTTCTTGGGGGAATATCCAATGAGTTCCAAAGCTTCATCGCTGATAGGAATGATGTCTTCGGTCTTTGTCTTTTCACAAATGGTGTGTACGCATTTCCCGCCAGCTGCAAAATCAACAATCTCTTCCCAACGAAGCGAAAGGATGTCACCAAGACGCAAACTGGTCAGACATGAAAATAGTGATGCGTTCTTTAGTACGGGCTTTTTGCATGGAGTCTCCGCCAGAGCAAACAATTCTTCTACACTCAGATAGTCTTTGATTACATCTTCGGTTTCAATTTTATCTAGATAATCATTGACATTGGTCTTGATCATTCTACTGCGATATAGAATCTTCAAGAAACCTCTGAATGTTGACCAATAACCCGAAGCGGAGTTCTTTGTAACCTTTCTGTCGGGATGTCTAAGTTGTTTTGCGGATAGCAAGTATTCTCGGAATTTGTTGCAGAAGTCTACATCAATGTCTTCAAAGGTACATTTACCATGGGCAAAATTATTGAAGTGCTGATACACAAATCCCCATTTCTGATCATGCTTTCCAAGTTGACTTCGATAATATTCCAAAAAATCGGCTTTGAATTTTCGCTTATCGAAGAAATCATAACGTTCGTTTACGATAGCTTCATAACGTCTGCAACGGATTGCTTCAGCCTTCTCATACATTGTGGTGTTGAAGTCACGTTCACGTTGGTTCTTGGGATTGGCATATATATAAATGTTTAATCCCTCATGACGAATAGTCTTCATTGTTTCTTGTTCACGATAACCAGGATAATAATCCAAATAAAAGGAAATCATTCCATTCTTTAATGGACGCGTTCTAAGAGTTACAGTTTTACACTCTGCCATACTTAATAAAATTAAATTGTTAATAACTAGGGTTTTCTGTTTGTTTCTGTCGCAAAGGTGAATAATGAAAACATGCAGAAATCATTCAGCATGAAATAATTTTATAATTTCTGTAGTCATTTGGAATTTCTGCTATTTTTTCACTCCCATTACGCGGTCAAAGTCCACTTTCAAGAACTTCACGAAGCGTCCTTTCTTCTCTCTTTTGATTTCGTGGAAGCGGAGAGTGTTATAAACGGACTCTCTGGTAAGGTTGAATTTCTTCATTGCTTCTTGTACTGTGTAGTATTCAGCTTCTTTTTCTTGGCCGGAAGATTTGGATAAGTCGAAATGCAATTTTGAATAGAATATTTGTCCGTGTTCTTTCTTAGATGGTATGTTATTCCGATAGACTTGCGAACGGATGGCTACACGGGTCATGCCGTACTTCTCCTGAATCTCTTCGGGAGTGTACCATTCGGTAAGGTCATTATCAACCTTATACTTAGCAAAAGCAGCATCGATATGCTTCTTGCTGTAATAATTGAACTGACGGATTTTTACTTTTGGGATGTTATGCTCACGAGTGTATGTCCATACCCATTTAGGGTTTACCTTGTACTTTTCTGCTATTTCCTCTGCAGTGTAGTACTCGGCAATATCAAATTCGACTTTTGTTACTACTCGTTCATAAGGCTTGGATTTTAACATTAACTCAATATCAGCTCTGCGTATAAAAGACATTCTTGAACTGATTCTTGATGCTCTTAACTTTTCCTCCTTAACTAATTTGTAGATGTATTGACGAGATACACCCATCACTTTGGCTGCTTGTGAAAAAGTAAAGTACTCTTGGCTCTCTAATCGCTTCTTTACTTCCAACAATTCCTGACTGTGGATGAGTTCCATTCTTCGCTCTTTCATCCGATGTTTGTAACCTCGGCTTGAGCATTGATGACTGCAATAATTAGTGGTGGTCTTTTGCGCTATAAAGGGCTTACCACACCATTGACAAATTCTTTTTACTTCCATGTTATTTTCTCCATATTTTTAATGAAACCATAAAGTTTTAATTTCGCTTTTTGTCTCTCTACGTAAACCATTGTACACACATGTCATCAAATGCCTTAGTGTGACATCGGCCATATTGCGGTAAATGTTCCGCGGTAGAAATACGGTAGAAAAATATGGTGAAAAACGGGTGTTTACCCGACTTGTCTGGAATATGGATAACAAAAAAGCCGCTGAAATTCAGCGACTTCCTTATAGTTGACTCTAATTAGTTACAGTTGTTTACAACAAATTATTTCC
>JAXJTU010000045.1:0-5851 GCA_036309425.1 Agathobacter sp.
ATTTAATGGTTGTCAATATGTTTTTAATGTTTGTCGATAACTTTTTTGTTCTCGACATTAAAACAGCCCTCGCTCCTTTCGGAACGAGGGCTAAGCTTATTACATTTCTTTCTTTTTATAGAACACAACAGACAGATACCAAGAAAGCACATATATTCCGATACCCACAAGGCAAGCGATAGGCAAAACGGCGTTCAGTTGAATTTCATTTTGCAGACCTTCCTTAAAGATTGTAGTTGCGATAATACTGCCTGCACACACCACGCCTATCATCACATAGTACGCGCCGCGTCCTTTTTCTACTCCATATTTGAAAACGAATGGGAGAGTCAGCGATGATGGAACGCTTGCCATTATCAGCAAGAGCATCGTAAGCACCAAAAACTCTTTCAAAATGAAATTACCTTCGATACTCATTTTCACGCCCTGCGTGATACCAATTACTATCAGCAAAACAATTTGAGTGAACAAGCCAATCAGATACTTTGCAGATACGATCTGTGTTTTGGTATATGGCAATGTACCGACATACTCCGTCCATCGACTGCGCTCATCATATCCAAGGAGGTTGACAGGAATCATACCGGCAAGCAAACAAGGATAGAAAATGAAGAACATATTTCCGCTGCTCATCATAGAAAGAATGATAAATCCGATACTGACGAAAAGATAATACCGACAATACTTTTTCATCATATACCAATCTTTTAATAACAGCCCTTTCATATCATTTCGCCTCCTTTACCATAAATACGAACAGCTCCTCAATGCTTATCGGGCTTAACTTGAAGCCATCGGGCGCATCTTCTCTCGATACGATAGCTTCTGCACCGTATGGCGTTTCTTTTTTATATTTTATTACTTCCTTATCAAGCTCCGAAAGCTGTTCTACCGTACAATGAATAATACCGTATTCAGATAAAAGTATATCCTTTTCATCACAGAGCAAAAGTTTACCCTTATGCAAAAACGCCACGTAATCGCAGAGCTTTTCAAGATCGCTGACGATGTGCGAGGAAATAAGGATAGAGTGGTTTTCATCCCTTGTAAAATCGTAGAACATATCCACCACTTCGTCACGCACAACAGGATCAAGTCCGCTTGTCGGCTCGTCAAGGAGCAACAGCTTTGCACCGTGGGAGAGAGCAACGGCAATGCCGAGCTTCATCTTCATACCGCGAGAAAAGTCCTTAAACGGCTTGTTATCGGGCAGAGATAATTTTTGCAGAAGTCGGACATATTCATCCTCATTCCAATTACGAAACGTATGCTTCATAACATTGCCGATCTGCTTTGCCGTCAAGCATTCGGGCATACCAACCTCGTCCATTACAACACCGACATCTTCTTTGGTAAGAGCAATATCTTCTCCATTGTCTTTGCCAAGTATCGTAATTGTTCCGCTATCTTTATGAAGCATACCCAAGATAAGCTTTATCGTGGTGCTTTTGCCCGCGCCGTTCTCACCGATAAGCCCCATAATGCAACCGCTTGGCAGAGTAAAACTTATGTTATCCAAATAAAATCCCGAAAAGGATTTACTTACCTTTTTTAATTCAAGTGCGTTCATTCTTGTTCCTCCATACCGAACGTAATCATTTCAACTATATCCTCACGGCTCAAATTGCAGGACGCGGCGAGCTTTGCTATCTGCTCAATATGTTCCTCTATCTTTTTCAAATTTTCTTCTCGCAAAAGCTCTACATTCTTCGGCGCAACGTAACATCCCTTTGCTGGAAGGGTGTAAATAAAGCCTTCCTTTTCAAGCTCTTCATACGCACGTTTGGTAGTAATAAAGCTGATGCGCAGATCTTTTGCAAGCCCTCGTATAGACGGCAGCATTTCATCCTCTTTCAGTTCACCGCTTATTATCTGATTCTTGATTTGAGAATAGATCTGATTATAAATCGGTTCGCCGCTTTTGTTGTCGATTAAAATATTCACGTCATCACCTCTGTTAAAACTGTATATTTACATTATACACAGTTTGAACGCTTTTGTCAATAGGATTTGCCAAATAAGCGCAAAAAAATCCCTCGCTCCGAAATGGAACGAGGGGATAATATTTGTTTATTTGGATTTTAATTTTTCAAGATCTTCAATATAGATGGAAACCTCTCCGCAGTTCGGGCAAATCGCTACCTTGGGTTTTCCTATTCTTCCACCAAATAATTTATTTTCATCGGCAGACAATACTATTCCGTTTCCGCCACCTTCAATTTTAATGGCGCATCCTTCTTTCATTTCGTTTCCGCATCGAATACATTTTCTCATTTTATTTGCCTCCGTCATATTTTTCTTTCATCTTTTCAGCATCTTGTTCATCGTAGTACGCCCCTGCTGCTTCATCAGAAGATTTTACACGCTCTACCATACCATCCTCGTAAATGTCGGTATACAACGCCCTCGCTCAACTTGAACGAGGGCTATTTTTACTGTATAAAGAATTTGAATATACCTTTTGCCCAACCGAGCCAAGCAGGAACGTTTGCATCGAGCCATTCTACGACGGTTGGTATATCTGCCGTAGTTAGATCTCCGATATGGCTGTAAACACTTCCGTCTGCTACAGTTTGACCGATAGCAATCATTGCGTGGGCGTGGTCGCCAACGGCGGCATATTTACCGACAGCAAGCGCTCCCGTTGAGAAACAACCGATCGATAGTGCGCCAAAGGATATAAGACCTACGCTGATAGCCCCTGCTGCAAACAATCCGAGAGCAATAGAGCCAACCGCAAGTAGTCCGGCTGAGAACACGCCTGCGGAGATCAAGCCAAGTGACAAAAGTCCAATAGATATTACTCCAAGTGAAAGCATACCAAGGGATACGATTCCTCGTGACATAAGACCTACAGAAAACACTCCACGAGCCTTAAGTCCTACCGCGAAAAATCCGTGTGCATTTTTGCCGATGTGGTAAAGCGGCATACCGAAAATCATTTTCTCGCTTTTGCGTTCGTGAAATTGTTTTTTGAATTTATCCCAAAATGTTTCTATTTCTTTAGGTTCGATACCTTGCTTTTCGGTAATATCTTCATTGAGCAGATAATCCATTGAGCATTCAAAGAGCTTTCCCATTTTGATCAGCTTATCGGTTTCCGGGTAGGCTATATCCGACTCCCATTTGCTGATTGATTGACGGGAAACGCCGAGAATATCGGCAAGCTGCTCTTGTGTATAGTTGTATTCTTTTCTGAGTTTTGATAGCTTTTCGCCAAGTGTCATAAAATTTTCTCCTTATGTTTTCTAACGCTGCGTTGCCTTTATTGTAGCACACAAGGAGAAAACATACCACCAATTAGGCGTTTCTTTATGTAAACTTCGGGTTGCGTTTCTTTATTATACCACATTTTTATGAATATTTCAATCATATAGATGAAACGCCCTCGCTCCATTTTTGAACGAGGGCGGATATTTTATTGCGAAGCCACCCAAGAAATGCTATGATTGTCTTTTTCGAGTCAGAATAATTCCCGCAACAGCTCCGATAAAAGCAATCGGAGCTGTTCTTACAAACAACCACTCAAACGCATGAAACGCCCCCCCTACGACAGCCCATTCCGGATTACTATAGTCCCATTTAAGATAGGGACTACCCATTAAGAAAAGGACTAAAAATGTTACCACAATAAGAGCGCAAACCGAAATGAAGCACCAATGAAGTACCATTCTTCTCATTATTTTTCTTTGAGCAAGCTGCAAATTGATGACCTCCAATTTCTCGGATATTGCTTTCAGTTCATCTGCCTGCTGTTCAGCAATAGTTTCGCCAAGCAATGTACTTACCGGTGTTTCAAGCACTTCTGACAGCGTTACAAGCATTTCAGAGTCCGGCACCGATAATCCTTGCTCCCATTTTGAGATCGTTTGTCGCACTACGTTTAATTTAATAGCAAGCTCCTCTTGGGAGAGTCCTTTTGCTTTTCTGATTGTTTTTATGTTTTCTTTTAGCATTAGAATAACCTCCTATAAAAACTGACTATATTATACATCAAAAGCGCCGTTGCTTCAAGCAACGCGTGTTAACATTACTGTTTTTGAGCCATTTTTCTATAAAACAGCCCTCGCTCCATTTTTGAACGAGGGCTGATTTTATTAGTTCAAAAAAATGTGCATCAGAAAACCAATTACTATGCAAACAACAAATGTTATGAGTGCAGAACCTATAACCAAAAGAATTTTCTGATACGGACGCTTGCCAATTTCTCGTTGCTTCTGTATATCGTCCAATCGCTTTCCTTCAGAAAATGCTACAATTTCTTTATAGGTTTGAACGTCATTGGTCTTTTTTACCTTTTCAAGCTTAAAAGCAAAGCACAACGAGATTGCCCAAATAATTCCCCAAGGAATGACCGCCCAAACACCAAGCCACGCAAACAGCGGAACCGCAGAAACAGCAGTCGCAATTAACATCAAGGTGTAGATCTTTCCATAACGATTCATTTTTGCAATTTCTTCTTTTTTGATTTTCTCTTTCATAATTTCAATATCTCCTTTCACTAATTGGTCAAGTGAGATACCAAACAATGAGCTGAGTAGTAGCAGGCTATGAATATCAGGGTAGTTTTTTCCGTTCTCCCAATTTGAAATGCTCTGCCGTGTTACATATATCTTTTCGGCAAGCTCTTCTTGGGAAAGATTCATTTCCGTCCGATATTTTTTTATCTGCTCATTCAGTTCCATATATAAACCTCCTTTTCGTCGTGATTTGCTCACCGACCTGCCATAAGTATAGTCGGTTTTCATTTCTCTGTCTATCAAATGCCTTTTCCATTTGCTTAAATCACGATGCAAAAGGGATTTTACATAGCTACAAATTGGAATTTATCGACCAGCTATGCCTTTTCCAACCACATAAATACCAACCAGCATTTCAGCGATTGATATTCCCAATAGAAGTCCTGAGAAAAAGTCTTTTACATTGGAACCGCCAAGCGTATAAGAAAGTGCCTGCAATGCAATTCCCATTACAATAAGTAACACTCCGTAAAGCAAGTTTTTTTGCTTTTCCAAATCCTGTGTCCTTTTCAGCAAATCCATGATTTGCTCGTCATCATATGCGCGAACACTTCTTTCCTCGGCAGCTTCTCCATCCATTAGCTCTGCAACTGTAATTTCTAATTCTTCACATAAGATTTTTACGACAGAGTAATCGGGCATGCATTTGCCTGTTTCCCATTTCGAAACGGTTTTATTAGATACTCCAAGCTTTTCTGCCAACTGTTCCTGTGTAAGGCTTTTCTCTTTTCTTTTTTGTGCTATAAACTTTCCCGTTGCTTGTTGATTCATTTTCTCTACCTCCGTTTGTTGTTTGTAGAAAAAGCATACCTCTTTTCTCTGAAAAACAACATCCCCTATTTGGAGAATCTAAGTGGAATTACTAATTATTCCTGCAAATTCAAGTTTGTCTAACTGTTTGATTCTTATGGTCAATCAGTTCAACGAATACTCCACAAAATACTGTCAATTTTCTTAATGCTGGATATGTGTTTGTAGTCGGGCATCACTCGGTCAAACGCAGCAATACACTCTTCAGCCTTATCGGTTTTCAAGAAGTCAGCATACCACTTTTCCATGTCAGCATAGAGGGCGATTGCATTTTGAAGCTTTTCCTCCTGGTTTTTTCCGACCAGCTGAAGGTTTAGGTTTTGGACAACATACCTATCCCAAATCGGCTTCTCTGGAAAAATGGATGCAAGCATTTTGCTGGAGAAAGACGGTTCAATGTTTCCCGTACATTCATACATATGGGTAAGGATGCTTGCGAAAGTGGGCGTACCCGTCTTTACTTTCTCAAAATGCTCGTAGTAGACTTTTCTCCAGGCTTCATTCCGTCTGACTATGTAAAA
>JAXJTU010000046.1:0-2142 GCA_036309425.1 Agathobacter sp.
TAGTGATTATAACAATTATGATTTGTCGTATTATAATATTGAATTGATTATGAAGCAAGTTGTGTAAAACAACTTGCTTTTTTATTTAATAGGAAAGTTCTCCTTGCGGAGAACTCTTGAACAAAAAAAGCCCGCAGGAGCGGGCATACGAAACAGACGGATTGTTAGAAGATATAAAAACCTTCTTCGAATTCGCCATCAAAGTCATCATCCTCAATCATGAAGTAATGCATATCGAGTAAGTCTGAATCGGTCATGTCTCTAACTAACTCGGGTGTCATACCTTCTGGAGGATTTTTGATATATTGTTCTCTAAGTTCCGCTAACTGATTTGAATCCATTATAGGTGCCTCCCATCTATTGATGATTATAGTATGAAACAGATGGGAAAGAAAATCAAGCAAAAGAACCACGAGAACGGCAATGAAATTTTGCCATTGTCCTTTCGTATAGTTCAGTTAGCGAAATGGATTCGTGTCTATGATAAAGTTGCATAAACTCCATTGTGTGATTGCATTTATTGCATTGTAAAGGGTCATAGCCCTTGGAAGAGAGATATAAGTTTCTCCATTTATTAAAGCTTAGGAGAAACTGATGTCTTGATTTAGGAATAACTTTAAAAAGCTTTTTGTCTTGCTCACGATGTCTAGCATAGATACCATAATATCGTGTCATTTTAAAGTTCTTTTCAGGGATATGTTGAATAAGTAACTTTATAAAGTCTAAGGCTGGAATGGTTTTTCTGACGAAGGAGTTATCCTCATGCTTATTATAGTGAAAAGTAACATTGTCACCATCATAGTCATCAATTCTAGACAGAGCAATTACAGGACGCCCAAGGTATCTACTGATATATTGCGTAACTATCTTAGGGTCTGAAAGATTAGGCTTTGCATAGACATAAAATCCATTTTTATCTTTATTGTAAATATGGGCTTTTATACGTTTAAAAGAGGGACCAATCTTAGCTTCCATTTCATTGAGTAGTGCTGTTTGAAATGCTTTACGTAAATATGAGTATTCGAAGTGTTTAACTACACGCCAGAATGCATCATCAGAGTATCCACCTTCTGTTATAAGACAGTGGATATGAGGATTCCACTCCAAAGGGCGACCAAAGGTGTGAAGAACACAAACAAAGCCAGGAACAAAGTTTTTTGATTTGTTTATCTTATTAAACATCCTAAGAACAACACTACGAACTGCAGAGAATAAACAGTTTAAAAGAGAGCGGTCCTCAAGAAAGAAATGACGAAGTTCATCATCAATGGTAAAGACACAATGACGATGAGTGCAATTGACAAGTTTAAAAGACATGACAGTAGACCTATCTATAGAGTACTTAGCACCACAGGTAGGGCAAAATTTAGAATGGCAACGAAAAGGAACAAACTTAAGATTGCCACAGTGGGAGCATCCATACATGGCACCGCCAAAGGATGGGTCTCCACAGTTAATCATCTTGTCAATGTTATTCATAACAACGGGACGAGGATGAAGTAGATATTCAATTTCTTCATAATGATCTTTAAAAATGGATTGTAATATATTCATATGATTATTATCGGCAGAAATTAGAAAAAAACAAACTACCCCTCAAAGATTGAGGGGCAGGGGAGTTGAAGTGTCGAAGACACTTTTTTATAGGCTTTTTCGTTGAATATAAGCGTGAAATATGATAGAATATATATGAATTATTGATGCGTGAAAATTTTAATATAGAGATGAGGGATGTTATGATAAAACGAAAAGGAAATGCTTGTCTTCGTGGACGTTTTACAGCTATGTTGATGACAATTGTATTGATATTTACTGTTATGCCTTTTGAGGCAAAGGCAGAAACAGAAACGGTTAGTTTTGGTTTGATAATTATAGGATCAACCTCTCATTTGATAGATACATATGTGGATTCGTTTTATATAAAAGATCTTACAACAAATGAGAGACGTGATTTTGAAAGAACGTCAGAAAATACTATAGTAGTTAATAACTTGACAAAAGGAGGCCAAATCGAACTATATATAAGTGGTATTAAGCAAAATACATTTACTTTAGATAACAGTATGGAATGGGCGGTAACAGTTGCAGTAATAAATTTTTGGGATGGAGCAACTTGCTTGAATACCATATATGGTACTAATA
>JAXJTU010000047.1:0-6530 GCA_036309425.1 Agathobacter sp.
CCAACATCGTTCTTTGTATAAACACAATCCGAATAATCTGTACAATTGTAATAGTATTCCGGTCTGGCATCCTCAGCATCAAATCCAAATTTCATATAAGAAACTTCCATCTCATAATCATTTGTCAATATCGAATCTGCCACGTTCTTACCAAAAACCATCTCCCCGGTTTCTTTGATAAGGACTGCAGAATCAGCTGTAATCGTTCCAGCATCTATAGCCTTTGAAAAATCAGCTGCTGTCTCAAAAACATTTCCGTTTGCCTGTGAAAAAGTAATAGTATTATCTACCAGACCATCTTTTTTCATCACAAGGTCAAAATCTGCATCGACTCCATCATAAGCAAGTCTTACCCTATATAAATTCTTCTCTTCAACCGGCGTGTTATATTTAGCACTTGTTGCATCTACTGCTGTAGGAATTACTACCTCTGATGTATAATACCTATGCTCTTCAAGTGCTTCCATATCAAAATTCTGTGTGATTTTATACGCTGCCGCATTTGCATCTGTATCATTTAAAAAAGTAAGATCAGATGAAGTTCTGTATCCGGTAAAAACCGTTCTTCCCGCATAATCAGAGTTTCCTTCTGCATATACCTGATCAACAAGCGATGTCAACTGCTTTAAAATTGTACTCCTGTCATCAGCAGTAAGCGAATCTGTCGAACCATTAACACACTGGGTTCTAACATCAGTAAGAATCGACTTCATATTCGTAAGTGCCGTATGAGTAACATCCAGCCACGCCTCTGCGTCCGGGATATTGTTCTCCTTAAACTGATCAATATGTGTCATACTAGTCGACATACGAAGTGAACGTATGGCAATAACCGGATTCTCAGAAGCCTTATTTATTTTCTTCTGCGTAGTCATCTGGGTATTGTACTTATCAACCAGCCCTTTAACTCCACCCACGTTACTTTTAGAGCTGTTCATGATCATATTATTCGTAATTCTCATTTATCTTCTCCTATCACCGAAAACTGTTTAAACAGCTGTTTCATTTATAAGCTTATCCAGCATCTCCTGCATTACCTGAATAACCTTCGAAGACATGTTATAAGCATTTTGGAATTTAACAAGGCTTACCCCTTCTTCGTCCTCATCTACTCCGGAAACTGAAGTTCTTTGATTATTAATTGTTTTCTCAAGATTACTGTATACTTTAAAGTAGACCTCTGCCCTATTTGTATCAACAGAAACATCCGAAATAAGTGTCTCGAGAAAAGCGCTAGCCTTGTCACCTCGATACATAACTGTATCGGATTCAAGTTTTAGAAGCTTTTCTATAACATCATATGAATCTGTTTTTGTATAATCCGTAGATGCTCCAAAAAGTCTAGGATCATTAACCACATCCTGATTTACCCCAATATTCGATGCCATCAAACGATAGTAAGTGTTGTCATCACTTTTGACCTTAATTGGTGCGTCCCCTTCTCCCAGATTCTGATATTCTTCTGATTTTGCAAAATCATACACCATTCCGGTCTTTGTAATCCCCTGGAAAAATCCCGGAGCTTTATCACCTGATAAAGTCTGACCTGTCTTTTCTATCTCATTAAACATCTCTGTAAAGTTTCTAATAAATTCATTAAGCTGTGCCTGATAATAAGGAATCCCCATTCCTTCAATGTTAGAGCCACATGTAAGCATATAACCTTTATCTACCGCTGCTCTGCCATTATCAGGTTTCTCATAATCCTTAAGAAGAAACTTAATTGAAACTATATTTCCATCCCCATCAATTTCAGCTTCCCAGCTCTCATAATCGAATCTTCTATTTCCAACACTAACACTTCCATCAGTGTCAGGAATGTTAAGACCATTTATGTTCTTTACTGAAGAAGCTGAAATTGTAAAATACTCAAGTCCTGTCTCATCATCTGTTCCTGCATCAATTACCTTGCCCGCAAGATGCTCTTTATTATCCCCATCACGCATCTCAAAAAGGGCTTTCAGGCTTCCACCAGCGGTTCCTGCTGTTGCAGACAATTCCATTCTTGTATCTGCCCAGTAAATGTAATACAGACCATCCACATCAGTCTGATTATTCTTAGTCTCTTTTGACTGACACACTAAAGTTCTGTAGTTTTTACCGTTTACCAATTCTTCTCCATTAATTGTAAGGGTAAACACTGTTCCACCGAGGTTGTCCTGGTCTTTATCAGAATTTTGAATCTCATATTCTGTGTACTTTACATCTACAACCTGTGACAGCTCATCTAATATTCTTGCTCTTTCATCTCGAAGCTCACTTGCATATGCACCAGTTCCAGTCTCTACCTGGTTTATCTCTTTATTAAGAAGAGCTATCTTCTCAGCCACCGCATTTATATTGTCAACCGCATTCTTAATTTCCTCATTACAGTTGTCCTGCAATTCCGAAAGGCTCTGTGACATCTGGTTAAAATATGTACAAAGGCTTCGCGCGTCACTTATAAACTGTTTTCTTACATTTGTATCCGCAGCATTTGTCTTAACCGTATCAAGCGATGAGAACATCTTTGTAAAAATAGATGAAAAACCGCTTACCGTTCCATCGTCCTTAAAATAAGTCTGCATCTGGTCAAGATAATACAACTTCTGTTCATAAAATCCATAGCTGGAATTGTTATTCCAGTACTTGGTATCATAATACAGATTGCGCTCATGCTTTATTTCAGTAACCTCAACACCAGTTCCAACGCTTCCGTATCTGGTACATACCCTAAGCGAATTTGATGCCTTCATGGTCGCATTCTGGCGTGAGTAACCTTCTGTTGCAACATTCGAAATATTGTTCGCTGTTGTATTAACGGCAACCTGATATGCACTTAAGGCACTTGCGCCAATATTTAATCCAAAAAAAGTTGATGCCATAGCAGGCTCCTTTCTAATCCTATTCCGATGTTCATATAATCTAGATTAATTGTACAAGTAATTCCGTCATCTCACTAATTACTGTGATATAACGACTTGCCGCATTGTATGCAGATTGAAATTTAATCATATGTGTAAGTTCCTCATCTGAAGAAACTCCCATAATCTGCTGTCTTTGATTATCAATCGATTCAATTGTTGCCGTAAGTGTCTTTGTCGCTGAATCATACACATTTCCAGCAGTTCCAAGACGGCTTATCATCTTATCATAAAAATCTTCAAAATTGCATGGTGTGTTATCTGATGGAGTAATCTTAAGCTGCTCTTTTTCGAACAATCTTACCAGATTATTTCCAATTTCATAATCCACTGCACCATCCTGCTTATAGGATGGAAGATTTGTTACCTCTTTGATAAGATTTGAATTGATGGAAACATTACCAAGCTTATACCATGACGATACATTTTCATCAGTCTCACCATTGTACAAATAATAAGTGTTACCATCATCAGATGTCACTTCTGTATATCTTGGATAACCTTCTCTTGCAAAAAGTTCTTCCGGCGGAATCTTTCCGTCCGCTCCTACCGAGCATGATTTTTCATCAAGAAGCTTTGTATCTGAATAAATCTTATACTCTTTGCCATTTGCATCCCTTGCCACCATATATGCACCCTTTTCATCGAATGCGGTCATTGAACCTGCTGGCAAAAGTTCATCTGCTGTCTTATTAGGGCAAAAAACATCATTAATCTGTGTAACCATCTGATTTACCAGATAAGAAATATCTGACTGTGTTTCCATTACAACACAGTCCTCAACACTGTCATAATTTTCCGGACTAAGATAATCGAATGTTCCATAAGTATCTCCTCTTGCAACAAGAAGTGCCTTCAGACTTCCGATATCCGTCTTCATTTCAGTTGAAATCGTCTGATGAATATCTATCAAATCAATATAGTGTTCTTTATTGTCATCTGATAAATGGTCCCAATATGGTGTGTAAAAACCCGATCCCTTTTGCGCCCTTAAACCGATTTCATTGCATCTGTTTAGTTCGATAAAGTTGACTCCTTCCATCTTTACATAAGCAAATCCGGTTCTATCTTCCTCAACATCAATTTTTACATACTGTGCAAGTTCATCTAATAATAAATCTCTTGCATCTCGGTCCGCCATAGCAGTCTCAACTCCACCGGCCTCAATTTTCTGAATAGTTAAATTAAGCTTATAAATCTCTTTACCGATTTCATTAATTCTGTTAACAGTATCTTTAATTTGTAAATTAATATTGGATTGATAACTCTGAAGATCTTTGTACACCGCACCACTTCTACTTAAAAAAAGTTCTGCCTTCTGGAGTACAAGATTCTGGTTTGTAGAATTGCCCGGGTCTTTTGCAAATTCCTGAAATGCTACCCACATATCAGATATGGCCCCCTTAAATTCCTGACCATTCATCTCCTGTAAAATATCTTCTACATAGCATACGCTCTGATGCATGGTGTCATAAAACCCCTGTCTTCCTACCTCCTGACGGTACGATTTGTCTATGAATATATCCCTCGCATGAGCAACATCCGAAATTGAAACACCAAGTCCATTTTGCTGAACATTGGTGTTTATTGTTGCCGGATCACGGACGATATAATTTTTATCTGAAAAACGAACCTGCTCTCTTACATAGCCGGTTGTGTTTACATTTGCCAAGTTATTGGCAGTTACATTGATTGCATTCTGGGCACTTGTAAGTCCCGACTGACCAACATAAAAGCTTCCGAATCCGTTAGCCATACCTTCTCCTCCTAATTACTGTTTGGCATCAAAGCCACTACCGCCAAGAAGCGTCCCCGTATTATAAGCATTGCGATTATAATTGGCGGTCTGCGGTGCCTGCCTCATACTTTTGAACAAGGTTATATCAAACTCGGTCATTTCCATAGCCTGATTAAGAAGTATCTCATTCAGGTTATTCTTCTGCTTAAGTTCCGTTGCAGTCTGAAGTAAATTATCTCTTGCAACTATAAGTTTCTGCTGGAATATAGGCTGTGTCTCTAAATATTCAATCAACTTGGTAACTGTAATATCAGAGGAGTCCTTCCCAAGAACAACAGCTATATCCTTCAAAATAGCTACATGCCTATTGCTCTTAGAAAGAAGCTCGTCACTGGCGTTTTGTTCAAGAACTGTGAGCTTCTCGAGAGCCTCAATATCAGCCTCGATTAAAATCTGACGCTTTTTCTCAGCGTACTCTGATAATTCACTGTAGATTTTGTTTTCTTCCTCGAGTACTAATATTAGCTCTTCAACTAAACTTGCCACTTTAATTCCTCATTTCCTGAATAATTACAGCCTATAAAACTGCGTTATACTTCGCAAGTAACTTGCTGGCAAAATCGTCAGCGCTCACCTGATACTCTCCGGAATCTATTTTCTGCTTAAGCGAAGCGACCTTGTCCTCCCTGACGTCTGAAGCTGATGACACTGCTGTCTTTGCTACCTGAATATCACGACCAGCTTGAGAAATAGACACCTGATCTGATACAGAATATGCACTCTGAGTTTTTTGTGGTTTTGCAACAGACTGTGCGTTATATAATTGTGCGATTTGATTATATGCATCTATACGCATAACAGTATCTCCTTTCTTCTTATCTATTTCCTTCACAATCTTTATCGGAAGAAAAATAAATAACTTTACACTATATTTTTAAAATTATTAATTATTTGCAAGTTTAGATATTTCTTCAACCAATTCCAAATCTGACTGAAGAACTTTCATGTTGGCTGTAACTGGTGTTCCATCTGGCTTTGTAACTGTTATTTCAATTACACTGCCTTCTTCAATTCCCTGTGAAACTATTGTCTTAAAAAATGCTGCAAACTTAGGATGATTCCCTACAAATTTATTCTTTGCAGCCATTACCTTCATTATTGTTGCTGGATTTATCATTAATTATGTACTGCTCCTTTTTTACTTAAGCGCCTCTATTATCTCGGTGCTTATTTCTTTTACACTCTTATTGTCTGTTGAAATTTTTATATCAGCCGCACCTTCATAGAAATCTCGGCGCTTATCCATCATTTCTTTTATATATGGAACATTCATGTTTCCATTTAACAGTGGACGGTCTGTACCACCCTTTACTCTCTCAAGAATTGTCTCAGGGCTTGCTGTAAGGAAAACAATCTTTCCTGACTTTTTCATGTTCTCAACATTCTGTGGTCTGATTACAACTCCACCTCCGCATGAAATAATTGATGCTTCCTGATTTCCCAAATCTACTACAAGCTGACTTTCGATATCTCTGAATGCCTCCTCACCTTTCTGGGCAAAAATATCATTTATTGACATTCCCTGCTCATCAACGATTCTCTGGTCCATCTCAACGAGTTCCATATCAAGCTCTTTTTTAAGTTGTCTTGCAATTGTGCTTTTTCCTGAACCCATAAATCCAATTAAAAAAATGTTAAAATCCAATTTACTCATTTTACTCTCCTTACGAAAAGAACTTCTCTTTTACTTCTTCTACAGGCATATCGCATCCTGTATGTAACTTAAATGCAGCAACACCCTGCCATAGTAACATGCCTTTTCCGCCGACGCACTTGCATCCTGCTGCCTTTGCTTCCTTTAAAAGTTTTGTCTCTATTGGATTGTATAC
>JAXJTU010000048.1:0-22151 GCA_036309425.1 Agathobacter sp.
AGGAGCAAATGAATATCTAAAAATAATGAGCTGCGTTGGAACAGCCAGAAAGCATGGAATTAATGCATTCACAACTATCCGAGAAGCACTAAACGGTAATACCGAAGTCATATTGGGCTAATGGGGGTTCTGAATAGTTACAAAATTGGAATGAAACAATCATATGGTCATGTTTGCAGGGGATAATGGGAGAAATTCACACTAACTTGTCTGAAGATGCCGCGATGGCAATATTAGGAGATTTTGCATTTTATGCAGGAAATCCAAGTGAGGAATTAGTTAAGTATAAACCGGAAAGTTGCAAACAGGATTTTATTATTATGGTGCCACAGAATGCCGGCTGGGCTGAATTGATTGAGAAATGTTACGGGGATAAAGCGAAAAAAGTAACAAGGTATGCAATCAAAAAAGAAATGGATATATTTGATGTAGAAAAATTGCAGCAGGCGGTAGATAGTTTGCAATCGGGTTATGTGCTAAAGAAAATGGAAGAAACAGAATACAATATGTGCAAGAAAAATACCTGGGCAAATGATTTGGTGTCACAATATAAGGATTATAAAGACTATAAAAACTATAAAAACTTAGGATTAGGCATAGCTGTTTTAAAGGATGGAGAATTGGTAGCCGGAGCCTCCTCATATAGTAGATATGACAAGGGTATTGAGATAGAAATTGATACACAGGAAGACCACCGGAGAAAAGGATTGGCATATGCGTGCGGGGCAAAACTTATTTTGAAATGTTTAGAGGAAGGGTTATATCCAAGCTGGGATGCACAAAATAAATGGTCAGTAGCATTGGCAGAAAAGCTGGGATACCATTTTAGTCATGAATATGTGGCGTATGAGATAATGGGTTATTAGATATTAGCCGGAGGGACAATATTATGTGTGAATGTGTATTTTGTCATAAAGAAAAGATTATAACAGATTTTATATATGAGGATGGGCTGGTGATGGCTTTTATGGATATGGAGCCTATAAATGAAGGACATATATTACTGGTGCCGAAACAGCACTATCTGGATGCAGATGAAATTCCGGATGAATTGCTGGCACATTTGATGATTGTGTCAAAGAAGATAGTAGCAGCATTAAAAGAAATATATCATCCTGATGGATATAGTATTATGCAAAATGGTGGCGAGTTTAATGATGTGGGACATTACCATATGCATATTTTCCCAAGATACATAGAAGATGGATTCGGTTGGTCTTATGATAGTGAAGAAAAGGCTGTGAATGCAGAGATAGCAGAACGGATAAGGAAGCAGTTGAGAGTTGATTCTGTCGTTGGAAATATAGTAACCGTAACGGTTGACAGACCATTGGGCAGTTATCACCCTGAACATACGGATATGTATTATCCGATTAACTATGGTTATGTGGAAGGTGTTATGGCACCGGATGGAGAGGAACAGGATGCTTATATATTAGGTGTGGATGAAGCCGTAGAAAAGTTTACTGGTAAGATCATTGCAGTTGCTCATAGAAATGATGATGTGGAAGAAAAATGGATTGTTGCACCGGAAGGGATGACTTTTACAAAGGAAGACATCAAGGAACAGATTCATTTTCAGGAACAGTATTTTGATAGTGAAATTATTATGTAAAGGATTTGAAAGGATTGCAGGTAATAATAAAATGAAATTACTATATGGAACCGGTAATCTGGCAAAATTATCGGCAATGAGGAACCGACTTGAACAGTTAGATATAGAATTAATTGGTTTAAATGATCTGAGAGCAGAGGGCAAGATTATTCCGGAAGTAATAGAGGATGGCAATACCCCTCTTGAAAATGCAAGGTTGAAAGCAATGGCGTATTATGAGGCCTTTCAAATTCCTATATTTTCTTGTGATTCAGGATTGTATTTTGATAATGTCCCAGATGAGGTACAGCCCGGCGTACATGTTCGTAATGTGAATGGAAAATGTTTGTCAGATGATGAAATGATAGATTATTATTCAGGATTGGTAAAAGTATATGGAAATCTTGTGGCAAGGTACAGGAATGCAATCTGTTTTGTAATGGATGATGCACATATATATGAGGCAATGGAGCCGTCTATGGAAAGTGAGAAGTTTATTTTAACAGATAAACCTCACAGTACAGTTAGAAAAGAGGGTTTCCCGTTGGATAGTATATCTCTTGATATAAAGACGAATAAATACTATTACGATTTGCCGGAAGATAAATTAGAGCAGGTGGCTGTTGAAGATGGTTTTTTAGAGTTCTTCAAGAATATTTTAAATCTGAATTAGTAATTAATACTGGAGGTTTGGTGTCATGATAGAAAGCGCAATTAAGTTTGTTAAGGGAATTTTTGCTTATGATTGTAGTGGGCATGACTATTATCATACCATGAGGGTTTATCGTTTGGCTATACAGATTGCAGAGCAAGAAAATGCGGATATGTTGATTGTGCAGTTAGCAGCCTTATTACACGATGTAGATGATGTTAAGCTTTCGCCGGAAACACACGAGACTAAGAAAAATGCAGTTGGATTTATGAAAAATAGTGGCGTGGATGATAAAGTTATAGCTTCTGTGTGCAAGATTATAGATGAAGTTTCATTTGCAGGAATAGATTCTGTTGTGCCAAGCACGATAGAGGGAAAATGCGTACAGGATGCAGACAGGCTGGATGCAATGGGAGCGATTGGAATAGCAAGGGCATTTGCATATGGCGGTAGTAAAGGAAGAAGAATATATGATCCGGATATAAAACCCATGACTAAGATGAATAAGGCAGATTATCATCAGAACCATAATTCTACAAGCATTAATCACTTTTATGAAAAACTCTTGCTGCTTAAAGATATGATAAATACTGAGTCTGCAAAGAAAATGGCTGAGCATAGACAAGCTGTTATGGAGGAGTACCTTGTAGAATTTTTAGCAGAATGGGAAGGAGAAAAGTGATATGTTGGAAGTAAAATTTTATGATACAGTAGATGATTCACTATTGAAATTTGCAGTAATTATTTCACAGAGCAATGGCAAATGGGTATTTTGCAAACATAAGGAGCGAGATACCTATGAGGCTCCGGGAGGTCATCGTGAAGTTGGAGAAGATATTTTGGAAACTGCTAAGAGAGAACTTCAGGAAGAAACAGGTGCCATACAGTTTGATATTAAGCCAATATGCGTTTATTCCGTCACGGGTAAGAATAGTGTAAATGAGACCGGTGAGGAAACATTTGGATTATTATGTCTTGCGGAAATAACGGAATTTGCTGGTAAGCTGGAAAGTGAGATAGAGAAGGTTGAGCTTATGAATGAGTTGCCTGAAAGCTGGACATATCCGATGATTCAGCCTAAATTGATTGAAAAGTATATGCAGATAGAAATGCAGTCTTACAGTCGGATACAGCTGGCAGCGAAACAGACTATAGAATACATAAAGAATACTATCAAGCCGGGAATGAATTTATTCGAGATTCGAAAGTTATGCGAGGGAAAACTGTTAGAGTTGGGTGCAGATTCGTTCTGGTATTGGGATGTTGGAGCCTTTATCTTTGCAGGAGATGAAACAATCGTTTCTGTATCTGGTAAGCAGTATGTAACTTCGGATAGAGTTATAGGAAACAACGATATTATAACCATTGATTTAAGCCCACAAGTAGCTAATATCTGGGGAGATTATGCGAGAACTATTATTGTAGAAAATGGCAAGGTTGTAGAGGATATAGAGCTAATTGAAAATCCGAAATGGAAAAGCGGTTTACAGATGGAAGAGAAATTACATACAGAATTGTTACGTTTTGCTACGAAGGAAACAACCTTTGAGGAATTGTACTATCATATGAATGAGTACATCGTAGAAAATGGATTTGTGAATCTTGATTTTATGGGCAATCTGGGGCATTCCATTGTAAGAACCAAAGGTGATAGAGTTTACATTGAAAAAGGTAATATGACCAAGCTTGGTGATGTAAAATATTTTACATTTGAACCGCACATAGCATTTCCAGATTCAAAGTATGGTTATAAGAAAGAAAATATTTATTATTTTGATGAAAACGGGCTAATGGAACTTTAAGATATAGATTGGATAGAAAAAAATGATTAGAGAAGCAAAACAAAATGATCTAGATGAAATATTACAGCTTTACCTGTATCTTCATGAAAAAAGTATACCGGAAGATTCACAACATTTAAGAAGCACATGGGACAATATTATGAATGATGCAAATCATCATCTGATTGTCTGTGAAGTTGATGGCAAGGTTGTGGCATCCTGCGTATGTGTGATTATTCCCAATCTCACAAGAAATGTTCGTCCATATGCATTTGTTGAAAATGTGGTAACACATGCGGAGTATCGAAAGAAAGGTTATGCTACAGATTGCCTAAATTTTGCCAAGAAAATTGCAGAAGAGAATCATTGCTACAAGATGATGCTGCTTACAGGTTCAAAGGAAGAAAGTACATTGAATTTTTATCGAAATGCCGGATATAACAGCTCGGATAAGACGGCGTTTATTCAGTGGATTGATATGTAAAAAATGGAGAAAAATTATGATATATGAATTAGGAAAACCAGAAGATTTACAGGCTGTATACAATGTAGTGCAGCATACAATAAAAACAATATACCCGAAGTATTATCCAATGGAAGTAGTAGATTTTTTCTGCGAGCATCACAGTGAGGATGCTATAGAAAAGGATATTAACAATGGTTATGTAAGTGTGCTAAAAATAGATGGAACAATCGTAGCAACAGGTTGTTTTGTGGATAATCACATTACAAGAGTTTATGTCCTACCGGAACACCAGAAAAAGGGATATGGCACATTTATTATGAAAAATATCGAAGAACAAATTGGCGAAAAATTTGATAAGGCATATCTGGATGCGTCACTTCCGGCGGCAGCCCTTTATGAAAAGCTTGGATTTGTGACTGTAATGCATGAGCGTTATCCTGTAGAAAATGGAGTGATACTTGCGTATGAAGTTATGGAAAAGGAACTTCATAAAATCTCGACAGATATTAATTATGATGGAAGAAAATTTATTTCAAAAATGAATTCTGAAAACGGTGAGGTTGGTGAACAGACCAACTTTACATATCATCAGAATGGAAATCTATTGTGGGCTGAATATAACGGTGGAGATATATTAAAAGGTTCGTTGATTGGAAAGGTTTTATGTAATGGGGAACTTGATTTTGTGTATCATCACATGAATCGGAATATGCAAATTAAAACAGGCAAGTGCCATAGTGTACCAACTGTACTAGAGAATGGGAAAATAGAACTTTCTGAACAATGGCAATGGACAAGCGGAGATTATTCTAAGGGAGCGTCTTTGTTGGTAGAGGTGTAGGATGGTAGAAAGATTTGAATATAAAAGAGCAACAATGGAAGATATTGATGAATTGGTAAGAACAAGGATTATAGTCCTTCGTGCCGCAAATAAGTTGTCAGATGATGAGGATATGTCTGTTGTGGAGGAGCAATCATATGCATATTATAGGCGTGCACTGGAAACTGGTGAACATATTGCATATCTGGTGTATGATAATGGAACTTTTATCGGTGCAGGCGGTGTTAGTTTTTATCAGGTTATGCCCACATATCATAATCCTACTGGTAAAAAGGCTTATATTATGAATATGTATACAGCACCGGAATATAGAAGACAGGGAATTGCAATTCACACATTGGATTTACTGGTAAATGATGCGAGGGAACAGGGCGTGTCGCAGATAGCCTTAGAGGCAACAGATATGGGGCGGCCATTGTATGAAAAATATGGATTTGTAAAAATGGAAGATGAAATGGAGCTGATATGATGCATAAAGTAACAGACTTACAACCTTGGGAATGTCTTATGAAGCGAATTGTCTGGAAACAATTAGGAGAAATTCGAGATAAAAAGATACTTGATTTTGGTAGTGGCATTGGGATAACTGCAAACTATCTGGCAGAGCATAACGATGTAACAGCTATTGAACCGGATGAAGATAGCATAAAGGAGCGATGGGCAGACAACCAATATACACAAATTGTTGGTAGTACCGATGAATTGCATAAATTTGATAATGAGACCTTTGATATGATTATCTGTCACAATGTCTTGGAGTACGCCGAAGATAGAGAGGATATTGTTAAGGAGTTTGCAAGGATTTTAAAACCTAATGGCAAGATTTCTATTGTGAAACATAATCGTGCAGGTCGGGTTATGCAGATGGTTGTACTTTTGAATGATTTTGAACATGCCCATAGTCTGTTAGATGGTAATGACGGAATGGCTTCAAAGTACGGAGCAATTCGTTACTATGAGGATGCAGATATTGAAAAATGGTGTCCGGAACTTGCAATTACGAAGACACTGGGGATGAGAACTTTCTGGGATATGCAACAAAATCAGGAAATACATAAGGATGTTGACTGGCAGGATAAAATGGTGGAAATCGAGATGCGAGTATCGGATATGGATGGATATAAAGACATCGCATTTTTTCATCATTTGATGATTGAGAAAAAGTAACAGATGTTACTGGATAAAGCGAGGATGAGATGGAAATGAAGAAACCCAAGATGATTCTATTTGATTATGGACAAACTTTGGTAAATGAACAGTTATTTGATGGCGTAAAAGGGACAGAGGCGGTTCTAGGATATGCCACAAAAAATAAATACAATAAATCTGCTGAAGAGGTGCAGGATTATGCAAATAAGCTGAATCAGGAGTTAGGACGATTTGACCCGGAAAAGAGACACCTGTTTCAAGTGGAAGTTCCAAATTATATGTTTACTAAATATTTATATGAGTCACAGGGAATTGAAATTCCATTAAGTTCGGAAGAAATTGACAGCGTGTTTTGGGATGCAGCAGCACCGGGAAAACCGACTGAGGGAATCAGAGAGTTCCTTACATTCCTAAAAGAGAAGCAGGTTCGTACCGGTGTAATCAGTAATATTTCATACTGTGGAAATGCTGTTGCTAAAAGGATTCATGACTGCATTCCGGATAATGATTTTGAGTTTATTATAGCAACCAGCGAGTATATGTATCGTAAACCCAATAAGCATATATTTGAATTGGCATTAGAGAAGGCCGAACTTCAACCGGAAGAAGTATGGTATATAGGGGACCAGTATCAGTGTGATATCGTCGGAGCTGGCGCGGCAGGATTATTCCCGGTGTGGTATGTCGGGGCAAGTGATATGAAATATGAACCAAAGGAAGATATACTTACAATAGAAAATTGGAAAGAGTTAATTAATTTGATAGAAAAGTTAGATTAGAAACAGGAGAAATAATCATGGCTGTATCATATAAACGATTATGGAAACTATTAGTTGATAAAAAAATGAGTAAATCGGATTTGCGTAAGAAGGCAGAAATTGCTCCTAACACAATGACAAAGCTTCGCCGTGATGAAGAGGTGAGTCTCACGATTCTTAGCAAAATCTGCAAAACTTTACATTCAGACTTTGGGGATATTGTGGAGTATGTGCCGGATGCAGAAATTTGGGATTTGTATAATGAGAATAGAGAACTGCTGGGAAAAGATCATGTCAGAGGAGAACAGTTACCGATAGACGGATACCATCTGGTGGTGCATGTTTGGATTCGTAATTCTAAGGGACAGTACCTTATCTCGCAGCGCTCCGCAAACAGACCAACATACCCTTTGATGTGGGAATGTGTAGGAGGTTCGGTTGTAAAAGGTGAGGATAGTTTATTAGGAGCAATTCGAGAGGCAAAGGAAGAGGTTGGAGTTGATTTAATACCGGAAAATGGACAAGTTCTTTTTACAAAGACACGAAAAATCATTGAGGGAAAAATCTTTAATGATATTATGGACGTTTGGCTGTTTGAATATGACGGAGAGGTTGATTTAGGCAATGCCACAACGGATGAAGTGGCACAGGTTGCTTGGATGAACAGGGAACAAATAAAAGAATTGTTTGATGCAAATATGTTTGTGGAGACATTGGAATACTTCTTTACGGAAGTGGACAAGCAGTAAATAAAATAGGTGGTGTTTTAGTGACTAACTCAGAAAAACTATTAAGTTCTTTTTCGGAAGATTTCTTTTATAAAGAGCTTGTATATGCTGATTTGAAATTCGTTCCAAAAGGTGGGACAGAGATAGAATTAGCGGATTTAATTATAAATCTTGAAGATGTTATACTGGCAATTCAATTAAAGGAACGGAATGAAAGAGATAGGACGCAGGACAAAAATGTAGAAGAAAAGTGGCTGAAAAAGAAATGTAAAAAAGCAAAGGAACAGATAAAGGATACAATTTTGTTTATCAATAATGAAAAAGTCTCTTTCGTAAATGCTAGAGGAAAAGCAACAAAGATTAATCCTAATGCAGAAATTGTTCCGTTGGTGGTTTTTGAAAATGTTAGTATATCAGAATACGAACATTTACTTCGTAGCCATACTGCTGATGGTTTATCAGTTAATTGTATGTCAATAGATGACTTTCAGCTTATGTGTCAAGAATTAGTGTCTCCGATTGAAATAATAGAATATGTAAAATGGAGAAAAGAGTTTTATGAAAAAAACGGTGCAATTAATTTATTGATTACAGAAACGAAGAAAGGGTTCTTTCTAAGTAAGCCGCAGAAGCAAGAAACTTTGGTACATCAATATTTATATGAGCAATATGGTGATGATGTATTAGCGGAAGATAATTTTTATTATGAGCTTTTTAGACAATATGTATCCGTTTTATATGAGCATATAGAAGTGGTATCCGAGCCTGATGGATGTTATGAAGTGGTAAAATTTTTGGCACATTTATTTAGGGATGAAATAAGGTGTTTTGTTGAAAGAGTTGAGAAAGCACTTGTAATAGCTAAAAGAAAAAGATTTGAATTAGTAGGTACGTTGCGTAATTCGCAAAAGGAATATGCTATGGTCTTTACTGCTACAGAACAAGGAGAACAGATACCATCGGAGAAATTATTGTCTGTAGTTTTTGAAAAACAAATAGTTCACACTTTATTACAGATAATAACATATTGGATTGATGACGATGAATACAGAATAGATTTTGTTCTGTGGCAAGATAATAGAAGTATATAGGACAGGTTGTAAGTGAGAAAGGAGAATTTTTGAACATGAGTGATGATTTTAATTTAGATATTATGCAAAATGATACTAAACTTGAAAAATTATGTACTGATTCAGTAGAATTAATAAATTACGCAAGAAATATTGTTGTGAATCACGTAAATACAGTGCAGATAATGACTTACTATTCATTAGGCAGATGGATTGTGGAAACACAACAAATGGGAGAAACGCGAGCAAAATATGGAAGTAAAGTTATTAAAACATTATCAGAAAAGCTTCAGAAAGAATTTGGTAAGGGATTTTCAGAAGATACTTTAAAGAATGCCAGAAAATTTTATTTGACATATAAAGAACGAATAAGCGAAACTGTGTTTAGCCTTTTTGCAATTGAAAAAAGTGAAACTGTGTTTAGCCTTTTTGAAAAAGAGCCACCTTTTATTGTTTCGTGGTCGCATTATTTACAGTTAATGCGCATAGAAAATGAAGCTGAACGTAGTTTTTATGAAATTGAAGCGGCAAAAACTGGATGGGGAGTCCGTACTTTGCAGAGACAATATAATTCAAGTCTATATGAACGTTTGGCGTTGAGCAGAGATAAAGAAGGTGTTTTACGCCTTGCAACAGAGGGGAATGTTATTGCAAAACCGGAAGATATTATTAAGCAGCCTACGGTTCTTGAATTTCTGGGAATGGAAGAAAAAGCGAAGTATTCAGAAACAGACTTGGAAACAGCCCTTATTAATAAATTACAGAAATTTTTACTGGAATTGGGAAAGGGTTATCTTTTTGAGGCGAGGCAGAAACGGTTTACATATGGCGAAGATAATTATTATGTGGATTTAGTATTTTATAATCGTCTGTTACGTTGTTATGTGTTGATAGACCTTAAAGTGGATAAACTGACGCATCAGGATATTGGACAGATGCAGATGTATGTTAATTATTATGATAGATACGAAAAACTAGAAAACGAAAATCCAACCATTGGTATTCTTTTATGCAAAGAAAAGAATGATGCTTTAGTTGAGATTACTTTACCCAAAGATGCAAATATTTATGCATCAGAGTACAAATTATATTTGCCGGATAAGAAGTTACTTCAGCAGAAATTGAAGGAATGGATTGAAGAGGAAGAAGAATAGTTCTATAAATGTGTTTATTTGGGATTTGAGTTTATATTAATTAATAGGATGATGTAAACATGGAGGATGTAAATGGCAATACAAACTACGAAGAGTTTTCAGGAATTTATTGAAAGTCAGGAAATATCAGCGGATAAAGAAAAAGATATAGAACAAATGATAGGAGCTTTTTCTGAATATATAGTGGCAGTTAATCCGGAATATGCCTATAATAAGACTTATTTGAGTGCGTATGTGAAAGATTTTATTCAATGTCAAAAAGCATTAAAACTAAAATATGAGATACTCTTAGATAAGATTTTGGTTAAGATTTTGGCTGCAGGTATTGAACAAGAATGCATAATCAGTATTGATGATGTATGGAAATTTGAAAAGGGAAAAGTAAGGCTTAGCAACACATTTAATCCTTATATTGTTAAAAGGTACAAATTGCAGCTTGAATTGGAATTGATACATGAAAATGGATTTGTGATTGCAGAAGAAATAAATATTGAGGACAATTATGAGAAAATAATTGATGAGTGTATAGCAACTTTTTTTGAACGAAGAAAGGAAGTACTTGAGGATGAAACAGAATGAATTAAGCATACGCAAGAGATTGTTTAGTAAGCAGAATATATATTTGGCGTTGTATTCTGTTGAGTCGTATATTTCAAACAGAGAATTGTTAGACAAACGGGATAAGGAAGAACTCAGTAGATTAAAGGACAAATTCGATGAGAAAAATATTGAAAAATGGATTGAAAAAGTGCAAGAACGTTTATATCAACTGATTGATGAGTCTCATTATTTACGTGCAAGAATATTTTTCAAACCCAAAAAATATGATATAGAAAATGATAAGGTTGTATTTCGACCTTTACATTCGTCAAGTCTTCTTGATCAGATTACAGCAGTTGCTATGTTAAATATTCTTATATATGATTTTGATGTAGATAATAAAATATCTATGTCAAATTTTAGTAGACTTATCCCTCATAATTTTTATGGAAATAGAGTTGCATATGAACCAGAGAAGTTATTTAAACCGTGGCAAGAGCAATATAAAGAATACACATCTAAAGCAAATGATTACTATAAAAATTTCCATGATAATGGAGAATACAAATGGGAAGTAAATCTTGATTTAGAGAATTTCTTTCCTTCAATAAATCCTGTCTGTTTATATAACTATATAGTTCAACAAATACCAGTTGAATATAGCGAAGATGATAAAAATATGCTTTGTAAGATATTAGAAAAACTGATTTTTGTTGAAATTGAAAAACTCAGTA
This sequence comes from Agathobacter sp., assembly GCA_036309425.1. Lineage (GTDB taxonomy): Bacteria > Bacillota > Clostridia > Lachnospirales > Lachnospiraceae > Roseburia. The sequence continues at coordinate 11,468 of JAXJTU010000048.1, forward strand.
AGAAAGATCTGGAGATATATTTAGGTGGAAAAAAGCACAAGAATTGTAGATTTGCAATAGGACTTCCACAAGGGCTTCCTCAAAGTTATTTTTGGCAAATCTTCTTATGGTAGAGGTGGAAAAGTTCTATAAAAATGTATTGCCAGGTGAAATGGTGTTTTATGTTGATGATTCTGCTGTATTTACAAATGAAATAAAGGATGTTGAAGATTTTGGACAAAAGATTAAGGATGTCAATGAAAAAATAACTGTGTGGATGAATGAGTTGTATGAAAAGGAGAATCAATTTATTTCGGCGGATTTATTATCATTTGTTGCAGAAAAAATAGACTTGTATGGTATAAACATTCACCCACCTGGTGATAAGAGTACAATTTCCAATATTGCAGATAGTAAAGAAGGTGAAGTATATATTCATTGTATTGGTCGAGAAACATCAAAGACTGCATTTGACATCAATACAAGCTTTTCAGATGAAGAAAGTAAAATGCTGTTGAATAAAACAGAAAGTATTTTAAAAGTAATAAACAAAGAATTAGAACAAATTGATTTAGAAATAAAGGATGAACAGCAATTAACGGCAGATGATAAAAAATATAAAGAGTCTTATAAAAAGAAATTGGTTCGTTATAAAAAATTCTTTAAATATCGATATAAGGATTTACAGTACAGAGAGAAAAGCGATACGCAATCATTACAGGAAGAACTTTTAAACGACTTGAAATTTTTGGATGATAATAGTGATAAAAGTAGCAACCTTTCGGAATTTTTTGAACTGTATAATGAAGACACATTGGGGGCGACCATCAGTTTTGTATTGAAAGCAATGCGCGAAATGGGAGAGGACTACTCTGTATTAATTGAAAAAATCCTAAAATTAAATCTGTTGTTATTTGGGAACAATAATGAAAATAGTTCCTATCTGTATGTTGCATACAAGGATTATATCGAGCAGTTTCAATGTGAGACTTCGGAAGTGTCAGCATACACAACATTAAAAAGATTGATCAAAGAAAGGACATCTTATGTAAGAAAAAAATCAGATAACATTAAATCTTATTATGTAAAGAATGAATTGAAAAGAATACATGGTGAATATCCGGTTAAGGAAATTATGGGGCAGGAGTTTTATAATACTGCGAATCTGGTAATATCCAATTCGTCTGAAATACAAAGGCGATGTATAAATGCAGTTTTGTCAGGTTTGATGCAAATAGAAATTAGTGATGATGTAGTCTTGCAGAAAAATAATAATAGAAAAATTACATATTCTGAATTAAGAATATTGATATATTTGAGAAATAATCATTTTACGCTCGAAGATTTTGAAAAAGCTAAAGAAGATTTTGTTCGAGATGAGTATCAGCACGCAATTGATTATTCAATCATACAGGTATTAGGAGTGTTTAAAACATTCGTGAGTGTTCCAGCATATATTGACAATCTTATATTGGTTCATAAATACACTTGTGATGTATGGAAAAATGGCTCAAAACATTTATATTTTTATACCCTTCATAATCAAGAACATGCTGTTGATCTGATTCAGAATTCATTAAAAATAATAAGGGCTATAGATTATATTAATATATCAAAAAATGACTATTATGTTTTGTTCATAGCCTGTTATTTACATGATATATCAATGGTAACATTTCCAGATTTAGATTTAATTCAATCCGGAGATTACGAGAGCAATAAAATATATTCGGATTTTGTTAAGAATATACGTGAAGAGTTGAAAAAATCAAATTTAGCAAAACGACCCGTGAAGAGATTGCTTAAAGAGTATTATTTAAAAGTTGATTCGTTTTATGAAAAATTAGTACGAGATAATCATGCAAAAAATAGTGCTACAGAAATAAGAAATCGACATGAACTAGGTTTTATAGATAGTGCACTTAGAGAAATTGTTGCAGAGGTATCAGAAGCACATGGATATAACGTAAATGATATTTATAAAATCAAATCAACTGCCAGTTCAAAGTTATGGAGCCAAAAATTTACAAAGATAATCTTAAGATTAGCAGATTTGTTGGATATGAGTAATTATCGTGTAGCTGCATTGGTTTTGAATCACAACTTAGATAATATGGGAGATACTTCTAGATTTCATTGGTTGTCACATTTGGTTACGACGGGTTATGAAATAGAAACGGATTATTACTTGGATAAGGGCAAAAAAGTAGATTTTTTGGAAAAGAATAGTATTATTGAAAAAATTATGCTACGTATAGATGTTGAATTACCACAGTTAACACATGAAAAATCGTATGGATGTAAAATGATGGGGTTAGGGTCAATTGATAAAACCACAATAAAAATAAAGTGTGGTAAAGAATGTACAAGTGATAAATGCAATTTCCTTTGCAAGTGGTTTGCTCAAAAAAATTACTATTTATTTTTGGAATTGGCATCTTTACAAGAATATTTAGAATCGCTTCCAGATAACTATTTTAAGACAGAGATTGAAGTAGTAGTGAATTCAAGTGATAAAAATAAGCTATCCTCAAAGCAATTTACATTATTGAAAAAGTATGTGGATGGAAGGTAGGTACTGAGGTTTCTCTGATACATACTTAAGTTGTTCGTAACGAAATAATATGATTATAGTCTCATCAGTCTCAAATTGTGATGAGACTGGTGAGACTACGATGAGATTGATGAGACTAACGCAAAAATGCTTCTTAAACTTGGGGCAAAATTAATTTAGTTCACTCATCGCATCCACATAATCCTGCAATCCATTTCCTTTCAATGCCAGTTTGGCATATAGCAGAGGAGCTTCCTCTGCCAATCGGTAAAGATATACAATATCAGTCGGATCATCAAAGATGACAGAGGAATTACATTCCTTACAACGGATAACAAGAATTGCGTTCTCGACGGTATTGATGATAACGGAGTCTATGGCTGGTTCGTACATACCGAATTGGAAATCAAGATTGTTGTTCAAGGCAGGCTCCTTCCCACAGATACTTGGCACCATCTAAGAGGTCGATAATAGCTGTAAGCATATTGGTATATTCAGTTTGTAATTCTTTAATAGCTTCCAAAGAAGGAAGTTTATCAGGCGTAGCAGTAACTATAGTGTCTGAATCAGTAGAGGTAAATGCCTTCTGCATTTCAAGTAATTGCAGGTATAGTGCATTTACAGTCTGTACCAAAGGATATATGGTTTCTTTCTTACCAACAACACAGATGCGGTTATAGATGCAGGAACGGACAAAATAATCTTTCTTCATCATTCCACTGGCAAGAATTCGGGCTTCGATTTGCTTTCGTTCAGCGTCAGTGATTCTAAAGCTGATGGTTGGATTTTTATGTTGATTGCTCATTGTAATGCTCCTTTCGTTTTGGTTGTGGCAGTAGGTGTAATAGATAATCTGACAGCCACAGGAATTTATTCATTGTGAGTAATAAAAAAGTAGATTATATCAAGCCGATGGAAAATTATCGGTGCAGATACTGCAACTAATTTGCTACTAAAAACTTTGAAAACGATGCGAAAAGAGTGATATTTGGCGAAATAGAAGTGCCCAAAATGTAGGAAATATCAGCATATGTGAATAGCTGATAGAAAACTCGGGAAGAGTTTGAATAATACCTAGTGGCTTACATAAAAAAGAAACCAGAGAATCAACATAAAAAACTGATTCGCTGGTTTCTTTTATTTTTCTAAAAATAAAAATAGTACTTTAGTCTTGCTTGCGAGCAAAAAAGCAAATATAATAATAGACTGATAAAAAGCCAACAGTACAACGAAATAGAATATCATACTACAAAGGAGACAGTCCATGAAGAAAAAATACTAATGATAGTAGTAGGTATGTTATTATGTAGCAATTTATTTGGATGTGGAACCGGTTTGTCAGAGCCAGATGATTATGTTACAAATGAAGGATATAAATCTGTTCAGGAAGGTGGGGAAGTTTCACAAGGAGACCCATCAAAAGCAATTCCAGTTGAAGAAATAAAAGTAGGCGTATTATACATTTCTGACCCAGGGGAAGGAAGTGGATATTCATATACTCATGATTTAGGAATTCAGGGAATGCAAAGTAATCTGGGACTTTCAGATGCTCAAATTGAGCGGAAGATAGTTGATGATTTGGATAAAGATGCTACGCAAAAGGCGATAGAAGAGTTTGTGGCAGATGGTTGTAATGTTATTTTTACAACGAGTTGGGGCTACATGGAAACGACTGCAGAGATGGCTGAGAAGTATCCGGATATTTATTTTTCTCATGGAACTGGCTATATGTCCAATGGAAAGAATTTTAACAATTATTTCGGCCGAATATATCAAGCCAGATATTTAAGTGGAATAGTTGCAGGTATGAACACTATGACAAATAAAATAGGCTATGTGGCAGCCATAGCTCCAATTCAGAGGTTACAGGAGGAATTGATGCTTTTGCAATTGGTGTGGAAGCTGTAAATCCCGATGCAAAGATTTATGTGGTAGTAACAAACAGCTGGTATGATCCTCAAAAGGAAGAGGCTGGAGCAAAGAAATTGCTAGATATGGGATGCGATGTTATAGCACAGCATTGTGATACACCTTTCCCAATGACATTGGCTCAGGAATATGGGGTTTATGGAATTGGTTACAATTCTGATATGAAAAAAGAAGTTCCGAAAGCATGTTTATGTAGTGTAATTTGGAATTGGAGTGCATATTATACATCAGCAGTTGATTCTATTATTAGTGGAACTTGGAATGGCAAAAATTATTATGGAGGCATGAATGAAGGCCTCGTGGAAATCACGGAATTAGCTTCATTTTGCAAAGATGGAACGCAGGATAAAGTATCAGAGGCAACAGAGTTGATTCTGAGCGGAACCTATAATGTTTTTGATGGAGAATTAAAAACAAATACAGGAGAAATATTAGTAATAGCCATTATTGGTATAGTTGGAGCGGGATTAATTTCAAGCACAATATCAAGAGTATTAAAATCCGAAATTACGAGTCTGGAGTATCTTGCAATGGGAAATTTGAATGTTCAAATTGATAAAAAAATCTTCAGAGAAAAGATGAAATTGGAGATTTGTCTAGAGCAATAGATACACTGAAGACAGACTTGAGAAGCGTAATAGGTGGAATTAGTGAGAGTACGAATTTGTTAATAAGTTCATCTGATTCTTTGGAACAGACATCACATCAGACTTTTGAGAATATGGATTATGTTATGCAATCTGTAGATACGATTACGACAAGCGCAATTTCATAGGCTAAGGATACAAAGAGTGCCTCAGACAATATTACTCATATGGGTAATCTAATAATAGAGACTGGAAGTGAAGCGGATTTATTAAACAAAAATGCAGATAAGATGCTTATAGTAAGTGATAAGACTACTTTTGCAATTGATGAACTTAAGAAAATTAGTGAGGAGGTTGGAAGTTCTGTTAATATTATTGCAGAGTTGACGGAGCAGACTAATGAGTCAGCAAAGACTATTCGTGAAGCTGCTGAATTTATTTCTGGAATTGCAGATGAGACCAATTTACTTTCTCTTAATGCAAGTATTGAGGCTGCAAGAGCTGGAGAGGCCGGAAAAGGATTTGTTGTAGTAGCAGATGAGATTCAAAAGCTTGCAGTACAGTCAAATGAAGCCAGTAGCAGAATTGATAAGATTGTGAATACACTTATTGTTGACGCAGAACATGTGGTAGATTCAATGGAACAGATGAAATCTGTGATTGGAAAGCAGAATGAATATATAAAAAGTACTGAGGACTCTGTAAGTGAGGTAATGGAAGAAATAAATGAATCTATTGAAAAGATTAGAAACATTGAGAAAAGAACTCAGGATCTGGAAACTGCAAGAAAAGAAATGATGGGAATGATTGCAGGTCTGTCAGATATTGCTGATAGTAATGTGGTAAATACACAGGAAACCAGCAAAGTAATCAACGATGTTTCTGATAGATTTAAAAAAGTGGAGGAGTCCGCAGTTAATCTTAGAGTAACAGCAGATATTCTTGAGCAGAATATGAAGAATTTTAAGATGTAGTTACAAAGTAGTCAGAGTATCGAAAGAGATTTCCGTACTTGATAAGGTCTATATTGTGAAATATAGATGAATTAAGGTGGTAACACGAAGCTATTAGCTATCGTCCTTAAAATATTTTTAAGGAGGGTAGCTTTTTTATTTTTCTATAAGCAATTTCTCTGCATATGCAAGTAGTCTTTTTTCCAGTCCTTTTCTCTTGGTGAGTAGTGAAACCAGAGAATACAATTCAGGTGTTTCCTCTGCAGAAACTATCAAAAAATCAGCCGCCATCTTATCTGAATTTCCATAAAGAAAATCAACATTACAATTAAAGGTTTGTGCAATAAAGCATACTGTTTGGTAAGAGGGTTCTCGTTCTCCTTTTTCATAACGACCATATGCCATAGCAGATATATTCAGTCTACGGGCTGCTTCTGCTTTATTTATGTTAAGAGAGGTTCTGAGTTGAAGTAATCTTTCAGGATGAAAATGCATAATAATTCTCCTTATTTAATGATTTGCTTGTAACCAAAGGATATTGTAGTAAAAAAAAAATAAAATTACAATACTTTTGTATTGACAATAACCAATGGTTAGTGTATTGTAAAATAACCGATGGTTATAAGCACGAAGGATATTTAGGTATGAAACATTATATTGAAATTCAAAGACTTAGGAGAGAAGATATTATTGTAGATGAATCTCTGACATTATATAAGAATACAGAAGCATTTTTGCCAGGAGATATAATCAGTATTACGGAGAAGATAGATGGAGCTAATTCGAGTATATTCTATGATGAACAGCAGGGGCAATTAAGATGCTTTAGCAGTAAAAATGAGCTTAATTTCAGTAATCAGTTGAGAGGATTCTTGCCGTATGTTCAGAGCCTGGATAAATACCCATTTATGAAATATCCAGGATATATTTTTTTCGGAGAATGGCTTGTAAGTCATACCATAATTTATGATGATACAAATTACAATCAGTGGTATTTGTTCAGTATTTATGATAGCGAAACTAAGAGATGGCTACCCCAGAGCTTTGTAAAAAGCTTTGCCAGTGAGTTTGGTTTTAATTATGTCAATGAATTGTATTATGGTGAGTTTATTAGCTGGGAGCATTGTATTAGCTTTTCAAATACTCCTGCCTATGGAGAACAACAGGAAGGTATTGTTATTAAGAATCAGACGGCATTAGATGAAGGAAGAGGACCACATATCTTAAAATATGTTAATCCAGCTTTTAAAGAGACTCAAAAAAGAAATCATAAAAGAAAACAAGATGATCCTAATAAGGTGAAAGAAAAGGCAGACGCAGAGGAATATATAAGAATGATTGTGACGGATGCAAGGGTGATGAAATGCTATCATAAGCTTATTGATGATGGGATACTTTCTGATAAATTCGAAATGAAGAACATGAGGAATATTGCGTGTAATCTTCCGAAGCGAGTGTATGAGGATTGCGTAAAGGAAGAAATAGATATTTTGAAAAAGGCAGGAGAATATGCAGGAAAACTTTGTAATAAAATTACAATGGAAATTATAAAGAATAAATTAAATATAAATAGCTAATATTTAAAATGGAGACAGGCTATGGCAACAATACTTGTAGATTATGAGAATGTGCATGGTTCTAATGGTCTTAAAGGGGTTGAAGTTCTTACAGAGAGAGATACTTTGATTATTTTTTTCAGTGAAGCATGTAGAAAAATTAAAAGAGAATATATGCAGGCAATTATAGATTCACAATGTGATTTTCGTATTGTAAAACTTAAAAAGACAGGTAAGAATGCGTTAGATTTCTACATTGCAGTTGAGTGTGGCGTTTTATTTGAAAAGGGTGAAAAAGAGCTTGCGATTATTAGTAACGATAAAGGATTTCAAGCAGTAATAGATTATTTTAAAGTAAATACTGATATGTCTGATATTCATATAGTTAAGGCGGCGTCATTGGAGAAGGCTGTTATGGCATTGGATACACCTGCAAATAAAGACAGAATAGAAGTTTTGCTCAATAAAACCTGTATGTTGGATATTGTAGAAGAGTATGCTCGCGTTGAGGAAAGAAAGATGATGAAGAAGAAAATTAGTGATGTGATGAGAGGCACTGAATATGAGGACAAGCTTCCTGAGATTATTAATTTAGTGGAAAATAAAAAAGGTAAGGGAAATAAATTACTATATACGAGTTCGTTGCATTCATTTGGAAAATCTTCTGGAACAGAAATATATCGATTAGTCAAGAAGGTTGTTTAGCAATGTTTTTGATTAAAGAAAAATACTGATTTGGTGTTGACTTCAGCTGAATTTGCATATAGTATATAGATAGAAGCAGAAGCTTCTTCGGGGGCGTTTGTCAGATGTGCCCGTCATAAAAAACTGAAGAAATTGTGAGGGGTTCGTCAGATGTACCTGTCTAAAAAAAGCTGAAGATATTGATTTTTAAGGGAACTGAATAAGTTCCCTTTTTACATTTATAGGAACTAAGGAGAAGTATGGAACCAATATTATGTTATATAAGGGAAAATTATTTTAAAGAGCATAGTGATTTTAAGAAGGTTTTAGATTCAGGGGATACTAGTAAACAATCCAAGAGAGCACATTTATGTATAAAAGTTGAAATAGATAGTAATCAGTATTATATACCTCTTCGTAATAACCTTGGAGATGAAGTTCGCAAATTTGGTAGAATAGGACATTCAGTTCCTTCATCAAAAAGGAAAAATGCTGGTCTTGATTATCGTTATGCGATGATTATAAATGACAGCAAATATATTGAACTACAGACTGAATTGAAGATTCCAAATTCGCAGTTTAGGTGTATCAAAAACGATATGGATAGTATTGTAAAAGAATTTGAAACATATTTGAGGGGCTATATTAGGGCGGTTAAGAAAAAAAGAAATGAAAAGGAACCCCTGTACAGAGAATCAAGTTTAATTAACTTTATTGACTATTTTCATAATTGATTAAGTTTTTACAAATTCTTGCTTGACAAAACATAATAGTGCGCATATTCTGTTAAAAAGCGATGAAGAGAGATAGTAAATATTTTGGATTTCATAGAGAGGAGTTGTTTGGTGGAAAACTCCATTGAAGAAATATTGAACCAGTCTTGGAGCTGTGTACCGACTGATTTATTCATCTCAGTTGTGGAGACTCTCACTTCTATAAGTGGTGAGACGAAACATATTCGTCTCAGTGGAGGGGACAATCCCCAAACTGAGATAAAAGCCTCTGGCGGATTGCAGGAATGCGCAGAAGAAGATGTCAGCAAAGCTGACGCACATTCCGCAGCAAGAACGCTGGAGCGTTCTTGAATCATTAGGCTACACTGGGAACGCCCATTACAGCGTCAGAGTATCGAAAGTAATTTCCGTACTTGATAAGGTCTATATTGTGAAATATAGATGAATTAAGGTGGTAACACGAAGCTATCAGCTATCGTCCTTAAAATATTTTTAAGGAGGGTAGCTTTTTTGTACATAGAATTGAGATAAAACACAGAAATGGAGGCATTTATTTTGAATTATGTTGTTGAGAGTTATGAAAATTACAAAGAGGAAAATCGTTTGACTACAAATAATGCAAGAAAGATTGAATTTATAACTACTACTAGAGTTCTTGACCAAGTTATCGGTGAAAAAAGCAAAATATTAGACTGTGCAGCAGGGACTGGTATTTATGCATTTTGGTTGGAGGATAAAGGACATGAGGTAACAGCAACTGACATTACAGCTTAAGGGTGTTAAAGAAAGGTGGACTATTAATTACCGCGTATATACCAAGATATTATGTATTTCAATATATAGCAACAAGCGATGTCAAATTTTTAGATGGGCATTTGGCAAAACAGCTTATAGAAACAGGTGTATTAAAACATGATGATGAAAAGTGTTTTTGGACGGATACCTATTATTCATCAAAAGAAGAGATGGAGTTAATTTATGGAAAATATGGTCTGGAAATTATAGACCATTTTGCACAAGATGGTTTAACGCCTCTTCTATCTGATAAGGTAGATAATTGGGATGAAAGTCAATTTAAAATATGGTGTGATTATCATTACAGCATATGTCGTGAACCTTCTATTTTAGGTTCAAGTAATCATGTTATTATAATTGGCAGAAAATAGGCTGGTTATATAAGTATATAGAAGATGAGGTTAATGTTTTGGTGCAATGGCGTAGTTTTGTGATATCATTATGGATAGGATAAGTAAAAGCGGAGCGAAAAAAATTTATAAACAAAACATAGGGAATAAGACGAAGCTTGGTGATGTAAAATATTTTACATTTGAGCCACACATTACATTTCCAGATTCAAAGTATGGATATAAGAAAGAGAATATTTATTACTTTGACGAAAACGGGCTGATGGAACTTTAATATATAGATTGGATGAAAAAATGATTAGAGAAGCAGACAAAAATGATTTAGATGAAATATTACAGCTCTACCTTTATCTTCATGAGAAAAGCATTCCAGAAGATTCGCAGCAGTTAAGAAATACATGGGATAATATAATAAATGATGCAAATCATCATCTCATTGTTTGTGAAATTGATGGCAAAATCGTGGCATCCTGCGTATGTGTAATTATTCCAAATCTCACAAGAAATGTTCGACCATATGCATTTGTTGAAAATGTGGTAACACACGGAGAGTATAGAAAAAA
>JAXJTU010000049.1:0-27982 GCA_036309425.1 Agathobacter sp.
GCATATATGTATGCAGACCGTCGAACAACATCGGCACTTAATGAGCAAGGTGCCACCGGTGCCTTGCGAATTTAGTACCGCTATGTTGTCCGGAGAGCGCGAGCGTGTCTGCATACATATATGCAGCCCCCACCACCACTGGCGCCCAGACTATGGGTATGGCAGATGGGATGGTATGCGCAACCTCGAAGCCAAAACATAAAGGAGAAAAATAACATGTACGATCAGGTAACTTTAGGTCTTAATGTAGACCCATTTATTTTAACAGCATTAAAGGAAGATATCACAAGCGAGGACGTATCCACAAACAGCGTAATGCCACACCCACAGGCAGGAGAGGTAGACTTAATCTGCAAGCAGGACGGAATCATCTGTGGTCTTCAGGTATTCGAGAGAGTCTTCACACTCCTTGATGCAGACACAAAAGTGGAGATGTATGTAAAAGACGGCGACTATGTAAAAGCCGGAGATTTAATGGCAAAGGTATACGGAGACATCAGAGTATTACTCTGCGGAGAGAGAACAGCACTTAACTACCTTCAGAGAATGAGTGGAATTGCAACATACACAAGCCAGGTGGCAGCCCTTCTCGAAGGAACAGGAATCAAATTATTAGACACAAGAAAGACAACACCAAACAACCGTATTTTCGAGAAATATTCAGTACGTGTAGGCGGTGGAAATAACCATAGATATAACTTATCAGACGGAGTACTTTTAAAAGACAACCACATTGGAGCAGCCGGCGGAGTCAAAGAAGCAATCGCAATGGCAAAAGAGTACGCGCCATTCGTAAGAAAAATCGAAGTGGAAGTAGAAACTTTTGATATGGTAAAAGATGCTGTAGAAGCAGGAGCAGACATTATCATGCTTGACAACATGTCAACAGAGCTTTTAAAGCAGTGTATCGATTACATCGATGGAAGAGCAGAAATCGAAGTATCAGGTAATGTTACAAAGGAAAATATTGAGAGAATCAAGGGACTCGGTGTGGATTATGTATCAAGTGGTGCACTTACTCATTCAGCACCAATTATGGATATCTCTCTTAAGAATCTTCATGCAGTATAATTAGAATTTGAAAGACGAGGAATAGAGCAGATGAACGGAGCGGATAGAAGGGATAAAATTCTAGATATTTTAAACTCCACAAAGACGCCGGTATCAGGTGTGGCACTTGCGAAGAAGTTTTCTGTAAGCAGGCAGGTGATCGTTCAGGATATTGCACTTTTAAGAGCAAACGGAACGGATATTTTTTCTACGAACCGTGGATATCTGATTAATGAGGTAAAGGAATGTGCCAGGGTGTTTAAGGTCATTCATAAAGAAGACGAGGTGGAAGAAGAACTTTCACTTATCGTCGACCTTGGTGGAAAAGTCGAAGACGTATTTGTCTACCATAAGGTATATGGCGTACTTCGTGCAGATATGAATATAAAATCAAGAAAAGACATCAAGAAATATATGGAGGAGATTAACGCAGGCAAATCAACTCTTCTTATGAATGTCACTTCCGGTTATCATTATCACACAGTAATCGCCGAGGATGAGCAGACACTTGATATGATTCAGGATGAGCTTGCAGAGAAAGGATTTCTTGCAAAACTCCAGGATTATGAACCAGTGGATTTTTGGAAGTAATGTTGTAAAAATCAAACATATGATGTTGTAAAAATCAAACATATGATGGTTGACATTGTAAATTAAAGGTTTTATACTATCTTAGTAAAAAAGACAACTTAAAGACTATGACGAAGACAGTACATAGCATGATGAAAGTCAAAGAGAGCCGGAGTTGGTGAGAGCCGGTACGAGTAATGTGTTATGGAATATCACTTCCGAGTTGCAGATCGAAATCATTTGATAAATGGAAATGAAAGTAGACACTGACGTTTTTCCTACGTTACAGGGAACAGGTATGCAAGATTTATTCTTAAGTACATTGTAATCAGGTGGTATAACGTGGCCCGCGTCCTGTTACAGGAACGCGGGCTTTAAATATTTTAGCGATAAAAGAAGTCAAGTTCGTAATGCAACTGTGCAAATTTATTTGCTAAAGGTGAATTACGAACTTGACGGTCTAACGGAAACCGAGAATTGTAGCAGCAAAGCTACGGAGAAGTAGCAAAACTACGGAGAAGTTGCAAAGCGACGAATTCGAGGTTGGAGGTAGGAATTATCGCAGAGTATTGTATAGACGATATAAGTAATAGAAAGGAACAGACGCATGTATAACAAAGTTGATGCAAGCATGAATTTCGTTGAGCGTGAGAAAGAAGTAGAGAAATTCTGGCGCGAGAATGACATTTTTAAGAAATCAATGGAGAACAGAAAAGAAGGTGAGACATACACATTCTATGACGGACCTCCAACTGCTAATGGAAAGCCACATATCGGACACGTAGAGACTCGTACAATCAAGGATATGATTCCAAGATTCCAGACAATGAAGGGAAAGTACGTACCACGTAAGGCCGGCTGGGACACACATGGTCTTCCAGTTGAAATCGAGGTTGAGAAGCTTCTCGGACTTGATGGTAAGGATCAGATTGAGGAATACGGACTTGAACCATTCATCGATAAATGTAAGGAATCAGTATGGAAGTATAAGGGAATGTGGGAAGACTTCTCAGGAACAGTAGGCTTCTGGGCAGACATGGACGACCCATATGTAACATACGACGATAACTTCATCGAGTCAGAGTGGTGGGCTCTAAAGGAAATCTGGAACAAGGGACTTCTCTACAAGGGCTTTAAGATTGTCCCATATTGTCCAAGATGTGGAACTCCACTTTCAGCTCAGGAAGTAGCACAGGGATATAAGACAGTAAAAGAAAAGTCAGCTATCGTCCGTTTCAAGGTAGTAGGAGAAGAGGCATACTTCCTCGCATGGACAACAACACCATGGACACTTCCAAGTAACGTAGCACTTTGTGTAAACCCTGATGACACATACATTAAGGTTAATGCAGTTGACGGATTCACATATTATCTTGCAGAAGCACTTGCAGATAAGGTTCTTGGAGCACTCCTTTCCAAGGAAGATGCTGAGGCTGGTAAGAAAGCCTATGAAGTTCTTGAGACATACAAGGGTGCTGACCTTGAGAGAAAAGAATATGAGCCACTTTTCGAGTGTGCTAAGACTGTTGCTGATAAGCAGGGCAAGAAGGGCTTCTTCGTTACATGTGATAACTATGTAACAATGACAGATGGTACAGGTATCGTACACATCGCTCCTGCCTTCGGTGAGGACGATGCTAACGTTGGACGTAATTACGACCTTCCATTCGTACAGTTCGTAAACGGTAAGGGTGAGCTTACAGAAGAGACACCATTTGCCGGAATGTGGGTAAAGGATGCAGATAAGGAAGTTCTTAAGAACTTAAGCGAGAGAAAACAGCTTTATGATGCTCCAAAATTCGAGCATGAGTATCCACACTGCTGGAGATGTGACAGACCACTTATCTATTATGCAAGAGAGTCATGGTACATCAAGGAGACAGCGGTAAAAGAGGACCTTATCAGAAATAACAACACAGTAAACTGGATTCCTGAGTCAATCGGAACCGGACGTTTCGGTAACTGGCTTGAAAATATTCAGGACTGGGCTATCTCACGTAACCGTTACTGGGGAACTCCACTTAATATCTGGGAGTGTGAGTGCGGACACAGAGAGTGTATCGGAAGCCGTGCTGAGCTTGCAGAAAAAGCAGGTGATCCAAAGGCTGCTGAGGTAGAGCTTCACAGACCATACATTGATGAGGTTAAGCTTCCATGTCCTAAGTGTAATGGAACAATGACAAGAGTACCTGAGGTATTAGACTGCTGGTTCGATTCAGGAGCTATGCCATTTGCCCAGCATCATTATCCATTCGAGAACAAGGAATTATTCGAGCAGCAGTTCCCGGCTAAGTTTATCTCTGAGGCTGTTGACCAGACTCGTGGATGGTTCCACTCATTAATGGCTGAGTCTACATTATTATTTAACAAGGCACCATATGAGAACGTTATCGTACTTGGTCATGTCCAGGATGAGAATGGACAGAAGATGTCTAAGTCTAAGGGAAATGCAGTAGACCCATTCGATGCATTACAGACATACGGAGCAGACGCAATAAGATGGTATTTCTATACAGCAAGTGCACCATGGATTCCAAAGAGATTCTCTGGAAAGCTTGTTCAGGAAGGACAGCGTAAGCTTATGGGAACACTCTGGAATACTTATGCATTCTTCGTTCTCTATGCTAACATCGATGAGTTTGATGCTACAAAATACACACTCGATTATGATAAGCTTCCTGTAATGGATAAGTGGCTTCTTTCAAAGCTTAATTCAGCAATCGGAGGAGTTGATGAGAACTTATCTAACTACAGAATTCCGGAAGCAGCCAGATTTATCGAGGAGTTCGTAGATGACATGAGTAACTGGTATGTTCGCCGCAGCCGTGAGAGATTCTGGGCTAAGGGAATGGAGCAGGATAAGATTAATGCATACATGACTCTTTATACTGCACTTGTTACAATTTCAAAGGTTGCTGCACCTATGATTCCTTTCATGACAGAGGAAATCTATAGAAACCTTGTATGTTCAATCGATAAAAATGCACCAGAGTCAATCCACCTTTGTGATTTCCCAGAGGTTGATGCTTCTATGATTGATAAGGATCTTGAGGATGCAATGGATGAGGTACTTAACATCGTAGTAATGGGACGTGCATGTAGAAATAACGCTAATATCAAGAACCGTCAGCCAATCGGACAGATGTACGTAAAGGCAGAGAAGACTCTTGACCAGTTCTATGTAGATATTATTGCCGATGAGCTTAATGTTAAGAAGGTAGATTTCACAGATGATGTATCTTCTTACACAACATACCAGTTTAAGCCACAGCTTCGTACAGTTGGACCTAAGTATGGTAAGTACTTAAAGCAGATTCAGTCTACTTTAGCAGAGTTAGATGGTAATAAGGCTATGGAAGAAATTAGGACTAAAGGCTCAATTTGCCTTGACACAATTAGTACTGAAGTAGTATTATTAGAAGAGGATTTACTTATAACAATGGTTCAGATGGATGGCTATGTAACAGAATCAGATAATTCAGTTACTGTTGTCCTTGATACAAATCTTTCAGAGGAGTTAATCGAGGAGGGATTTGAAAGAGAGCTTATAAGTAAGATTCAGACAATGCGTAAGGAAGCTGGATTTGAGGTTATGGATCATATCGCAATTACTTTTGAGGCAGACGAGAAAGTAACTTCAATTTTTGAAAAGTATGGCGACAACATCAAGTCAGAAGTTTTAGCAGTATCAATTTCTGCTGGAAACTTAAGCGGATACGAGAAAGATTGGAACATAAATGGCGAACAGGTTAAACTTGCAGTGGAAAAACAATAAATAAGGATAAGGGAGCGGGCCGAAGCGGGCACACTCCCTTTTATTCGTATTAAAACCGTTGTCTGGAGAAATCCTATAATTGATTGCTAGTTGTTTAAGGAGGAGAATGGCATGAAAAACAAAACTTTCGATAAGAAAAAATTTACAAAGGCTGTGGAGGAGAATTTAAAGACTCTTTATAGAAAGACTCTAAAAGAAGCTAATCAGCAGGAAATATATCAGGCCGTCGCAGCTGTTGTAAAGGATACTGTTATGGAGCAGTGGCTTGCAACACAGCAGACAATGGATAAGGAAGACCCAAAGGTTGTATATTATATGTCAATGGAGTTTTTGATGGGTAGAGCTCTTGGCAACAACCTTATTAACTTAAGCGTATACAAAGAAGTTCAGGAAGCCCTTGAGGATCTTGGACTTGATATTAATGTAATTGAGGATCAGGAACCAGATCCGGCACTTGGAAATGGAGGACTTGGACGTCTTGCAGCATGTTTTATGGATTCACTGGCATCGTTAGGATACGCAGCATATGGCTGTGGAATCCGTTATCGTTACGGTATGTTTAAACAGCAGATTTCAGATGGTTTCCAGATTGAGGTGCCAGATAACTGGCTTAAAAATGGTTATCCATTTGAGTTGAGAAGACCAGAATATTGCTATGAAATTAAATTTGGGGGAAGAGTTCAGCAGTCGGTTAAAGATAATGGTGAGTTAGAATTTAAGCATGTTGATTACCAGTCAGTTCTTGCGGTACCATATGACATGCCTATAGTAGGATATAATAATAGCGTTGTAGATACATTGATGATCTGGGATGCAGAACCGGCAAATGGTTTCAATCTTCAGTCTTTCGATGAAGGTGATTACAGCAAGGCAGTAGAGCAGGAGAATCTTGCACGTAACTTAGTAGAAGTTTTATACCCAAATGACAATCATGTAAAGGGTAAAGAGCTTAGATTAAAACAGCAGTATTTCTTTGTATCAGCAAGTATTCAGAGAGCACTTGAAAGATTTAAAAAGCATCACACAGATTTAAGCCTGTTCCCTGATAAGGTAACATTGCAGATGAATGATACACATCCAACTGTAGCAGTAGCAGAGCTTATGAGAATCCTTATCGATGAGGAAGGACTTTCATGGGATGCAGCATGGGATATTACAACAAGAACAGTAGCATATACAAATCATACAATTATGGCAGAAGCACTTGAGAAGTGGCCAATCGAGATTTTCCAGAGACTTCTTCCACGTGTATATCAGATTGTAGATGAAATCAATAGAAGATTTGTAATGCAGATTCAGGCAAAATATCCTGGAAATGATGAGAAAGTACGTAAAATGGCTATTCTCTATGACGGACAGGTTAAGATGGCAAACCTTGCAATCTGTGCCGGTTTTTCAGTAAATGGTGTAGCAAGACTTCACACAGAGATTCTTAAGAATCAGGAGCTTAAGGATTTCTATGAAATGTTCCCAGAGAAGTTTAATAACAAGACAAATGGTATTACACAGCGTAGATTCTTAGCACATGGTAATCCTCTTCTTGCAGACTGGGTTACAAAACAGGTTGGTGATGGCTGGCAGACAGACCTAAAGAAACTTGAAAAACTTTCATTAATTGCTGGAAATGCAAAGGCACAGAAAGAGTTTATGGAGATTAAGAGAAAGAATAAACTTCGTCTTGCAAAGTATATCAAAGAACACAATGGTATTGAAGTTAATCCGGATTCAATCTTTGATGTGCAGGTTAAGCGTCTTCACGAGTATAAGAGACAGCTTATGAACATTTTAAATGTAATGTATATGTATAATCAGCTTAAGGATAATCCGGATATGGATTTTTATCCAAGAACATTTATCTTTGGTGCTAAAGCAGCAGCAGGATACAGAAATGCAAAGAGTACAATCAAGCTTATCAACAATGTGGCAGAGGTAATTAACAACGATAAGTCAATCAAAGATAAGATTAAGGTTGTATTTATTGAGGATTACAAGGTCTCATCGGCAGAGTGGATCTTTGCAGCAGCAGATGTAAGTGAGCAGATTTCTACCGCTTCAAAGGAAGCATCTGGAACAGGTAATATGAAGTTTATGTTAAATGGAGCTATTACAATTGGTACTATGGATGGTGCTAATGTTGAGATGTATGAAGAGGTTGGTGCAGAGAATATATTTATCTTTGGTATGAGTTCGGATGAAATTATTGCTCATGAACATAATAAAGATTACAACGCAAAAGATATCTATAACAATGACTGGGAGGTTAAGAGAGTTCTTAATCAGATGGTTGATGGAACATTCTCACCTAATGATCATGAGTTGTTTAGAGAGTTATACAATTCTCTTTTAAATGCTAAAAATGGAGAAATGGCAGACAGATATTTCATTCTTGGAGATTTTCGTGCATATGCAAATACTCAGAAGAAGATTTCAGAGTATTATCAGGACAAAGAAGCATGGGCTAAGAGTGCAATTCTTAATGTTGCTCATGTTGGAAAGTTCTCATCTGACAGAACAATTCAGGAATATGTTGATGAAATCTGGCATCTAGATAAGATTGAGGTTAAAACAGAGGTATAAGAGTGGAAAAAACTGTCTTTACTGGAGGCGTTTCTGGTCTTACATTAAAAATGATTGCGATTGCTACAATGCTAATCGACCACATTGCAGCAGTCGTAATTAAAAATATGTACTCATTTGTTGATGAAGATGGAGTATATGTTTTTACTAATGCAATTGCATATGATGCATATTCTCTGATGAGGCTTATAGGAAGGATGGCATTTCCCCTATTCTGCTTTATGCTGGTTCAGGGATTTTACCATACAAAAAGCAAGGGAAAATATTCACTTAAACTTGTTGTTTTTGCAGTGATTTCAGAAATACCATATGATTTGGCGTTAAATGGTAAATTGTTTTCATTTACAGAAAATAATGTAATGTGGACACTTCTTCTTGGCTTGTTAACTATATGGTTATTAGATGAGATAAGGAATAATCCGAGATTTTTAAATAAATCAAAGGATGAGCGTTTGTGGTTAATTGCTACATTGCTAAGATGTATAGGAATGACAACAATTGTAATGATTTCAATGCTGGCTGCTGAATATCTTATATGTTGTGATTATGGGGCTGGTGGAATTGCCGCAATTGTTGCAATTTACCTTCTTTACAGGCATCCCCTTATTGGGTTTGCAGTTGCAGTAACATTATTAGGATTGTTATGTTCAGAAGATGAGTTTGCCGCACTGGCAATGCTTGTGCCACTTTATTTTTATAATGGAAAAAGAGGAAAACAGATAAAAAGTTTTTTCTATTGGTTCTATCCGGTGCATCTGTTATGTTTGTATTTTGTAAGCATATTTTTGATAGGAAAATAAATTAAGGGATTGTATATTTACTGGCAAATATACAATCCCTTTAATTTATGTTGTCTCAATTTTTATGTAAATGGTCCTTGATTCTTCATCAGTTATGTAAGAAATATTTGCTCCCTGATTACCTATGATAAGTCTTGATACATCATTCTGGTTAAATAAGGCATCAACTGCTGTATTGTAGGCAGAAAGAGAACTGTATTTAAATGAGAAAATACCACCAGTCATTGCAAGGTCCTGAATCTGTGAAAGACTATAATTATCAAAGTATAGGTTTTTTCTGTAATAATAATCGTTTGAAATTGCCCCATCGTTTGGCAAAAGTTCAAGATTGTTAACTGTTCGGTTTTCCTGCATAAGATTGCAAGGAATACCAAACCAGCTGTATGAGATATCACTGTTTAGATATTGGTTATCTCCAAAAGTCGGATCTACGCAAGACCATGCATTATCTACATAAATCATATTCCATGCATGAGGTTCGTTTTGGGCAATTCCGGTTACGGTAATACATGGAATACCCATCTGGTCACATAAATGCTTAAACATAAGGGCATATCCCTGACAAACAGTTTCACCTAAGACAACGGAATAAATATTTTGGTTATGAACTGAATCTGACACATATTGAGCATTTTTTATCACATATGTATATGCTGCAACCGCTTTATCATAGTCGCTCATGTCATCAGAAATATTAAATGAAAACGCTTTTACAAAGCTGTCAATACTTGACTGAGCCGCCTGGATTTCAGTTTCTGACATAGATCTTATCGCAGAAAATTCCAATTTTAAAAGATTTCCATCAACATCGGATGTTTTGGTATATTCACTGCTTTCTACATAGAAAATAGAAGGATTATCAAGAATCACATATTGGTAAATTGATGAAGCTTTGTCAACATCCTTGGTAGAAAGCGCAGCATCAGAAATTCCTTCTTTGAAAATGTAATAAATCTGGCGGTACACAAGTTTATCTTCCTCAGAAAGACAAGAATAGTAGTAGTGATATTCATTGTCTGAAAAAATTTCCTCACCAGGTTCATAGATTTCTTCTTTTTTATTCGAGAAAGGATTAAGAGAATTTGTATCAATAGAAATTGCTTTTCCATCTGTCAGTTCATAAAATTTGTCTTTAATGTAATCCTTATTTACAAAAATTATTGCAAAGAGACAAATGAGTATAGAAAAAAATAAAATTGTCTTTTTCATGTGTAAATCTCCATAAATTATTTTAATGTGTGTTTATTATAACATATTGTTTTCAACTTATGCTGATTTTGTGGTAGAATGTTAAGGATTAAAGAATGAAAGAGGATATCATATGGCTTTTTGTCATTTACACACACATACAGAATACAGTTTGTTAGATGGTTCAAATAAGATAAAGGAATATGTTTCAAGGGTCAGGGAGCTTGGAATGAATAGTGCAGCAATAACTGACCATGGAAACATGTTTGGTGTTGTTGAATTTTACAAGACTGCAAAAGCGGCGGACATCAATCCTGTAATAGGATGTGAGGTTTATGTAGCTCCAAATTCAAGATTTGACAGGGAGACATCACATGGTGATGACAGATATTACCATCTTATTTTGCTTGCAGAAAATAACACTGGTTATAACAATCTTATGAAACTTGTTTCTATCGGATTTACAGAAGGGTATTACTATAGACCACGAGTTGATTTTGAGGTTCTTAAGCAGTATCACGAGGGGTTAATCTGTCTGTCAGCATGTCTTGCAGGAGAAATTCCTACTTATATCAGAAGAGGTTTCTATGAGGAAGCAAAAGCCGTTGCCATAAAATACATAGAATGCTTTGGAAAAGAAAATTTTTTCTTAGAGCTTCAGGACCATGGAATCATGGAGCAGAAGAAGGTAAATCAGGGACTGATGAGAATGAGTCAGGAACTTGGAATTGGGCTTGTATGTACCAATGACTGCCATTATACATATGATACTGATGTTGAGGCACATGATGTACTTCTTTGTATTCAGACAGGAAAAAAGGTTACGGACGAGGATAGGATGCGCTACGAAGGTGGGCAGTTCTATGTAAAAAGTGAAGAAGAAATGCTTGCTCTTTTCCCTTATGCAAAGCAGGCTGTGGAGAATACACAAAAAATTGCAGACAGATGTAAGGTTACTTTAGAGTTTGGTAATTATAAAATTCCAAAGTATGAAGTGCCACAAGGATATGATAGTGCCAGGGATTTTCTGGATGCATTGTGTGAACAGGGATTTGAAGAAAAGTATCTTAACAATCCAGAGTATTCACTGGATGATAAAATTGCAGGAATTACTCTTTCAGATGAAGAAAAGACAAGAAGAAAAGGAGTACTTGATGAGATAAAGAAAGCATTAGAGTATGAGCTTGGAATTATCTCGACAATGGGATTCGTTGAATACATTCTTATCGTTTGGGATTATATCAACTGGTGTCGTACTCATGATTGCTGGGTTGGACCAGGTCGAGGCTCAGCGGCAGGAAGCAGGGTTTGTTATTGTACAGGAATTACAAATGTTGATCCGGTAAAATATAACTTACTTTTTGAGCGATTTCTTAATCCTGAGAGAGTATCCATGCCTGATATCGACGTGGATTTTGAGTACGCAGAAAGATACAGAGCGATTGCTTATGTGCAGGAGAAGTACGGAGAAGATTCGGTAACACAGATTACTACTTTTGGAACAATGGCGGCAAGAGGTGTAATTAAGGCTGTTGGAAAAGCCCTCGATTTCCCATATTCGGAGATGGATAAGCTTGCCAAGATGGTTCCAATGGAGCCTAATATTACAATTGATAAGGCGCTTCAGATGAATCCGGAATTCAGAGGCTTATATGAAAGCGACATGGCAATTCATGGTCTTATTGATATGTCAAAGAAATTAGAAGGTCTGCCTAACCATACTTCAGTTCATGCAGCAGGAGTAGTTATCTATCCTGGTGTTGCCAGTGATTATGTACCTTTGGGAAGAGCAAATGACGGTACACCAACAGCTGAATATAACATGGTCCAGCTTGAGGAACTAGGGCTTCTTAAGATGGACTTCCTTGGACTTAGAACACTTACAGTTTTAAAAGATGCAGTAAAAAACATTAAGCGCTCAAAAGGTGTGGAAGTAGATATCGACCATATTGATTTTAATGACAAACAGGTACTTGATTTTATTGGAACAGGACGCACAGAAGGCGTCTTCCAGCTTGAGTCTGCCGGAATGCAAAACTTTATGAAAGAATTAAAACCACAAAGTTTTGAGGATATCGTAGCAGGTATTTCACTTTACAGACCTGGCCCAATGGATTTCATTCCAAATTATATCAAGGGTAAAAATGACCAGGCTTCGATAAGCTATGTTACACCAGAACTTAAGAGTATACTCGAGCCTACATATGGCTGTATTGTTTATCAGGAGCAGGTAATGCAGATTGTCCAAAAACTTGCAGGATATACAATGGGACAGGCTGACAATATCAGACGTGCCATGAGTAAGAAAAAACAGTATGTAATTGACGAGGAAAGAAAGAGCTTTGTATACGGAGATGAGACTCGTAGCATAAAGGGCTGTATTGCAAATGGAATTAGTGAAGAGGCTGCAAATAGTATCTACGACTCCATGGTCGATTTTGCAAAGTATGCCTTTAACAAGTCGCACGCAGCTGCTTATGCGGTAATCAGTGTACAGACTGCATGGCTTAAATATTATTATCCGGTAGAGTTTATGGCTGCTCTTATGACTTCTGTTATTGATAATTCAGCAAAGGCTGCTGAGTATTTATATAGCTGTAAGGAGATGGGGATTTCGGTTCTTCCGCCTGATATCAATACAGGACAGGGCGAGTTTACGACTGAAGGAGAATGTGTGCGATATGGACTGTATGCTATCAAATCCTTAGGAAGACCTGTAATTGATAAGATAATTGAGGAAAGAGAATTAGGTGGAAAATACAGAACCCTTCAGGATTTTATAGAAAGAACCGCTGAGCGTGATATCAATAAACGTGCCATAGAGAACCTTATTAAAGCGGGAGCCTGTGACAGTCTTGATGGTACAAGAAAGCAGATGTCTATGGTATATGCATCTATTGTAGATCAGGTAGTTCACAGCAAGAAAAATACAATGTCCGGTCAGATGAGCTTATTTGATCTTGTGTCAGATGAGGCAAAGAAGGATTTTGAGATAAAGTATCCTGATGTTGGAGAATATGAAAAAGAAGTTGCATTAGGTTTTGAAAAAGAGGTTCTTGGCATATACTTAAGTGGTCATCCGTTAGAA
Source organism: Agathobacter sp. (assembly GCA_036309425.1). Taxonomy (GTDB): domain Bacteria; phylum Bacillota; class Clostridia; order Lachnospirales; family Lachnospiraceae; genus Roseburia. Next base: position 13,049 of record JAXJTU010000049.1, read on the forward strand.
GAGTACATTGAAAAGATGAAGAAAAATGTCACAGCAACAGCTTCTGATTTCGTAAGAGATGAGGAGACAATGCAAATTAAAGTTGCAGATAATGAACATGTAATTGTTGGTGGAATAATTACGGATAAGTCTATAAAGTATACGCGAAACAACAAAACCATGGCTTTTATTTCAGTAGAAGATTTAACCGGGACAATTGAAGTAATTGTTTTTCCAAGAGATTATGATAAATTCCAGGCTAAGATAGAGGTAGATTCAAAAGTATACGTTGTGGGGCATGTCTCTGTCGAAGATGAACAGAATGGAAAAATAATCTGTGAGAAGATAATTCCATTTGATGAAGTAAAAAAAGAGTTGTGGCTTCAGTTTGAATCAAAAGAAGAATATGCAAAAATGGAAAGTGCAATTTTTGATTTGATAAAAACATCTGATGGTAATGATGAGATTGTAATTTATGTTAAGGATATTAAGGCAATCAAGCGATTAGGGAAAAATAATTCAGTCAGGGTTGAAAATGGGCTTATTGAGTACTTAAATGACTTAATAAATGAAGAAAATGTAAAAGTTGTTGAAAAGAATATTGAAAAAATCCGTTGAAAAGTTTACAATAGTGTAGAATTTAGTGAAAAATTTTTGTTTAGATAAATGGAGGATTTACGATGGCTAAAGAGATTAAGACAATCGGTGTACTTACTAGCGGAGGAGATGCTCCTGGAATGAACGCAGCTACACGTGCTGTTGTTCGTCAGGCTCTTTCTAAGGGACTTAAGGTTAAAGGAATTAAAAGAGGATATGCAGGACTCCTTAATGAAGAAATTTTTGATATGGATTCAAAGAGTGTTTCCGATACAATCTCACGTGGAGGTACTATTTTACAGACTGCACGTTGTAAGGAATTTACAACAGCAGAAGGTCAGCAGAAGGGTGCTGAAATCTGTAAGAAGCACGGAATTGATGCTATGGTAGTTATCGGTGGGGACGGATCCTTCAAAGGTGCGCAGAAGCTTGCTGGTCTTGGAATTAACACAATCGGTGTTCCAGGAACAATCGATCTTGATATTGCTTGTACAGATTACACAATCGGATTTGATACAGCATGTAACACAGCTATGGAAGCTATCGATAAGGTAAGAGATACTTCTACATCACATGAGAGATGTTCAATCATCGAGGTTATGGGACGTGGAGCTGGATTTATTGCATTATGGTGTGGTGTAGCTAATGGTGCTGAGGAAGTATTACTTCCAGAGAAGGATAGTGCAGATAATATTGATGATTTAATAGCAAGAGTAGCACATGCTCATGAGATGGGTAAGCAGCATTATATTATCATTAATGCTGAGGGTGTTGGACATTCTCAGGAGATGGCTAAGAAAATCGAAGAAGCTACAGGAATTGAGACACGTGCTACAATTCTTGGACATATGCAGCGTGGTGGAAGCCCAACATGTAAGGATCGTGTTTACGCTACAACTATGGGAGCTATGGCTGTTGACCTTCTTCTTGAAGGAAAAACAAACAGAGTAGTTGCTCATACAAAGGGAGAATTTGTAGACTATGATATCGATGAGGCACTCGCTATGAAGAAGACAGTAGACGAGTACATGTATCAGATTTCAAAGAGTCTTGTATAATTAGGATTAGACACTAAAGAGAAGCACCGCAAAGATTTTGCGGTGCTTTTATTGTGAATTTTACTGTGTGTTTTGCTGAAGCTAAACCACGCTTGTCGAGGAAAAGTATGATAACTAGTGCTGATAACAAGCAGATTAAAGCATTATCTGCTCTAATAAAGAAAAGTAAAGAAAGAAAGAAACAAAAGCTTTTTGTGACAGAAGGACCAAAGATGAGCTTTGAGGCTCCTATTGATTGGGTTAATCAGTTGTTTGTGTCTGAGACATTTTATAATAGTCAGGATAATGCAGAAAAGTTAAAGGAATATGAGGGTAAGTTTTTAGTAGTAAAGGATTCGGTTTTTAATGCTGTATCTGATACACAGACCCCACAAGGAGTGATGGCTGTTGTTAAGATGCCAGAATATGAGCTTTCTGAGATTATTTCTAAAGACCATGCGCACGTACTTATTTTAGAAAGTATTCAAGATCCGGGAAATCTCGGAACAATGATAAGAACAGGTGAAGGCGCTGGAATTACTGGAATTATTATGAACAAGACGACAGTAGATGTATTTAATCCAAAAACTGTTCGTTCAACAATGGGAAGTTTATACAGGGTTCCTTTTGTTGTGGTTGATGATTTAGGCAAAACATTAGAGGAATTAAAGAATAACGGAATAAGTTTGTATGCGGCTCATTTAAAAGGAACACTTAGTTATGATGAGCCTGATTATACATCGGCTTGTGGTTTTCTCATAGGAAATGAAGGAAATGGATTAAGTGATGAAATTGCAAATTGTGCCGATGAATATATTAGAATTCCTATGGAAGGAAAAGTAGAATCACTTAATGCAGCAATATCGGCTACACTTTTGATGTACGAATGTAATCGCCAAAGAAGGAAGTAAAATACGATGAGAATATGGTTTAAGGTGTATAAAGATGCACATCTTATAATGAATGATACGATAGATAATTATGAAGATGATACACGAACTCATAAAGTATTTGCAGCTTTAGAACAGGTCTGCAATAATTTTGATTTTTCAATACCGATTTGGCTTGATAATAATATAAATGAGTTTAAAATAAGAAGTAAGACCAGCTTTAATAAAGATAATTTTATGGAAGAAATTGAATTTGATTATATGGAGATGGAGGTCTTAGAAGAAGATTATTACTAGATTTTTGTTACATACTTGGAGGGGGACATTTTATGGACAATAATTTTCCAGATGCAATTAATAGTTGGGAGATGTTAATGTTTTTGTACAATTCAGCACTTAAGGAGGTTGGCACAAAGGTTGATATCCTTAATGATGAATTTGCACATATACATAATTATAATCCTATTGAATATACAAAAAAGAGACTTAAGACTGCTGAAAGTATCGTTAAGAAGTTGAGAAAAGATGGACACGAATCGACTCTCGAGAATATGAGAAAATATATCAAGGATATAGCTGGTATAAGAATAGTATGTTCATTTACATCAGATATCTATACACTTGCAGAGATGATTGGTAAGCAAAATGATATTACAGTTATTTCTGTAAAAGATTATATAAAACATCCAAAGCAAAGTGGCTATAAAAGTTACCATATGATAGTTTCGGTGCCAATTTTCTTATCTGATCAGGTGATTGATACAAAGGTAGAGATTCAGATTAGAACAATTGCAATGGATTTCTGGGCATCTTTAGAGCATAAGATTTATTATAAGTTTGAAGGAAATGCACCAGAATATATCAGCCGGGATTTAAGAGAATGTGCAGAAATTGTATCAAATCTTGATGCTAAAATGTTGCAGCTTAATAGAGCTATTCTGGAAACAAAGGAACAACAGGAAAGTTTAAAGGAATAATTTACATATGAATATTGTTAATGTAGAAAATATAACAAAGTCATATACTGGAAGGAAGCTTTTTTCTAAAGCTTCCTTTTATGTGCAGGAATATGAAAAAATAGGAATAATCGGAATAAATGGAACTGGAAAATCAACACTGCTAAAAATTATTGCCGGACTAGAGGAAGCAGATGAAGGCACAGTAACAAAGGCAAATAATATAGTTATAGGTTATCTTCCACAGAATCCTGATTATGATCCGGATAAAACTGTAATGGACCAGGTGATGAGCCAGTTGGTTTTGTCTAATTTAGACCATGATATGCGCTGGAGCTTAGAAAGTGAGGCAAAGTCGCTTCTTACCAGATTTGGAATAAATGATTTCAAACAGCCTACAGGTCAGCTCTCAGGCGGTCAGAGAAAGAGACTGGCTCTTGTGGCTGCTGTGCTAAAACCATGTGATGTTCTTATAATGGATGAGCCTACTAACCACTTGGATTATGAGATGGTTGAATGGCTTGAATCATATCTTCGCGGATTTAAGGGCGCAATTATCATGGTTACCCATGATAGATATTTCCTTGACAGTGTGTGTAACAGAATTGTAGAAATCGATAAGGGAAACACTTATAGCTATGATACAAATTACTGCGGCTTTCTTGAAAGAAAAGCGGCAAGAGAGGATAGCCAGAGGGCATCTGAGAGAAAACGTCAGTCTATACTTAGAAAAGAAATTGAGTGGATGCAAAGAGGGGCAAGAGCCCGTTCGACAAAGCAGAAGGCACATATCCAAAGATATGAAGCATTAAGAGACCAGAAAGGTCCTCAGATTGCTGATAAACTTGAACTTAGCTCTATTTCTACAAGAATGGGAAGAACTACAATTGAGCTTCATAATATAAGTAAGTCTTATGAAAACACAGTTTGTGTAAAAGATTTTACATATATTTTTTTGAAGAAGGATAGAATTGGTTTTGTAGGAAAGAATGGTTGTGGTAAGACAACTCTTATGAAAATGATTGCAGGAGAGTTAGAACCTGATAGTGGAAATATTGAGATTGGAGCAACAATAAAAATTGGATACTATGGTCAGGAAATTGAAATGCCCGAGAATGATAGGGTTATAGACTATATCAAGGATGAGGCAGAGTATGTAAGAACTGTAGATGGATTAGTGTCTGCATCTGCAATGCTTGAGCGTTTTTTATTTCCGCCTGAGCAGCAATACAGTCCTGTTTCAAAGTTGTCAGGAGGAGAAAAGAGAAGACTTCATCTGCTTCGAGTATTAATGTCAGCACCTAATGTTCTTATTCTTGATGAGCCTACAAATGATTTAGATACAGAATCAATGACAATACTAGAGGATTATCTGGATGGTTATGATGGAATTGTTATAACAGTATCACATGACAGATATTTTCTCGATAGAATTGCAAGGAGAATATTTGCATTTGAAGATGGTGGAGTTTTGACACAGTACGAAGGCGGCTACACAGATTATATGCACAAAAGACCACAACAGTTAGAGAGTATGACTAAATCATCTGCAAAATCAATGGGACAAGGCAATGATGACTCTGCACAGGAGAAAGATTCAAAAGCGACCTGGGGGCATCAGAAAAAACTAAAATTTACTTACAAGGAACAAAAGGAATATGAAACCATCGAGCAGGACATAGAAGACTTAGAAGCAAAAATAGAAGAGCTTGATAGACAGATGCATGAGAATTCAACTAATTACAGTAAGTTAAGCTCCATCACCCAGGAGAAAGATGAAATGGAAATTCTTCTTATGGAGAAGATGGAGCGTTGGGAATACTTAGAGGATTTAGCTCAAAAAATTAACAATCAGTAGTTTTTGATTTACTAAGTTTTGAAAAAAGTTTTTGAGGAATAGAAAAACCAAATATAATTCCTAGGACCATGGCTCCTGCAATTTTAAAGGTTAATACTCCTTTTGCTCCAGCGGTAGAATTATCCCCCATAAAAAGATAGTATGCTGTATAGAAAATTCCGGCACCAGGCACCAGAGGGAAAATTCCGGTTAGCAGGTAGACCGTAACCGGTTGTTTTTTTAAAGCAGCAAATAATCTGGCAAAAACAGATAAGACAAATGCTGCGATAGCTGAAGCAAAAACTGCATCAAAATTCGAATTAATCATTATAAAATAAACAATCCAGCCAATGGCTCCTGTTAAACCACATAACAGGAGCTCTTTTTTTGGAGCTGAAAAAAGAACTGCAAATGAAACTGTTGCAAATATAGCAACAAAAAATTCAATCATAGATTCAATTACAAATCCCATTTTAGAGTCCTCCCATATATCCTAGAAATGCAAATGGTAAACTGGCACCGATTGCTACACAAACAGCAGTAAGGACTGCGTCGGTAAGGTGAATTAAGCCTGAAAGATAATCGCCATTATAAAAGTCTCTTATTGAAGTAGTAAATGCAATACCTGGAACGAGTGGCATTATTGCTCCAATGATAATCATATCCTGTTCAAGTGATGGATTAATATTAAGAGCAAGCATACTTAAAAGTGTCACCATAAGGCAGGCAAAGATATTAGTCATGAAACGATTAATTTTATATTTTTTACAACTGGTAAGAAGGAGTTGTTCTACACATCCTATTACAAAACAAAAAACCGAATCAGTAAATCTTCCACCGAATAGATAACAAAAGCATGCTGTACCAAGACCACAGAATAATGTCTGTATCCAAAGAGGATAGTCTGGTAAATTTTTGCATCTTTCAAGCTCTGTCCATGAATCAATAAGTGAACATTTATGATTGCAGATGTCTCTTGTAAGCTGATTTAAGGCTGAAATTTTACCAAGATTTACGGAACCGAGCGGTACATGCCTTATCATGCTGCAGGCATCCTCTTTATCTTCATTAGCACTTGCAAATATTCCGTTTGAGAGAACATAAACATCGAAATCCTCGATGTCATATGCATCTAATATATGGATAACTGAATCCTCAACCCTGTAAATTTCTGCTCCGTTTCTTAGCATTGTGTCAGCAATTTCGACAGCAAGGGTAAGGATTTCTTTTGTGTATGCCATAATTAAAACCTCGCTTTTTTACAGATATTATATCACAAGAGGAAAAATTCATGTAATTATATTTGGTGCATAATATACAGTAATTTTCACATATTAAATACATGAGTAAAACGGTTTATATTAAATTAAAACAACAATATGATGCAGAGGATAAAAAAGTTTTATTAAAAGAGATTTGCGATATTATTTCCTATGACAAAAGTGTGACAGAAAAAATCATGGAACAGGAAGTATATAATTACGAAGACAGTTTCAAAAATATTAATCCAAAGAGAACATATACAGCAATTGTTTCTGCATTTCACATTATTCAGATAATCAAAAAAGTATGTGGAGATGATATCGAAATTGTAAATCTTGGAGAGACAAATACAGTTGTTGAATATAAAGAAAGTGGCGATTCGACAAAGTTTATTTCTTTTTTTAAATGTGTAATAGCATGTATTCTGATTTTTTTTGGTGCTGCTTTTACAATTATGGCATTTAACAATGATATCTCAATAAATGGTATTTTTGAGCAGTTTTACTTTCAGATGACAGGCCAGGAAAAACCGGAGTTTTCTGAGCTTGAAATAATGTATAGCATTGGACTGGCATTAGGAATCATAGTCTTTTTTAATCATTTTGGAAATAAAAAATTATCTGATGATATTACACCAATTGAAGTTGAATTATTTAAGCATAAAAAAGATACATTAGATACAATTGTGGAATTAAAAACAAATAAGAAAGAGGAATGAGCATGAATAATTTGATAATGGCAATAGTGGCCCTCTTAAGCGGATTTGGTGTATCAGCAGGAACCTTTGCGTTCATACTTATTATTGGAATTGTCCCAAGAATGATGATGCGTTTTGAAATCAAAAATGTTATGCTTATCGAAAATGTAATTGTTCTTGGGGTAATATTTGGGAATCTTTCATCCTTATGGAATAACGCCCTGCCATTTTCATTAGGACACATTGCAATAGTAATTTATGCTCTTTGTACGGGGATATTTGTTGGATGTATAGCAGTAGCGCTTGCAGAAATTCTTCATACGTTTCCGATTTTATTTACCAGATTGGATTTAAATAGAGGCTTAAAGGCTGTAGTAACGGCAATGGCTCTAGGAAAGCTTGTCGGAGCACTTTTTTATTTTTATTACAGATATAGTATGTAGTTTTGTGATATAATTATGATAGATTATGAAAAGAAGGATTATAGAATGGTTATATCAATTGCAAGGCAGGCAGTAATTTTAAAATGCATAAGACAATTATCGGTCATGGTAGGAAATTATGAGTTTTATTATGCTGCAGGGCTTATGAATAATATTTTTGGACTTGATGCAAAAGCGGATATGAAGCCAGATGAGCTGTTTGATTATCTTCTTGCAAATATTGGTTCATGTGAGGCAAAGGATGATAAGGAAGAGTATCTGATAAAGATGATAAGTCGTTATGAGCCATTAGAAACATATGATGATCAGATGAAGGAGCTTTTTGCCTGGGGCGAGACGGAAACAGACAAATGGCAGGTAAAGACAAGTAGAGGTTAGAGAATAGGTATATTTTTGTAAAATATGAAGATACTAGTGTCATAAAAATAATCGAGGTGACACTATGGATGTAAGAGAAAAAGAGCAAAGAAATGCCAAGTATAACGAATATGTAGAACAAATAACACCAAAAAATAATTTATTTGCAGTATGTTTTAAAGCATTTATATTAGGGGGAAGCATCTGTTTACTTGGACAAATTATTGTAAACATTGCACTTAATATGGGAGTGGATGAAGAAAAGGCTCCGGTGTGGTGCAGTCTTATTCTTGTTTTTATAAGCGTCGTTCTTACTTCTTTGAATTTGTACGCACCACTTGCAAACTGGGGTGGAGCAGGGGCTTTGGTTCCAATAACAGGATTTGCAAATGGAGTCTGTTCAAGTGCGTGTGAGTTTCAGGTTGAGGGACAGGTATTTGGAATTGGGTGTCAGATATTTAAAATTGCCGGGCCTGTTATCTTGTATGGAATTTTTTCGAGCTGGTTTATTGGTTTACTATATTGGATAATATATATCTTGTGAAAAATATATTTATATAGTAATATGGTACTAAGTGATAAAGTAAGGGGAAGTATGTATGGGAATTAGAGATATGAGTATGAATTATTCGTCTATTGGAGATTTTGTCACAATAATGATGTGTGCAGTATTTGTAATATTGCTTAAGTCTACTTATACAGTTAAGCAAAAAACACTCACACTATTCTACGTGTCTACAGCAACTATATTTATTTCTGCTTTGACTAGGATTAATTTCCATTGGATGCTTAATGATATTACACTGGAAAGTGAAAAATGGATTTACATTAATAGTGCAGTAAGTAATATTTCATTAATGGTTACATTTCTGATGTTCTGTTTTTATATTGAAAATATTGTAAATATGAGAAAGACACACAGACATCTGATTAATTCCTTTTTGTCGATTTATCTGGGATTTTATGTACTGATTGAAATTTTTGCCCCACATACACATCTGGGGTTATACATAGACGAAAATATTGTTGTAAATAATAGTGATTCAAAAACCATATTTTTTATTGGATATCTTCTTTTTGCATTTGTTTCAAGTATGATTGTTTACATTTATAGACAAAGATTTATTACAAAAGTTCGAAGATGTCTTAGAATTATAATGGGTATTAGTTTTACATTGGTATTTGGTGAATGTATATTAGGCGACGATTCATATATTCGTTTTTCTTTTGTATTACCAATTCTGGCAGTATTGTTTTTGTTTCATTACAATGCGTATGATGCTGAGACGGGTACATTAGATATTAAATCCCTGTATTCGTTTATTGATGAACTTCATGCTGAACGTTTTGCCATGATATTTATGACATTGAAAGATTTAACACCACAGAAAAAGAAGGAGATGACAGAGGATTTTTTCCATTTCAATGAAAAGCTTTTTGTTGATTCCTGTACGTTTAGAATTAGCGATAGCAAAATGGTAATGCTTTATAAAAAGGCAAAGAATCCAGAGGAATCCATAATTTTTGACAGGCTTTTAGCAGATTTTTATAAATTGTATGATATATATCAGCTGCCATATAAGCTTGTAAAAATTGATTCCACCTCTAAATTAGACAAGGCTGATAAGTATTTGGAACTTCAAAGTCAGATTGAAGATGATATGAAATGGAACAGTGTTCATATATGTGATGAATATGACATTAAGAAATACATGAGAAATGTATTTGTATTTAATGTTTTGAGTGACATATATGAAACTGATGATATAAATGATGAGAGAGTAAAAGTTTTCTGTCAGCCGGTGCTTGATACAAAGACGGGGCGCTTTTCAACAGCGGAAGCATTGATGAGGCTTTATGTTCCAGAGCATGGAATGATTTTTCCAGATGAATTTATTCATATTGCAGAAAAGTTTGAATTCATTCATACTTTAAGTAAAATTATTTTAAATAAAACCTGTCATATGGTTTTGGAATTAGAAGAAAAGGGATATAAAATTGACAGAGTATCTATTAATTTTTCGATGATTGAATTGCGTGATAAAAATTTCTGTGATGATGTAATTAAGATTATTAATAATACAGGTCTTTCATGTGAGAAGATAGCGATTGAGCTTACAGAAAGTAGAAATGAGCAGGATTTTGAATTAGTTAAGGCTATAATAACTAAACTTCATGCAATGGGCATAAAAATTTATCTGGATGATTTTGGAACAGGATATTCAAATTTTGAACGAATTATTGGGCTTCCAATTGATATTATTAAATTTGACCGTTCGCTGACAATAATGGCGTCTAGTGATAATTCTAAAGCTTCAATGGTACAAAGTTTTGCAGATATTTTTTATAACGCAAATTATCAGGTTTTATTTGAAGGTGTTGAGAATGAAACTGACGAGGAAATATGTAAGGAAATGAAAGCTATGTATTTGCAGGGATACAAATATTCAAAGCCAATTCCTATGGAGTCTTTAACAGAATTTCTAAGTAAGAATTAATTTTTTGAGGTAAAATGGAGAAACTAATTAAAGATAAAACCAAACAGAATATTGTAAGAATTGCATTCATGGTGGCAATGGTTATCTTTATGGTATATCCTGTTATTTCATATACTGCGCCAAATCAAAAGCTTGATAAAAGTGTTAAGCTTGATGGTGAATGGACTGTCACAATAAATGATTCAGTTCACGAAAATGTGGTATTAACGGATACTGTTTTTCAAATGTGTAACAAAGGTGATGTTGTTATTTATGAAAGAGCACTACCTAATGGAACACAGGTAGAAAACCCTGTCTTAAGATTTTATTCGGTTCATTCAGCAGTACAGATTTTTGTTGATGGCAGGCGAATATACAGTTATGGTTTACCTGATTATACAGCAGGAAACCTGTTAGGCTATGGTGATCACATTGTTCCATTACCTAATGTTTATGCTGGAAAACCATTAAAGATTGTCTTGTATGTTTCTGAAGATAATGCATTTGATGGGCAATCGGAAATACTTATTTCAAACAATAAAGATTACTTGCAAAATGATATTGCAACAAAGAGATACGCACTTGCAATTTCTCTTTTCCTAATAGTTTTTGGAATTATAATAATGTGTTTATCATTATTTATGCTAATTAAAGCACGAAATTTTACGCAGACATTCTGTATTGCCATGTTTTCATTTTTGATAGGATGCTGGACATTGTGCAACAGAGATTTGATTCATATTTTTACCTCTAATCTAAAGGTTAAGGTGTATATGGAATATTTATCATTTTATTTTGTGCCAATTCCATTTACATTTTATTTTAAAGATAGAATGAAAGAAAAAGATATGTCAAAGGTTGCAAAAATATACTTTAATGTATTATTGACAATGGAAATTCTATTCTTTGTTGTTGCATGCGTAATGCAGTTTACTAATATTTTGCATTTCCCTGCTTTTCTATCTGGGGTACATATTCTTATGGGTATGGCATTAATTTTAATTTTTATGCTGTCATATATTGATATTAAAAATAAGAAGACTCATAGGAATAGTGTTACAATTGGATTTGTTATAGCAGCATTAGCATGTGTATATGAGTTATTAAGCTATAATCTGGGCAAGTATTTTATTGGTTTTGCGGATAATACGTTCAGTAGTACATTCTGCTTTGCTGTTCTTATTATTGTAATATCAATGCTTGTAGATTTTGGTATGAGTATTACTCATAATCTTTACAAGGATGCTGAGCAAAAAATCCTCTTCCAGCTTGCATACATGGATGAGCTTACAGGACTTGCTAATAGAAGACGTTGCGAAGAGCTTATGAATGAGTACAAGCAATCAGAAACTACATATGCAGTAATAAGCCTTGATATGAATTTCCTTAAGAAAGTTAATGATACATTAGGTCATGAAAAAGGTGATGAGATGATAAAGAGATTTGCTGATACTTTGACCGATGTATTCTGCCTGCATGGAACAGTTGGTAGAATGGGGGGAGATGAATTTCTAGTCTTGATGCCTGATTCGACTGCAAAAGAGGCACAGAGTCTGCTGGCTGAATTTGAAGCGGCAATGCAAAGAAAAAATAGTCAGAATCCATTAATTAAGCTTAGCGCAGCTTATGGAATGGCTATGAGTTATGAAGCTGATGTTAGTCTGGATGTTCATGCAGCATACAGACTTGCTGATGATAGAATGTATGAAAATAAGAGAAAATCAAAACTTGGTCGAACTGACTAGGGGTAATGAAAGGACAATGAAATGAAAAAAGTAGAAGATTACATCAGAAGTATACCGGATTTTCCAGAGAAAGGAATTATTTTTAGAGATGTCACAAGTGTATTACAGGATGCTGACGGACTTCACCTTGCAATCGATGAGATGGTAAATCGTCTTAAGGATGTAGATTGCGATGTTATTGCAGGTACAGAATCGCGAGGATTTATTTTTGGTATGCCTATTGCCTATTTACTTCATAAACCATTTGTACTCGTTCGTAAGGCAGGAAAACTTCCTTGCGAGACAATTTCAAAGACTTATGACCTTGAGTATGGTTCTGCGACAATTGAGATGCACAAAGATTCAATTTCAAAAGGTCAGAAGGTTGTACTAATTGATGACTTAATCGCTACAGGAGGAACAATTAAGGCCGCTGCAGAATTAGTTGAAGAGCTTGGCGGCCAGGTAGTTAAGATGCTTTTCTTAATTGAACTTGCCGGGCTTGAAGGTCGTAAGGTTTTAGATGGTTATGATGTTGATGCCGTTGTTACATATGAGGGCAAATAATAATTAATTGCATATTTTTCTATATTTATGAACATAATAGTCTCAAAAAGGAGAGACATATGGAGAATAATTGTAGAATAGGAAAGCGGAGTCTCTTTTTTAAGGAGGCTCCTTTTATTTTAGAAAGTGCATCTGTTGTTGGAACAAAAGAAGGTCAGGGACCAATTGGAGATTTGTTTGATTTGGTTGGTGAAGATGATAAGTTTGGTCAGGAAAGCTGGGAGCAGGCTGAGAGCAGTCTTCAAAAAGATGCGCTTCACATGGCATTATTAAAAAGTAAATTTGGTGCAGAAGAAATTAGGTATTTATTTGCAGGTGATTTATTAGGACAGGCAATGGCGACGTCTTTTGGACTTAAGGATTTTGAGATTCCATTACTTGGATTATATGGTGCGTGTTCAACTTGTGGAGAGTCCTTGTCTTTAGGTGCAGCATTTGTTGCAGCCGGATATGCAAATCTGGTAGCAGCAGTAACATCAAGCCATTTTGCCAGTGCCGAAAAACAATTTAGATTTCCACTTGAATATGCAAATCAGCGTCCAAAGTCAGCAACATGGACTGTTACAGGAAGCGGAGCATTTATTATTTGTGATAAATCCATGATTTGTAATGTGACACCGAAGGCAAAAATTACAGGAATTACCACCGGAGTAATAGTCGATTATGGGGTAAAGGATTCAATGAATATGGGGGCTGCAATGGCACCGGCAGCAGCAGAAACAATTGTAACCCACCTTAAGGATTTTGATAGAAGACCCAATTATTATGACAAAATTGTAACAGGTGATCTTGGTCTTGTAGGAAAACAGATTTTACTTGATTTACTAGACCAAAGAGATATTGATATTTCAGGGGTACATGAGGATTGTGGAATAAAAATATTTGATAACGAAACACAAGGTACAGGTGCTGGAGGATCTGGTTGTGGATGTTCAGCTACTGTGTTAAGTGCATATTATCTTCCCAAACTTGCATCAGGTGAGCTTAAACGGATTTTATTTATTCCGACAGGAGCTTTACTTTCTCCTGTTAGTTTTAATGAGGGGGAGAGTATTCCTGGAATTGCCCATGCTGTAGTAATTGAGAGTATCAGCTAATGTTCAAAAGTAAAGGAGAGATAAAGACATGGAATATATAAAAGCATTTGTGGTTGGAGGAATCATATGTGTACTTGTGCAAATTCTTATGGAAAAAACAAAACTTCTTCCAGGTCGAATTATGGTGCTGCTTGTGGTTTCAGGAGTGATTCTTGGAGCATTAGGTTTGTATGAGCCATTTTCAAAGTGGGCAGGAGCAGGAGCAAATGTTCCGCTGACTGGATTTGGAAATGTGCTATGGAAAGGCATGTGCGAGGCAATTGATAAGGATGGATTTATTGGTATTTTTACAGGTGGATTTACAGCCTGCGCAGTAGGCGTGTCATCTGCCCTGGTTTTTTCGTATATTGCCTCTTTACTGACAAAACCAAAGATGAAAAAATAAAAGATATAAGTTATAATATTGTTTATTATGGACATACTACTTTTAACAAAGAATATTTTGCTTAAAAGGAGTGTAATAAAATGACAAAAATTAAATCAATTTTCATTGCCTTATCAATGTGCGCAATTGTTTGCGTGACAGGATGTGGACAATCAAATGTGAATGAAGTGACAGATACTTCTGTAGTTGAGGAAAGTAATACTAACAAAACTACTAATAAAAATAATACTGAATCAAATGTGGTTGATGATGTAACAGATACAGGAAGAGATGCTGTAAATGATGTTGGTGAGGCAGGAAAAGATGTAATTGATGGAGCCGAAAATCTTGGAGATGATGTTATTAATGGAGTTGGAGATGCTGTTAATGACATCCTAGACGGAAATGATGACGGGTCCAATAACTCAGACAATCAGAATAATCGAGATAATAATAGCAATAATGCAACAAACAGATAGTTAAAATTGCCGCGCTGTGTAAAATGCGCGGCAACTAATATACATATCAATAAATAGGTAATTGCGAAACAAGTTCGCAATCTTGATACAACACAAGGAAGAGTTTGTGTCAATGCATAAATTCCTAGATGAAGCGAGTTCTTTAGTTTTTAGGCGCACTTCAATAAACC
>JAXJTU010000050.1:0-30456 GCA_036309425.1 Agathobacter sp.
GGATTATGATATTGAGTCAAGTTGTGATATTTTTGAAAAGTGTCCAAAGCGAATAAGAGTAAAGGATACTGATATAGGAAAAAAATTAATGAACAGCTAGAAGATTTGCATATGCTTCTAGGGACGGGGCTTTTGTCATGAGGAGCGCCCTTTGGATCAAAAAAATAAAAAATGAGGCTAATCGAATAATGATTAGCCTCATTTTTTTACATTCACGAAAAAAACTATACCTCATCTTTACAATCATTTTACACCCTGCTGATAGTGGTCTTTACAATCCGCGTTTTAAAATAGCATTCGTAGTCAGGAACCTTGTTTGCAATAATGCATTTGAAATTCAAAGCACAAATGCATCATTGTGAACAAAGTTCTGACAAGAACAATAAATTAAGTTAAGAAAGAAACGAGGAACAAAAAATGAAAAAGAAATTTATGAACTTAGTATGTGCAACAGCAATCACAGCAGCAACACTTTCAAGTGTAACAGCTTGTGGAGCAAGTGGTAATGACTCATCAAATGACAATAACTCAGGAATTCAGGAGCAAAATGACGAAAATCTTGCAGGAACTTTATCGCTTGCAGGTTCTACTTCAATGGAGAAGTTATGTGAGTCTCTTATGGAAGGCTTCATGGAGGCTAATCCTGATGTGACAGTAACAACAGAGTATACAGGTTCTGGTGCAGGTCTTGAATCACTTGCTGCAGGAAGTGTTGACATTGGTAATGCTTCACGCAAGGTTAAAGATGAGGAAGCTGAAAAGGGTATTGTTGAGAATGTCGTAGCATTAGACGGAATCGCAGTAATTACAGATAAGGATAATAAGACAACAGACCTTACAAAGGAAGAGCTTACACAGATTTATGAAGGTGAAATCAAGAACTGGAGTGAGCTTGGTGGAGCTGATGAGACTATCGTTGTAATCGGAAGAGAGAGCGGTTCAGGTACAAGAGATGCTTTTGAGGAGTTGCTTGATGTTGCGGATATGTGTCAGTATGCGCAGGAACTTGATTCAACAGGAGCAGTACTTGCAAAAGTATCAGCAACACCGGGAGCAATCGGATATGTATCACTTGACGCTGTAGATGATACTGTAGCAGATATTGCACTTGACGGAGTAGAAGCAACAGAGGAGAACATCTTATCAGGAGATTATCTTTTACAGAGACCATTCGTAATGGCAACAAAGGGAGAGCTTTCTGAGCAGAATAATCTTGTTAATGAATGGTTTGACTACATCAATTCTGACGAAGGAAAAGAAATTATAAAAGGTGCCGGACTTATCATTCCACAGTAGAAGGATTAGTGAAAAATGAAAAAGCAATCAGAGAGAATCGCAAAATACATATTTATGATATTTGGATGTCTGGCTGTAGTATCGGTAATCGCAATTACACTTTACATGTTCCTAAAAGGTATGCCTGCTGTATTTAAAGTAGGTGTACCGGAATTATTGTTTGGAACAGTATGGAAACCAACAGCAGCAGAACCATCATACGGAATTTTATATATAATCCTGTCGTCCATAATTGGAACTGCCGGTGCAGTAATATTAGGAGTTCCAATAGGACTTCTTACGGCAGTATTTCTGACAGACCTTACTAGTGAAAGCAAAATGGGACGAAAAATTTCAGCAGTATTATCATCGGCAGTAGAGCTTTTAGCGGCAATACCATCCGTAATTTATGGTCTTATTGGAATGATGATATTAAATCCATTTATGTACAAAATGGAAAAACTACTTTTTGAAAATTCGGACACGCATCAGTTTACAGGTGGAGCCAACTTATTATCAGCAATAATTGTACTTGCAATTATGATTCTTCCAACCGTTATAAATATTAGTGCTTCATCAATCAGAGCTGTGCCACAGAGCATGAGAGCAGCGTCACTTGCACTCGGTGCAACTAAACTTCAGACAATTTTTAAGGTAGTAATTCCAGCAGCAAGCTCAGGAATAATGACCGGAGTTGTACTCGGTATAGGACGAGCACTTGGAGAAGCGATGGCGATAAACATGGTTGCAGGAGGTTCTGTAAATATTCCATTGCCATTTAATTCTGTAAGATTTTTAACTACACAGCTTGTAAGTGAGATGAGTTATTCATCAGGTCTTCACCGGCAGGTGCTTTTTACAGTAGGATTAGTGCTTTATATTTTTATTGTTTTAATAAACCTAATGCTTACATCACTTAAGAAAAAAGGAGAGCAGAAAAATGACTAAGAAAAAAATTCGTTTAAGCGAAATTGCAGAGTATCTGCTTATTTTCATAAGTGCAGCTTTTTCAATATTGCTTTTGTTTTTGATAATAGTATTTGTTGTGTCAAAAGGAATAGGAAGTATTAACTGGGAGTTTTTAACCACGGTTACTTCTGTGCGAAAAGGCACGGTTGGAATTGCAGGTAACATTGTTAATACTATTCTGATAATTGTTTTAACAATGCTTTTTGCAATTCCTATTGGTGTCTGCGAAGCAGTGTACTTAAATGAATATGCAAAACCGGGTAGATTTGTAACTGTAATCGAATTTGCAACTGAGGTATTATCAGGAATTCCATCAATAATTTTTGGACTTTTCGGAATGATGTTTTTCGGGGAGACCTTGGGACTTGGCTACAGCATTCTGACAGGAGCATTAACACTTATTCTTATGGTACTTCCGCTTGTCATACGAAATACACAGGAGGCTTTAAAGACCGTACCGGACGGATACAGAAGTGGAGCAATCGGTCTTGGAGCAGGAAAGTGGTATATGATCAGAACAATTCTTATACCATCCGCAATGCCTGGAATAATTACAGGAGCAATCCTTGCAATAGGAAGAATTGTGGGAGAATCAGCTGCATTACTTTTTACAGCAGGTTCGGCAAAGCTCTTACCAAAAGGTTTCTTTGGAATTTTCGATAAGATATTTCAGTCAGGAGGAACACTGACTATTCAGCTGTATCTTTCAGCCACTAGCGAGGGTGATTTTGAAAGTGCATTTGGAATAGCATTAGTTCTTCTGGTAATAGTTTTTTTAATAAACATCCTTACAAAGATGCTGACACGGCATTTTGATTCAACAAAGCGTAAATAGGAGTAACATAAAGTGGAAAATAATACAAAAATATCAGTAAAAAATCTAGACCTGTATTATGGACAAAACCATGCACTTAAAAATGTCAGCATGGACATTTACGAGAATAAAGTAACTGCATTTATCGGACCATCAGGATGTGGAAAGTCTACTTTTTTAAAGACCTTAAATCGTATGAATGATATGGTCGAGAATGTGAAAATTACAGGAGATATAAAGTTAGACGGAGAAAATATTTATGGGGATAATGTTGATACTACTGCATTAAGAGAGCATGTCGGAATGGTATTCCAGCAGCCTAACCCATTTCCAATGAGCATCTACGATAACATCGCATATGGACCAAGAGTACACGGAATCCGTGACAAACATAAGCTTGATGAGATAGTAGAGGAAAGTCTTCGTGGAGCTGCAATTTTTGACGAAGTAAAGGACCGCCTGAAAAAATCTGCACTCGGCGTATCTGGTGGACAGCAGCAAAGAATCTGTATCGCAAGAGCTCTTGCAGTAAAGCCATCAGTGCTTCTTATGGATGAGCCGACATCTGCTCTTGACCCGATATCTACAGCCAAAATCGAGGAGCTTATGGAGCAACTCAAGAAGCAGTACACAATCGTGGTTGTAACCCACAATATGCAGCAGGCACTTCGAGTATCAGATTACACAGCATTTTTCCTTGTAGGTGAAATGGTTGAATATGGAGAGACAAATTCACTTTTCTCATATCCACAGGATAAGAGGACAGAAGATTACATCACAGGACGATTTGGCTAGGAGGAGATGAAAATGAGAAGTAAATTTGATGAACAGCTTAACACATTAAATCTTGAAATGATTAACATGGGAACGATGATAGAGGTCAACATCCAGAAGGCAATAGATGCCCTTGTAAAGTCAGACATTGAGCTTGCGAAAGAGATAATGGAAAAAGACGTTGACATTGATCAAAAGCAACATGACATCGAAAGATTATGTTTTAACCTTCTGATTCAGCAGCAACCGGTTGCCAGGGATTTGCGAGCAATAACTGCAGCAATGAAGATGGTAACAGATATGGAACGAATCGGGGACCATGCCGCCGATATTAGTGAAATAACTGTAATGCTTGCAGAAAAGCAAAAAACCAAAAGATGTGACACTATAGTTCAAATGGCAACTGAAGCGTCAAACATGCTTATACAAAGTATTGATGCTTTCGCAAGGAAGAATAAGGAAGTAGCCCAGCATGTCATTGAACATGATGATGTTGTAGACGAACTTTTCGATAAAGCAAAATCTGAGATAATTGAGTTAATTCAGAAAGACCCTGAGCGAGGCGAGCAGGAGCTTGATATGCTTATGATTGCCAAGTACCTCGAGCGAATCGGTGACCATGCAACAAATATAGCAGAGTGGGTTATATATGCATTGTAGTTAAAATACCCTTTCCTTCATACATTATGCTACATTTTTGATAATTAGTTCACAATATTTATACTAAAATACTATATTGCCTAAATGATTAATCACTATATATAATAATGGTATAAAGTTTATAAAAAATGAGGACTAAAGATGAAAAATGTTAAGAGCATCTCAACGATAATAATTGCGATTGTTATTTTGCAGTTTATTACCATGGGAATAATTTTAGGAACATCCAGAGTTCAGCTAGTCACTTTAGCAACGGATATTGTAAGTGAGTGTAACGAAGGATGGAGTATTACAGGGGAAGATGGGAAAACAATAGAAATACAATCTCTTCCTTATTATGGTAAATCAGAAAAAGAAGAAACAGTAATAGCAAGTAGAACAATTCCAATGAAAATGTGTGGAAAAACCCTGTGCTTTTTGTCTGCTGACAAACGACTGCAGATATATATAGACAATGAGAGGATTTATTCATTTGGAATGAGTGACAGGCGTCTCATAGGAAAGACTCCGGGAAGTGTAATGGTTTTTGCAGATATTCCAGAGGATGCATTAGGAAAAACACTTCAGATAAAAATGCAGTCGCCATATGAAAACTACGCTACATACATGACAACAATGGTTGTAGGGGAAAGAGACATTGCTATATTGTATTTTTTGAAGAAGAATATCCTGTCACTTATTTGTTGTTTAGGAATATTATTATGCGGAATAACTTTAATACTTTTTGCAACAGTACAAAGGGAGTCAAAGCAGGAGTTTACCAAGTTATTAAGCATAGGAATTTATTTTATTGTCTTGTTTTTCTATCATTTAATCGAGACAAAGGTGCCGATGATTTTCTATGGAAATCAGGTTTTGTATTCTAATCTGGTATTTTTTAGTTTGATGTTAGCCCCATTTTTCACAGAGTTGTATTTGTATTCTGCATCGGATGCATATAAGAAAGTTATGCGTATTTTGATGATTTTGACTGGAGTAAACATTATTGGTCAGTTAACATTACAGATACTAAATATTGTTGATTTTATGGACATGGCAGTTGTATCGCATGCTCTTCTTACAATAGTGATAGCTGTTGTTCTTTTCAGCGAATTTAAAAATGTAAGAAAACATAAGAAAATTAATTTGCTTTTTGTTGGAGTACTAACAGTTGCGGTATTTGCTGTTGTTGATTTGATTCGTTGCTATATAGTAAAGGTTGGGGACCTTGGAAAATTCAGCAGATTTGGAGTACTGATTTTTGGAATAAGTATGGTTGTAACCTGTATTAATGATATGGTTAAGCAGCAGATTCAATATGCAGAGAACGAAAAGGCTGAGAAAATTTCTGAGGAAATTATAAAGACATTAGTTACAGCAATCGATGCAAAAGACATCTATACAAAAGGTCATTCAACAAGAGTTGCTGAGTATTCGGTAATACTTGCAAAGCGTCTTGGATGGGATGAGGAGAGAGTAAAAAGAATCCGTTACAAGGCTCTTCTTCATGATATAGGAAAGATTGGAATTCCGGACAGAGTTCTTAACAAAGCAGACCGCCTTTCAGATCAAGAATTTGAAGTAATAAAAAGCCATACCACAATTGGAGCAGAGATGCTAAAAGGAGTATCAAGCCTCTCTGATATGTATTTAGTGGCCAGAAATCATCATGAAAGATACGATGGTAAAGGTTATCCTGATGCAGAAGCCGGAGATGAGATTCCGGAGGAAGCAAGACTTGTAGGTCTTGTAGATGCATATGATGCTATGTCATCAGACCGTGCATATAGAAAAGCCCTACCAGCTGATGTAATAAGAAATGAACTTTTAAGAGGACGAGGAACGCAGTTTGATCCTGAAATGACCTCAGTCTTTCTTGAGATTTGGGATGAAGGAGCATTTGTTCTCGATAAAAGTGAGAATGAATCACATGATTATACAAATGATGTATTAAGAATTGTAACTAATATAATAAATGAAAGCTGTGAACCTGGTGCATTAAAGATGGATGTAGAGAGCATGGCAAATGTATATCAGTATATTAGTGGAATGCATGAAAGATATGGCATCGATTTTAGTACTTTACTAATTTCGCTCGAATGGGAGAACGATGTTCCAATGTCTGATGTAAATGATGCGATGAAGGCATTAGAATACAGCATTCTTCAGTCGCTTAGAAAGGTCGATGTTATGTCAAGAGTATCTGAAAGTCAGTATCTGATAGTATTAACAGAAGCTCATTCCCAGAATATTCAGATGATTATAGAACGTGTTTTTGCAAGTTTTTTTAAGAATTGCCAGAACACAAAAATTAAGCCAGTTTATGAAATTAAATAAGTCAGGTAAAAAAGCTTGCTATTTTTATGGATAGCAAGCTTTTTTATGACTAAAGTAATGTTCAAATAGTGAGCTTAGGCACTAACTAATGAGTTTTGCGCCTTTTTTCTATATTACATGGTATCTGACAATATGCTGCATGGACTCTTGGTGAATCTGAATACTATTTCCTTAATATTAAAAAGTTTTTCATCGATGAACTTGCTTTCAATAATATAATGTCATTAAAACATATTTGATTGCATAAAACTTCATAAAAAGTGAAAACTAATTTTGAGGTGATATAGTTGGAAAAGAAGCAAGAAAAAGAACAACAAGAGCAAAAAGCTCATAATAAATTCAATAGCATTACTCAAAAGAATAAAGTAGAAAATCAGAATCAGACACATAATGTAAGAAAAGAAGGCATAGCGCCGATTAATCAAAAGAGATAAAGCCTACAGCGACTAATCTAAAGTCTAATTTTAGATTAGTCGCTGTTTTAATTGTTAAATTCAATTTTTTTCCTGTAATTCCCCATATTTTAAAATCAAATTCGACATTTTAATGAAAAAAATGTATATTTCAGCAATTTTAAGTTCCTACAAGATAATAAAAGGATATAATAGGCTCATAACAAATTTGGGAGGCAGTATATGAAAATCAGTCTTGTTTTTTGTCTGGCGGTCGTAGTAGTGCTTGGTATATGTGTTATAGGCCTTTTTCATTATATTGGGACACTACGGAAAGAATACGACACCCTGTTGCTAAGCTATCGAAACATGGAGAATCTAAATCGGACACTCAGGTCCCAAAGACATGATTACATGAATCATCTTCAGGTGGTAATAAGCATGATTGAGCTTGAAGAATATGATAACCTGAAGGAGTATTTAGAACCAGTGTATCTGGATATACAGAAAACAGGTAAAGCTTTAAAAACTTCGAAGCCTGCAGTAAATGCACTTTTGTCAGCTAAGGCGGGGGAGGCAGAGAGCAAAGGAATTGATATGTATTTACAGATTAAATCTGATTTGAAATATTTATCAATTCAGGACTGGGAATTATGTAAGGTTCTTTCCAATATTATTGACAATGCAGTGACTGCCTTATGTGGCGATGAAAGCTGTGGGAAAAAATCAGTCATAGTTGATATCACAGAAGATAAAGAGAAGTACATTTTTGAGATATCAAATAATGGTCCAATGATTCCAATAGAAATGCAGAAAAACATTTTTAAGTATGGAATTACTTCCAAGGATGAGGAAGGGCATGGAATAGGTCTTGCGATTGTTGAAAAGGTTGTCAAAGAGCATGATGGAACAATTATGTTTCAGTCCAATGAACAGGAAACCAAATTTGTCATAAAATTTGAAAAAAAGGGAGGTGAAGGGCAATGAGTACTCTCGTAACCGTAGGTATTATACTATTGGTTTTAGGATTAATACTGGTATTCATTGAAATGCTATTGCCCGGCTTTGGGGCACCAGGAATATCCGGTGGAATTTGTCTGATCATCGGAATAATGCTGGCAGCTAAGAGCGTGGAAGAGGGACTGACCCTTGCCATCATAATTGTTGTGGTAATTGCAGTGATGATGACCTGTGTGGTGATGTTTTTCCATGCAGGAAGAGATAAATCACCAATTAAATTGCAGGAAAAAGTGGAGCCTGTCGACAATTATTTGAGTGCATCAGATATGAGCTATCTAATAGGGCAAATCGGTATAGTATCAACTGATTTAAGACCAGCAGGAAAATGTGAGATAAATGGTGTTACATTTGATGTTCGGTCAGAGGGCAATTACATAGTCAAAAATAGTAAGGTGAAAATTATAAAAATTCAGGGGAACACATTAATTGTAAAGGAGTGTATGTAAAATGCTTTTAAAGATTATAATTATTTCAGTGGTTGCATTATTTTTATTGTTGTTTTTAATATTTATTCCGGTTGGTTTATGGATTTCAGCTGTTGCATCAGGAGTAAAGATTGGAATTTTTAATCTGGTAGGAATGAAGCTTAGACGTGTAAAGCCAGCGATTATTGTTGTAGCATTAATCAAAGCAACCAAAGCTGGCCTTGATTTAAAGGTTAATCAGTTAGAAGCTCATTATCTTGCAGGAGGCAGAGTTGATTCTGTCGTAAATGCACTCATTGCAGCACAAAGAGCTGGTATTTCCTTATCTTTTGAGAAGGCATCTGCAATTGATCTTGCTGGAAGAGATGTTTTTGAAGCTGTAAAAATGAGCGTTACACCAAAGGTTATTGAGACCGCACAGATATCTGCTGTTGCAAAAGACGGCATCGAGCTTATGGTAAAAGCAAGGGTTACAGTCAGAACAAATATTGACCGCTTGATTGGTGGTGCCGGGGAAGATACTATTCTTGCAAGAATTGGAGAGGGAATCGTTACAACCGTAGGTTCAGCGCAGGCTCATAGCCAGGTGCTTGAGAATCCTGATGAGATTTCAAAGCTGATTCTCCAGAAAGGATTAGATGCAGGAACCGCGTTTGAAATTATTTCTATTGATATTGCGGATATTGATATTGGAAGAAACGTTGGAGCACATTTACTAAGTCTTAAGGCAGAAGCGGATAACAAGATTGCACAGGCAAAAGCTGAGGAGAGACGTGCAATGGCGGTTGCATTAGAGCAGGAGATGAAAGCAGATGTAGTTAAAGCTAAGGCGGATGTAGTAAGAGCCGAGTCAGAGGTTCCAAGAGCACTTGCAGAGGCACTTAGGAATGGAAATATCGGAGTAATGGATTACTATGCTATGAAGAATGTTATTGCAGATACAGACATGAAAACAGGAATTCAGAATGCAACTAATGCATATGCAAACAAGCAGGTGTAAACGTATGATAAAAGTAATGGTAGTTGAAGACGAACCGGAAATCAGAAGACTGCTGGTTAAGATGATAGAGAAAAAAGAGGGCTTTGAAGTTGTTTGTGAAGCAGATTCTAATATGCAGGCAATCTCGCTTTTTTCGCTAAATCGACCTCAGATAGTATTTGTTGACGTGGACTTAAATGGAGAAAATGGTCTTGAATGCGCCAAGATAATGACAGACATTGATCCAAAGGTAAAGATTATTTTTGCAACGGCACACAGTGAATATATGGCAAATGCTTTTGAGATATATGCTTTTGATTATTTGCTAAAGCCGTTCAAGATGGAGAGAATTATTAAGACATTAACTCGCATTGAAGAAATGATGACGGACGATAATATGCCTTCTGAAAAAAAGGAAGCATTATCTGAAAATGACAGTGACAGACTTTTGGTAAAAGGCAAAGAGCAGATGTTTTTTGTAGATAAAAGGGAAATCATTTTTGTTGAACGGGTAAATGGTGTTACAAACATTATTACTGCAGAAGATGTATATCATAGTTCGGCTTCATTAAGTGACCTGGAGGAGAAACTCAACAATGATTATTTTATGAGATGTCATAAATCTTATATCATTAATATACATAAAATCTGTTCGGTCGAACCTTATGGAAGATGGACATATATAGTGAAGTTTAAGGGAATATCAGAAACTGCTTTGATAACACATGAGAAATATAACGAAATAAAGGATCGTTTTCAGTAAAAAATACCATCCAGACGATACGAGGGTAAGTCTGGATGGTATTTTTCTGAGCAAAGCTCACTCGCATTCCGTATCAAGAACGCAGGAGCGTTTTTGAATTATGAAACAGTAAAAATATTGAGGAGAAAAAAGTTAATATGTATTAATGTTTATTGTATGTACCAAAATTTCTATAATTAGAGAAGGTTATTTCAGTCATTAACATATCTCAAACTGGCTTATGTTTAGGGGGTATAAGCCATTATACCATGTAAGAATCCATAATCTGCTTGAGTTCGTTCGAACAGCTTTCGCATTTTACAATGATATTTGTTGAAAGAAGATACATCATTGACATTATTGAAGCTCCATCAAATACATTTCTGAAGCCTTCTTTTGAGACAAGAACACTAGAGTCATTAGACTCTGCAGCTTGCACAAATTTTTTCATCCCATTGGGATCGGATATATTTAATCGAATATTCATAGTGGCATTCTCCTCATTTCTAATGCGATTTGTTTCGCATTTAGTTTACTAAAATAAAAAAAGAAAATTATTGCAGATATGCACAAATGATTGTATGATTGAACAAAAATATGCCAAAATTTGACATTTTATGTAAAACGATTATCATATTTGATTTAATAATACTTAAATGTTTTGGAAAAATATAATTCAGATTGTGATAAGGGGGGAGAATATGCAATTAGATGATAAGAAAATTGGAGAAATAATGGAGAATGCGGGCAAGTATAATGGAATGTCGGTATTAACATATAAGAATAAAGAATTAATAGCAAATTACGAACATCAGGAGTTCGCAAAAGATTTTGTTGAAAAGTATCTGGATGAAGTTTTCAAAACAGAATTACCGATAAATATCATATATTTAAAAGACGGACTATATTTATCAGTTATGAATATGTGTGGATATGTATCGGTTGGAGGCCCTCTTAGTGAACTTCCGCTTGATGGAAAAGTTATAAACCGAATTGCGCAAGAAGTAGGTAATGATAGAGTGATTGAAAATATACCAAGAATCCCAGTTAGCTCTGTTATTATTATGATGTGTATTTCTTATCATCAGATAACTGGTGTAAAGCTTAGTGAAACAGAAATATTTGAAAACGGTAGAATTTATATAGATAAACCTGACGATAAAACTAAGTGGAAATCCTTCTATGAGCTCGATAACAACATGATAATGCACGAGTTGCTATATCAGAATGAAAGAAAAATGCTCCAGATTATAAAAATAGGAAACGAAGATGATGTTGAAAATTTAGTTACGGATTTTATAGGTCAGCTTCCGCCGAATGCTCCCTACAATCTCAGACAGTATAAGAATGTTTTTATAACGGCTACAACAATTATATCAAGAGCCTCTGTGGAATTTGGTGTTTCACCAGGGGAAGCCTTTGCTTTGTCGGATTATTTTACAGAAAAGTGCGAGAATGCAAATGAGCCATCCACAATTGCCAGCATATTAACAAGTATGATGAAAAATTATATGCTTTTAGTAAGAAACGTCAGGGAGCATGCGGGTAGTTCAGAATTTGCAGTTAAAGTAAATGGGTATATCAGGGAGCATATTTCAGAGAAAATTTCAGTTGAACAAATGGCATACGATTTTGGAATGAGCAGAAATTCTTTGTCGGGCAAATTTAAAAAAGAAACCGGATATATATTATCAGAATATATTCTGAAGAAAAAAATTGAACGTGCAAAATATCTATTGTCAATGACGGATTATTCTTTTGCAGATATTAGTGCATATTTGGGATTCTCTTCACAAAGTCACTTTCAAAGAACATTCAAGAAATATGCGGATGTGACACCAGGTGAGTTCAAAGAAACAGTTCTGATGTATAAGTGATACTGTGGACATTCATTTAATTATACATAATTAGTAATTGGAGGGACGGAGCATTTGCTACTAAGTATTGTGTCAAATGCCCCGTACATAATTTAATATTGACTCTCAACAAATTGCTTAAATCGTGGTAGCTTTATAGAAATTATTCCTCTCGTAGCTACATCAATGATGCCCTTTTCTTTGAGTCTCTTTCTAGGCTCAGACCATTCATTATGTTTTTTCTTCGTCATTTCAAGAAGTTCACTGGCGGACATCTGCTCCTTTTGAACAATAAATTGTAAGAACCATTTGTCCTTTGGCGCAAGTTCACTCCAGATCTTTTTATATACCTTTTCGGATAAGGCTTCGTCAAATAACAGTAGGACAGTCTCGCTTATGTGTTTCTCTTTTGATTCCCACATATACTTACCTAGTGCCTGGTATGCGAATGCGTATCCTTTTGTAATGTGCGCCATTTCTTCAGCAACCTCATGAGACACCGATAAGGTTTTCTTGTAGTCCTCCCTTATTATTCCAAGATTGAGAGGAGTCATTTCATATTTTGAGGCTCTGAGGAAAAAAGTCAGTCCCTCTGTATTTTCCAGGCTCTCAATATCTTCATAAAGCCCTGCCGCAATAATGTATATCGGAAGCTCTTCCCTAATTAGAATTTGGAATTCTTGTATAAAATCAATTATTGCATCAGTTTTTCTTGCTTCATCTATTGTTACAAGAACTCGCTTTCCGTTTTTCTTGATTTGTTCTAAGATACGCTTGAGTGCATAATCAAGGCTGGCAACTGGACTCTTTTTAGATAAATTTAAACCAATTCCATATGCAGAAAGATTGAGCTCTGCATCCATGAATGCTGTTAAAAATGGAACAGCACTATATAAGTTTGCAATCAAATCTTTGGTAATATCAGAATTTGATTTGAGTCCGACAACTATCCAATCGTCAGAGTCCCTAAGCTGTCGTTCAATTGCTGTTAGCGTAACAGTCTTTCCAGTTCCACGAATCCCTGTAAGCTTGAAGGCTTGCTCTTCTACAATGTCGCTCTCAAGAGAATCAAGTATACTATCTACAATTAAGCTTCTGCTTATATATTGAGTTGGTATTCTTCCAAAGCTTATTGCATATGGATTTCTATTTGACATATAATTCCTCCATATCTAAAAATATAATTTAATAAAAACACTATAAAATACTATAATTTAATATAATCACTATAATAGACTATAAAACTCTATAATTCAATATAGATTGTATAAAACTCTATAAATTAATATACTAATATTGTATGAGATAATTTGTTGTTTTTTCAAATATAAAATGTGAAAATAGAAACAAAGAGACCATTCTTGAAATCAGAAAATTATGAGGTACATATGAAGGAAAAAATTAGAAAAGAAATCAGATTTTCAGGCGATGTGCAGGGTGTAGGTTTTCGCTATAGGGCACAGCATGCTGCACAGTCATTAGGAGTAACCGGATGGGTGCATAATGAATGGGATGGTTCTGTACTTATGCAGGCACAGGGAACAGAGGAAGAAATTGTGGAGATGATTAGACTTATAAGCATGAGCTTATATATTGGAATAAAAGATATTTCATATAAAATAATTGAGGTTGACGAGGCTGAGAGAGGATTTCACATTCGATAACATGGTTTTACATGGAAAACACCTAATTTTATAAGAGAGTTATGATTTTATATTGCCGAAACACTTATCTAAAATATATAATAATCATATATAAATATAAGAAATATTAAGGGCGAAGGATAAAATGAACAATAGTGGATGAGGCAATGTGATTGTGTTGACAGAAGCACATTCCCAGAATATTCAAATGATAATAGAGCGTGTATTTGCAAGCTTCTTTAAGAACTGTCAGAATACAAAAATTAAACCGGTTTATGAGATAAAATAGGCGGAAAAGATGAAGAAAATATATGAATTTTTTGAAAATATGAATGAATTTGTTTATGTATCAGATATGGACAATTATGATTTGGTCTACATGAACAAAAAGGCCCGTGAAACCTATGGAGTTAATTCTATTGAAGAGCTTGCTGGAAAGAAATGCTATCAGGTTCTTCAGGGAAATAGTGCTCCATGTATGTTATGTGGAAGAGAGGGGCTTACGGTCGGAGCTTTTAAGGAATGGAGCTATTATAATCCTGTTATCGACAAGCATTTGTTAGTAAAGGATTCTGTGATAGAAGAGGAAGGCAGGAAATATCTGATAGAGCTTGCTTTGGATGTGAGCGCGCAGGAGAGACAGGGCAGGGAGCTTCGTGGATATCAGGATTTGGAGAAGCTTGCCAACGAGGGCTTTAGAATTGCCTTACAGGCATCAACACCGGATAAATCAATAGATATACTACTTGAATATCTTGGCAAAGCATTAAAGGGAGAAAGAACCTACGTTTTTGAAAGAAATGAAAACGGTTGCGATGATAATACATATGAATGGGTTGCAAATGGTGTAACTCCTGAGATTGACAATCTACAGAATCTTCCAGCTGAGATATGTGCCAACTGGTATCAGAAGTTTAGTGAGAACAAAAATATTCTTATCGCAGATTTAGAGGATATTAAGGAAGAGGATCCTCTTCAGTATGAGAACTTATATAGGCAGAATATTCACTCTCTGACTGTTGTGCCGCTCTATGACGCTGGGAAAATTATCGGCTTCTATGGTGTTGACAACCCACCGGGAGAATCAATGGATTATGCACAGAACATGCTTGAAATCGTAGGTCATTTTATTGTTTCATGTCTGAAAAGACGAAATCTTTTGAAAGAGTTGCAAAAGATGAGTTACTGCGACCCGCTTACCGGAATTGGAAATCGTCATGCCCTATATGAATATATAGAAGACATGGAGCTAAACGAGAGCGTAGGAGTCGTATACTGCGATATCACAAGCCTTAAGAAAGTTAACGACCAGCAGGGGCATGCAGCAGGAGACCAGCTTATATACAAGGCCTGCCAATGTTTGAAAGATTCGTTTGCCGGATATGGTTTATTCCGTATGGGAGGAGATGAATTCTTAGCAATTTGTCCGCAAATTAATGAAGACGAACTTGGTCATAAGGTTAATGCATTAAGGGAAAGTACAAATAAGAATGATGTGATAATGGCCGTTGGTTTTGTATGGAAGGATAAGGGGCATGGGAAGCTTGAAAAGCTTCTGACTGAGGCTGAGAGTATGATGTATGATGATAAAGCCGCATATTATAAAAGAACTGGGATAGATAGAAGAAGATAGGAACTTGAGATCATTGTGCAAAAGACACCATTTGTAATAGTGTATAGAACTGTTATGGATGGTGTTGCCCTATAAACACAATTGAAGTACTTACTTTGTTGCTAGTAATTTTGGCGGCTCTGTTATACATAGACAATCATAATAACAAAAAGAAATAAGTGCCCCAAACCGTCCAAAGTTAAGGCACTTATCACTTTTGATAATCATATTTAACTGAGGGCAAATCGGAGTAGCATCCGATTACCTTTGAGTAAATTATACATTTGAGTGGTTGAGAAATCAACCACTCTTTTTAGTTCTATCATAAGTTAATCATTCATGAAATTTGCCAGAGGCTGTATCTCAGGAAGTAAGGGGATGTTTTTAATATTACAATGTTAGACAAAAAATCGTTGGTAAATTGTGTTGAATAAGAAATAGAATTATTGTATAGTTATCTCGTCGCTTGGCAAATCAAAGGCATATCGCCAAAGTATCCCAAGAAGATAAAAAACTTAATAGCATTGCAGAACCACTTTTGTTTTATTATAATTAAGGGAGGATAGTTATTGAATTACAAAAGAACAAAACGCTGGTTTAAATTAGTGCGGAGATTTAGATTTCCGAACAGAAAATACAAAGACAGATTATTTCAGAGAGTCTTTGAGGACAAGAAGGATTTACTGGAATTGTACAATGCAATAAACGGAACTGATTATAGTAATCCAGATGAATTGGAAATCACAACTTTGGAAGATGTCATATTCATGTCGATGAAAAATGATAAATCATTTATTATATCATCCACGATGAATCTGTATGAACATCAGTCGACTGTCAATCCTAATATGCCTATAAGAGGATTGCTGTACTTCGCACAACTGTATGATGAATATATCAAAATGCATGAATTTGATATCTATGGTCGCAAGCTTGTAAAGTTACCGACACCACAGTATGTAGTATTTTATACTGGCAAAGAGATGGTGCCAGATAATCAGACGTTGCTACTGACAGATGCATTTGAATGCAATTCATCAGCAAACGATATGGAACCAGCATTAGAGTGCAGGGCAAGAGTACTTAATGTAAATGATGGACATAATGCAGAACTTATGAAAAAGAGCAAACGCTTAATGCATTATTCACAGTTCATAGCAAGAATAAATCAGAACATAGATAAAGGAATGTCAACAGTACATGCAATAGATGAAGCAATAACGTATTGCATAGAAAATGATATACTTACAGATGTTCTGATGAAGAATCGAAGCGAGGTGAGCCATATGCTTTTGACAGAATTTGATGAGAAGAAATTTGCAAAGACAATGTGGGATGAAGGTCATGAATCAGGATATAGTGAAGGTCAGGAAGATATTCTGAGTATTATGGATGAAATTAACAAAGGAAATAATTCTATGGAAAAACTTACGGCATTAGGTTATGATGCAGAACTTGTAAGAAAAGTACTAGAAAGAAAATAAAGCGATAATGTTATAAAGTGGTTATGCAATGTGAAGAAGATCAAACCCATCCTGTATCGTAATATTACAACACAGGATGGTTTTGTTTTGACAAAGAGAGTGGAAAAATTATGACATTACAAGAATTGGAAAGGGAAATTCAATTATTAAAGGGACAGATTGATTATGATACTTCTAAACTGCAACAATTGGAGAGGGAATTATATACATTAAAAGAGCATACTATGGCTGCACCACCCCCTATGGCACAGGCTATGGTTACGGGGGTATCAATGGCACCACCCCCTGTAGCAGCGCCACAGTATGCACATCAGTCGCAGGTGTCAAAAAAGAAGTTCGACATAGAGAATTTCATCGGTAAATCATCGATGGGGGTTATGGCATCAGTGCTTATTTTTATAAGTATCATATTTTTTGCAGTAGCAATATTACCATATATTACAGATACCATAAAAATGATTACCATGTATGCAGTAAGCATAGCATTTATTACAGTAGGATTAGTGATATTTAAAAAATCCGGAAAGATCTTCTACATGATTTTATCAGCCTGTGGAATGGGTGCCTTGTACATATCAATTCTGATGAGTAATATTTATTTTAAAGCAATTGGAGATATTGTTCTGTATTTGTTCATATTGGTTTGGGCTGTAGGAATTGCAGCAGTTGCAAAAAATAGTATCAGAACATTTAGCATAGTGGGAAATGTCGGAATTATTATTTCTGTAATCTTAGGAACCTTCAAATGCATTGGAGCGGATGATGCTGTAAAATTTACGGTGTTGATGGTATTTTTTATCTTATCCGCAGTAATATATGGGGTGGCAAATAACAGATTTTACTACTCTAATACGATAAGTAATTTAATAGGAATTCTGTTTCTTGTGTTAGGATACTCAGTAATTGATGCAAGAAATCCGCTCTTGTTTATAATATTAGTTGCAACATGCCTGGCACAGTTTGCATACATTACACATAGGCAGATAAGTCCATATTTTATATTTAATGTATTGCATAAATGGATATTATTCATTGTTTTAGGATTTTTCATCTATTCACATGAAGTCTTAAGTGAAAATACAGATTTTAGACTGGATAATTACATATTTTGTACAGCGATTTATATAATATCTTTATTTAGTATCTGGTTTACAAAGGTGTATTACTCAAAGATTAAAAAGGCAGACCAATATAAAAGCAGTCTGGTAATACAAATTGCAGATATAGTGACTATTACAATTGCAGCGCTCGCACTTGATATCCATAGCTCAATATTTGTACTATTAGTGCCAGTTGTGTTCTTTGTAATCGGATACCTAAAAGCAGATGAAAAATATATAATAGCAACAGTTGCTACACTTGGACTGTCTGTTTTCGTAAATGACTGCCTGTTAACAGGAATACTTATACTTGCCGCATCCTCAGTTTTGGTTGGACTTTACCATAAAACAGATAGAAAAAACAGTGACGCAATAAAAGCGTGGACAAGTATAGTAATCAGAATCGCAGGACTGCAATTATTGAATGATATATTTGAAAACATAAATCTATATAAAGATATTAGAGGCACAATAGTACTCTTAATTCTTTTAGCAATAGATATGACATTTAAGTATCTGTTAAGCAACAAAAAGAAGGACAAAGCTGTGGTATGTGTAGCAGATATTTCAAGTGTAATATGTGCAATGACAGTAACTGTTAAACTCTTATGGTTTGATGAGGGCTATATCTATTACCTCACATTATTGATAGGCTGTATTATATTTATGAACAATGTATTGCACTTTATTTCAAGCAGGCAGACAGGGAAGCAAATATATGCAATGCTTAAGCTAAGCTTCTATCTGTTTATCATTTTTTCATCACTACAAAAAACAACAATAGTTCTAAGTGTTGCTTTCTTTGTAGCAGCAATTGTATGGGTATTGCTTGGATTTAAAATTGAGGCAAAGCCTGTAAGACTGTATGGCCTGATAACAGCAATTATCAGTATGGCAAAGCTTTTGTTAATAGATATTCAATATAATTCGTCACTTGGCAAAGCAGCAGGCTTTTTCATGTGCGGTATTTTAGCATTTATTATAAGTTTTATATACAATAAATTCGAAAAAAATAGTATTATAGGTATTAAGGAGGACGAACAAAATGAACATAGATGAATTAGTAGATTTAAATGATTGCCCGCTTTGTGGAGGTGGAGCATTGTTAGAAGAGGAATGCGGAAGCTCATATTATGTAATGTGCTTAGAGTGCGGATGCCATTCAGTCAACATTGATTTTAAGACAGAAGAGCAGAGAGTTGAGGCAGCAAAGCGCACGGCGGAGCTTTGGAATTGTGGTAAAGTAATTTCAAGTGAACCAGGAGAATAAAAAGCTAAGGGGGTTTTTACATGGTTTCAGGTTTATCAATTGGATTAATTATTTTCGGGATTGTATTTGCAATTGCTATCCCAACAATTCTTGCGATTGTATTTAAAGTAAAATACAAATCGTCGCTTAAGGTATTCTTTATAGGCTGTGCAGTATGGTTTGTTTTTGCAATGATATTGGAACAGATTTTGCATACAGTTGTTCTATTATCACCGGCAGGAAAAGCAATTCAGAATAATATCTGGCTGTACGGTATTTATGCAGGACTTGCGGCCGCGGTATTCGAAGAAACTGGTCGTTTTCTTGCAATGAAATTCTTATTAAAAAAGGATTATGATAATTCCCACAATGCATTGATGTATGGAGCAGGACATGGCGGATTTGAAGCAATGTTTTTACTTGGGCTTGGAATGTTAAATAATCTCATTTATGCATTGATGATTAATGCGGGTCAGATAGAGTCGCTATTAGAACCACTTGGTGCCAAGCAGAAAGAGACAATGCAACAGGCCATAGATGGACTTATTTCCACACCAGCATATATGTTTTTGCTAGGAGATTTTGAGCGAGTATTTGCGGTAATTTTACATATTTCATTTTCCGTTTTAGTATGGATTGCAGTTGTAAAAGGAAAAAAATCGTGCTTGTGGATGGCTCTTGTATTCCATTTTGTAGTGGATGCAGTGACTGTAATAGTAAGTGGAAATGGTGTTCCAGCCTGGGCACTTGAAATTATTGTTTTTGTAATGGCAGTAATCATAGCTGTTTGGGCGAATAAGCAGTGGAAGAAAAATCTGGAAGAATAATGATAAAAAGCTTGCTACTTTTATGGAGATAGCAAGCTTTTAGTATTATTATCGTTAGATTATTATAGTTGGATGATTACACCGCAACCGATTTTGTTGCCGGAATCACCAGAAGGCTGTGAAGTAAAATCATCTCTGTTACCATGAAGGATAAGTGACCTGTTCAGAATATCTGATAATGACAGGCGACCATCATAGAAGGCAGACCAGGCATAGCCATTGTGTGAAAGCAGTGGAGGAAGGTCTCCTAAATGATTGGGATGCTTCATTGTCTGGGGGCTGTAATGTGCACCGGTTTGATCAAATGGTTTATTACAATTTCCAGTTTCATGTATATGCATTCCAAAAAATCCAGAGCTGTTTGGAAGCTTTTTGTCAGGAAGATTAAAAACCTCAACCTGTACATATATTCCGTACATAGATGATGGATAAAAAAATGCAACACCATTTAAGTTTGGAAACTCTTCGTTTCCATGTATTTGTGCAATTGCAAAAGGTGTGGTTGATATTTTCATATAAAATCCTTTTTATATATACTATGATTTAAAAATATATTAGAGACAGCATAAATCGTGAAATACTTAAAGACTATATGGAAGAAGTAATATGGTGGATGTTGACATCGGGGTTAATGTATACTAATTGAAAATATAGACGTATTAAGATATAAGTTGCTGACATAAATGACAGAGGTGATAAGCTATGTTGACATTACAAGAAACAATCAGACCTTCTGCTGATTTGAGAAATCATTACAATGAAATATCAAAGCAGTGCAAGGAGAATAAAGAGGCAGTAATTATTACAGTAAATGGTAGAGGCGATACAGTTTCTCTTTCATATGAAGAATATAAAAATATGAAAGCGCGTATAGAATTACTTGAAATTTTAGCTGAAGCCGAAGACGATGTAAAAAATGGGCGAGTTGCTCCTGCATCAGAAGGATAATCTTATATGTTGCTCAAAATTTCGGAAATGATATTGCTCTTGAAAATCAGATGAAATAGAGGTTAGAATTAATATATTGGCAGATAATCCATATATTGGTTCAGATTCTAATCACTATGCTGTTGTTGATCAGCGACAAGATTATTTGAACATAATACGTGGATTATAGGGAATATAAATTATAAAAGTGAAAGGCGGATTATAAAAATGACAGAAAAAGAAAGAATGCTCAATGCAAAGATATACGACCCATCAGACAAGGAGCTTTGCAAGCTTAGAACTAACGCTCACATTTTAAGTAAAAAATATAATGATTGCATTGAGACAGATAAAGAGCGTGAAGCAATTATAAAAGAACTTATTCCAAACCAGGGGCCGGGAGTATATCTGCAGGGACCAATTCAGTTTGACTATGGCTGCTTTACAACTATTGGAGCAAATTCATATGCAAACTTTAATTTTACAGTACTTGATTGCTGTCCTGTGACAATTGGAGAGAATGTATTTTTCGGACCAAATGTATCCCTGCTTACACCAGTACATCCGCTGCGCTATCAGGATAGAAATACATATCAGAAAGAGGATGGAACAGTAACGGATAAAGAATATGCAAAGCCAATTACAATTGGAAGTAACTGCTGGATAGCAGGAAATGTAACAGTATGCGGTGGCGTCACAATTGGAGAGGGAAGCGTAATCGGCGCTGGAAGTGTAGTAACAAGAGACATTCCTGCAAACGTTATCGCTGCAGGAAGTCCATGTAAAGTAATAAGAGAAATCACTGAGGAGGATTCCTTGGATAATCATCCGGAATTATTCATGTAAGTCAGTGTTTGTGAACAATTTTCGCTGTTGCTTTGGTGTTATTCCTTTCCATTTTCTGTAGGTGCTTATAAAATGACTGCTGTCAAAAAAACCAGTCTCATTAGCAATATATGAAATAGAATAATCCGTATGCATCAGCAATTCATCAGCTTTATTTAATCTAATATATGTAATGTAATCCTTGCAGGACCTTCCGTATGATTCGCGGAAGAGTCTTGCAAAATGGGAATATGACAGATTACATTTTTTTGCCAGATCTTTGATTTCGAGTTCTTCCCCTGAGTGAGTGTCTATATATTCCAGAATATGATAAAAAGAAAGCATTTCATCAGAGTATTTGTTTTTTTCGTGTGAGACAGATTTATCAGTAAGCCTTATGATTGCAATTAAAATGTTGTAAATATTAGTCAGAATCTGAAATGCATACAGCTCGTCAAGTCTGTTGAATTCATCAACCGTTGAATCAATAATCTCAGGAAGCCGGGGATTCTTAATATCAGCATTGTCTATGATTATGCAATGCTCATTATCAGGAGAGCGCCGCATAAAATAATCATAGATTTTCTGTATAAATGCTTTGGGAATGTGTAAAGTATGAATATTGAATTTGATGACCGCATAATCTATATCCTCACTGCAGGTTTTGTGCATTTCATGTAATTGGAGAGGATAGATATAGCATATACTTCCCGGATTAAGATCATAGCTGCAATCATCGCAGGTAAGGCGAAGCTGACCTTTTCTGACATAGAGAATTTCACTGTAGTAATGCCAGTGAAGAGGTACACTTTTAGAGTGGTCGTAGAAAATATCATATGGTTCATTTAGAAAATCAATGTATTCAAATAATTCCATTTTTATTACCCCGCAATTTACAACATAATAGGTTTTTACAATTTTTTAAACCATTTATCATATACCACTATAACATATTTTTGCATAATAGTATTGTGAAATTTTTAGTGTCCTATGTAAAGGGGGGAAATACGGATGATTACAAGAAAGCTTGACTACAATTGGAAGATGAGACAGGCCAATACAGATGATACAATCGAAGCAGTTGTTCCTGGAACTGTATATTGTGATTTGCTTCGTGCAGGGAAAATGGAAGACCCATATTGGAAGGATAACGAAGACCAAGCATTAAGACTTATGGATAACGATTACGAGTATTTTACAACTTTTGACTGTGATCAGAAAATCCTTTCAATGGATGAGATAATTTTACATTTTGACGGTCTCGACACAGTTGCAGATATAAGTCTTAATGGAGTTGCAATCGGTCACGTAGAGAACATGCACCGAACATGGGAATTTGCAGTCAAAGATATTCTTAAGGCTAAAGATAACGAGCTTAAAGTATATTTCTACTCTCCAAATAAATACATAGCAGATGCCTTCAAAAAAGCACCAACCAGAGGAACTGAGGATGCAATGGACGGATTTGTGCACATTAGAAAAGCTCACTGTATGTTTGGCTGGGACTGGGGCGCACACCTTCCTGATGCAGGAATATTCAGACCGGTAAGCCTGCTTGGAATTGATACAGCAAGAATTGATACTGTAGAGATTATGCAGTTCCATGAGGATGGAAAAGTAAGAGTAGATGTAAATCCAATTATCGAAGAGGTAAATGACCAGCAGGGATATTCGGTAGAAATTACAATTACTGATCCAGACGGAACCACAATTTATAGCTCGGATGGAAGCTGCAATTATGAGATAAGCAATCCAAAGCTCTGGTGGCCAAATGGATATGGTAAGCAGTATTTATACACTGTCTCGGTATCACTCAAGAAAGAAGACGGATGCGAAATTGATAACTGGACCAGAAAAATCGGACTCAGAACAATAACTATGGATCGAAGTAAAGACCAGTGGGGAGAAAGATTTGCAACCTGCATAAATGGCGTAAATATTTTTGCAATGGGAGCAGATTACATACCTGAGGATCATTTGCTCGGTCGTGTCAATAAAGAGACAACAAGAACACTTTTGGAAAAAGCAATTTTTTCTAACTTTAACAGTATAAGAGTCTGGGGAGGAGGATACTATCCGGACGACTGGTTCTATGATTTGTGCGATGAAATGGGACTTGTAGTATGGCAGGATTTCATGTTTGCCTGCGGAATGTACGACCTTACACCGGAATTTGAGGAAAATATTACAGCAGAATTTATAGATAATTTAAAAAGAATAAGACATCACGCATCACTTGGACTTATGTGTGGAAATAATGAGATGGAGCAGTTCGTATGTGACCGCTTATGGATTACAAAGGAGAGCGAAGTACGAGACTACATCATTATGTATGAACGCATAATCCCACAGATTATGAAGGAGTACGCACCACAGGTTTACTACTGGCCTGCAAGTCCATCTTCGGGAGGTTCATTTGATGATCCAAGAGATGAAAACCGTGGTGATGTTCATTACTGGGATGTATGGCATGGCAACAAACCATTCTCAGAATACAGAAAGTTCTATTTCAGATATCTCTCAGAATTTGGTTTCCAGTCATTCCCATTTAAGAAGACCGTTGAGACATTTACTGATGATGAGAATGACATGAACATTTTTTCATACATCATGGAAAGGCATCAGAGAAATGGTGCGGCAAATGGAAAAATAATGAATTACATGCAGCAGACCTACAAATATCCATCTGATTTTGACACAGTATTATATGCATCCCATTTATTACAGGCAGATGCAGTCAGATACGGGGTAGAGCATTTTAGAAGAAACAGAAATGACAGCCGATGCATGGGCGCAATTTACTGGCAGTTAAACGACTGCTGGCCGGTAGCATCATGGGCAAGCGTAGACTATTGCCAGAGAATGAAAGCACTCCAGTATTATGCAAAGAGATTTTTCGCACCAATCATGATTTCCTGTGAAGAGGAAGGCCTTATCAACAGCGGAAAAGAAATCACAAGAGTGCCATTCGAATTTCCGAAATCAATTCGCCTCTGTGTGGCAAACGAGTCGATGTTCGATGAGAATATAACCGTAAAATGGCAACTTCGCGATGCATTTGCAAAAATCTTAAGAGAAGAGGAAGAGAACATAAACGTCCCAGCACTTACAAGTGTATGGCTCAAAAAAGTTGAACTTCCTGAGGTAGATATTTATGGAGAGTACGTAAGCTATCAGGCATACAGAGATGATGAATTATTATCAGAAGGAACAGTAATTTTCTCGTATCCAAAATACTTCAGATACGAAAACCCAAACCTTATTGCAAAAGTAGAAGGAAACAAAATTACAGTATCATCAAATAGCTATGCAAAGAGCGTAGAAATATTAAACGATAACGAGGACCTGGTCCTAACCGACAATTATTTCGACCTAAATGCCGACAGTAAAACTGTAGAAGTCCTAAGCGGAAACATCGACACAATTAGACTAAGAAGTGTATACGACATAAAATAAAATCTGATATGTATATGCATTCACGAAGACATAATTTCGGAGCCAACATAAAGGAGAGAAAAAAATGGAAGCAAAGTATAGAATTGATACAGAAGAAAATAAAGAATTCATGCATTCGCTAACAGAAGAATTACTCGCATTTGGACACAGATTTCCATCGCCAAAAGGTAGCTCATACTATTTAGGCGATGATGGAACTCCATGGACTGACAGACCAAGAGAGACAT
Organism: Agathobacter sp.; assembly: GCA_036309425.1. Taxonomy (GTDB): domain Bacteria; phylum Bacillota; class Clostridia; order Lachnospirales; family Lachnospiraceae; genus Roseburia. The sequence continues at coordinate 25,573 of JAXJTU010000050.1, forward strand.
GGATTACATGCAGAATGGCACATGTCTACAGCATTGGAGTAAAACTTGGACACAGAGGCAGCGAAAGTCTTGTCGATGCAGCAATATCAGGCCTTATGGGAGAACTTTACGACAAGAAGAATGGAGGATGGTATCCGGGAGTAACATCAGATGGAAAAATTCTCCCGAACAAACAATGCTATGCACACGCATTTGTAATTCTTGCAGCAAGCTCAGCAATGACAGCAAAAAGACCATATGCCGAAAACCTGTTAAAAGAAGCCTTAGAGCTATTTGACTTACGCTTCTGGAACGAAGAAGAAGGACTTGTTTGTGACACATGGGATACTTCATTCAGCGAATGTGATGAGTACCGTGGACTCAATGCAAATATGCACTCAGTAGAGGCATTTCTTGCAGTTGCAGATGTAACTGGAGATGAAAAATACAGGGTAAGAGCTGGCAGAATAATTGATCACGTAATTGGCTGGGCTAAGGAAAATAACTGGCGCATTCCAGAGCATTTTTCAAGTGACTGGGTAGCTGATTTGGAATGCAATAAGGATAAACCAGCGGATCAGTTCAAGCCATACGGTGCAACACCCGGACATGGAATTGAGTGGGCGCGCCTTATCACACAGTGGGCAAAGTCTACATATAGGGATGATGAAAAAGCAACAGCATACATTGACGCCGCTCAGAAGCTTTATAATCGTGCAATCGAAGATGCATGGTATGCAGACGGTGCCCCAGGAATCGCATACACTACAGACTGGGACGGAAAGCCGGTAGTACATGACAGAATGCACTGGACACTTGCAGAAGCAATCAATACATCAGCAGTTTTATATCGTGTAACTGGAAATGAAAAATATGCCAACGATTATGCAACCTTTATGCAGTACCTTGATGAGAAGGTTCACGATAAGGTATATGGTTCGTGGTATCATCAGCTGGATCAGAATAACAGGGTAATCGGAACCGTATGGCCTGGAAAATCAGATATCTATCACGCATTGCAGGCAACACTAATTCCATACAGTATGGTTGATAAATCAATCGCAACTGCAGTATAGTACAAAATAGTTTAAAACATAATTTTAATAAAAAAGGAAACAATAGTAAGTAAGAATTTATCTACAATAATAAAAAGGATTACTATGCTATGAACGATTTCTTAAATTATGATGACAGCGATATTATTAATGAGATAAAGAAACAAAATCCAGCAGTTTCGAATCAGTTTTATTATGTAAGTAACTATGGACATTTTCCAGTATACAGATGCGAGGGTGCAAAATATTATCCAACCCCTAACCAGGCATTTAAGGATCAGATAGAGGCTGTAAAAAAAGCAAAAAGATTTGTATTCCTAGAGTATCTTACGATTGAGGATTCAGTGTTTTTTTCAGAGCTTTTGGGTGTTTTAAAAGCATGTGTCTTACGTGGAGTAGAGGTCAGAGTTATATATGATTATTTTGGAAGCCTGGCCTTCTGGGATAAAAAATTCATTAAGAAAATGAATGACTGCGGAATAGACTGCAGAGCATTCAATGGTCCTGGCACACCTCTTGCAAAATTCATTATGAATCGTGATCATCATAAACTGATGATTGTTGATAATGAAATCGCATTTATTGGCGGCTATAATATTGCAGACGAATATTTTGGTGTGATTAGGCCTTATGGGCAATGGCAGGATACCGGGTTTTCTTTTAGAAAAAAGGCTGTCAAATCTATGACTGTTAATTTTCTATACATGTGGAATATGATAGAAAAGACAGACAGTGACATATCAAATTATGTCTTGGATAATAAAGACCATGCAGAGACTGGTATTTCACCTGAGAAAATGGGTTACATCCAGCCATACTGTGGGAATCCATATGAAAAAGAAACACTTGTAGAAAACGTATATTTGAATTTGCTAAAAGTGGCAACCAAATTTGTATATATTATCACTCCATATCTGATTCCCGATAAAGTGATGCGAAAGGAGCTCACCCTTGCTGCAAAAAGGGGAGTAGATGTAAGAATTATCATACCGGGAATCCCAGATAAAAAATGGCTTTACAAAGCGACTTGTTCGTTTATACATGAACTTGCGGAGAATGGAGTAAGGATATATATTTATACACCAGGCTTTTGTCATGGAAAACAGTTTTTGTGTGACAATGAGTTAGCCGCAATCGGCTCGGCTAACATTGACGGAAGAGCCTTTAAAAGAGACTTCGAGAATTCTGTTCTGATATACAAAGTACCTGCAATAAAAGAAATGTATGATGATTTTGGACGATTGTTTGAGGTATCAGAGGAGGTTACACAGAAGTATAAGTTCAAGGAGGCTGCACCGTCATTTGTTATTAAGCTACTTGCTAAAATTTTTTCGCCAATAATATAAAAAGTATATATAGAGCATATAAAAAGAAAAAAGGAGAATAAAAATGGCAGATTTATATCTGGAGAATGAATTTGTAAAAATCGGAATTAACATTTCAGGCGCAGAGCTTGTAAGTATTGTTGGAAAGGAAGATAATAGAGAGTATATGTGGTCAGGCGACTCGACATACTGGGGACGGGTATCGCCGGTTCTTTTTCCATTTGTAGGAAAGCTTAATAATCAGAGTTATATTCATGCTGGAGTTGTTTATAACAATATTCCTCAACACGGATTTGCAAGAGATAGTGAATTTAATTTAGTAGAAAAAACAGAGGATACAATGTGGCTTGAGCTTATTCAGGGAGATGTCTGGAAAGAAAAATATCCGTTTGCATTCACACTTCGAATCGGCTACAGGCTAAATGGGAGAAGCGTTCATGTTATGTGGACGGTAATCAACAATGATACAGATGAGATGCATTTTTCAATTGGTGCACATCCGGCCTTTATGTGTGAGGGCGGATTAGCTGGATACAGACTTGATTTTCATAATGGAATGAGAGTAAGAGCTGCAGGAGAACTTAACGAGGATGGAGTATTGAAAAAAGAAAGCAGAGATATAGTATTTGATGGTGGAGTACTTAAGCTTTCTGACGAACTATTTGAGAAAGATGCCCTTGTTTTTGACGGGGAAGGTATTAACACAGTTACTATAATTGACCCACAGAACAATCCGTATCTTCAGGTTCGTTTTGATGCACCGCAGCTTGGAATCTGGTCACCGGCAGGAAAGAGAGCACCTTTCGTATGTATTGAGCCATGGTTTGGAAGATGTGATGATGAGGGGTATGAAGGGACTCTTAAGGACAGAAAGTATAGCAATACTATTTTGCCAGGGCATTCATTTAATAAGGAATATGTGATTGATATATTATAATAGAAAAATGTAGTAAAATAAGCTCCCGACTGGGAGCTTATTTTTATAAAACGGATTTAATATATAAATCGCGCTGAGTATTTAAATCAATTATAGAACCATCATCAAGCTGAACCATAGGTCTTGAAAGTGCATCCTGATTTAAAAGAACTATATTACATCCGCGTCCATCGTTAAGGATAACACGGTTACTTTGGTATGTAGCAGCAATTTGTTTTAAGAAAGTAAGAAGATATTTAGTCTTATACTTCTGGTAACCTTCATCTTCAAAGCACCTGATAACCTGAAACGGACAAAGCGGAGCACGATATGAACGTGCAGCAGTCATGGCGTCATACACATCTGCAATTCCAACAATCATTGCATACTCGTCGATGAAGTCTTCCTCAACTCCAGTTGGATATCCAGAGCCATCACAGCGCTCATGATGCATAAGAGCAGCTTTTTTAACATGAGGATTCACATTCTGATTTTTTAGAATGTCATAGCCAAGCTTTGGATGCTGTCTAATAAGAGCAAATTCCTCATCAGTAAGCTTATCCGGTTTGTTGAGAATCTCTGGAGGAATAAGTGCCTTTCCAATATCATGAAGCAAGCCAGACAAAGTAATAACATCAAGGTCATGAGCATCGAGACGAAGCCAACGGCCAATCATTCTTGAAATAAGACCTACATTAATACTATGTGCATAAATTGCATCTTCTACAATTCTCATATTATAAAGCATATCAAAAAGCTCGATGATAGTATTTCTCGAACGGAACAGCTCCCCAACACTATTTAAGAGCTTAGTTGTATCAAGCTCTTGCGAACGATTTGTAACAGCTGCAAAAACCTGCTTTAAATCTGTAATAGCCTGAAAATACTTTAATTGGAAATCTCTAAATTCATCAGAAGCTGCAACTTTCTGAGAGTGAGTCTTAGATTCCTCGGCATGAGTCTTAGGAACTGCATGAGATTCTGGTTCAGGTGCAGCAACCACAGGGGTTTCGGAAACAGGCTCCTCTCCTTCTATTAAAACATATTCTACTCTATATAGTTTCATACGGTTGATTAACTGTCGAGTAAGTTCCGTGCCGGCAGGACAAAGAACCTGTCCAATAGGTGTTTTAACTTCTTCGACTGTAATCATTCCAATTTCACAATCTTTTGGTATTATTTTACGCATATCCTTCTCCATTTTCTCTAGTACTTTTAGTATATATTTTTAGTCGAATAAAGTCAATAAAATGGTTGACAAGTATTACAAAAAATAGTACTATGTGCATGGTAAGAAAATTCAATATTGTAATTTTTCTCTTATTCAGAGTGATGGAGATACAAAGGATCTGTGAAGTCACGGCAACCCCATTATACATTAGGAAGGTGCCAACCTGAGCGAGTAATCGAACAATAAGAGGATTTGATTATCATAGAGTAGTTAGGTCCGCTTGTTATCAAGTGGATTTTTTTGTGTGACAAATTATCTTTTATAGGTAATTGCGAAACAAGTTCGCAATCTTGATACAACACAAGGAAGAGTTTGTGTCAATGCATAAATTCCTAGATGAAGCGAGTTCTTTAGTTTTTAGGCGCACTTCAATAAACC
>JAXJTU010000051.1:0-9171 GCA_036309425.1 Agathobacter sp.
CATATTTCATTCCATCATGTTCGGCGCACATTCGAAATCTGCCGTCTCTGGTGTCATTTATATATTCATATTGCCCGTCAAATTTTCCTATGTCCCAAATACTATCTGATAGAGTTGATACATGTACCATTGGTGTCAGGCACTATAAAGACAAATTTATCAAAATTTCACAAAAAATTTATTTTGTTTATTTGTTTTTTCGAGTGTCAGGCACCACTGTGTTTGACCATTTTCGCTCCATTTAAAACTTATTTGGTCATAACCATTTTTTGCTTGAACTTTTACTGTTGCACTTGAAGGAATCTCAATAGGAGCCTGTTGTGACAATTCAGGGATTCTGTTTACCCAATCATTTAATGTTGTACTACCACTCTGGTATGCTAAACACATAGGAATCAAAGCAGTCTTTTTCTATCTATTGCTTTTCTTTTATTCCTATTTCACAATTATCCTGTAATAGATAGTTTTTCGAGTGTCAGGCACCACTGTTTGCAGGAGTTGTAGGTTGTAGGTTGTTGGATGTACGAAAGTATAACCATAATAGATTTAATCCACATATTCTTCAAACTTAATACTATCAATAGGACATCCTCTTTCGAAAAAGCTTTGTATTATATTATTAAAGTACCATCCGATATCTGTAATTGATTCCCTATTATTCTCAACTGTTTTTCTATTAATATTTAAATCAATTATTATTTCTTTAGTATTTTTAGCCATTAATGTTATCCCCACATCAGAATTTTCATAATACAAATTAAGACCTACTAGTTCAAATTTGTCCTGCTTATTATTAATTATTTCTTGTAGTTCGCTATCTGAAAGAATTTTTTTCTGCCAATCAAACTCATCCTCATCTCCTAACGGCAAATATTCAATATTATTTTCCAAATCATAATACTTCCACCCTGATTCATTAAATAGATTTATTACATCTATAATCCTTTCAGAATATCTACTACAGTTTATTTCCAAAATTGCTTCTCTTGACATATATTCCTCCTAATTAAGTAATTCTGTATATGCAATTCCTTTCTTATCTAACCATTGTTTTATTGAATTTGGAATTGGTGTATTCGAAAACAGTTCATATGTAGCTCCATTCTCTGTTGCTATTCTTAATCGTACCATTGGTGTCAGGCACTATAAAGACAAATTTATCAAAATTTCACAAAAAATTTATTTTGTTTATTTGTTTTTTCGAGTGTCAGGCACCACTGTCATCCGGGTCTTTTCATGCCACGACTTGCAGAAAATAATGGCATTCCACTGGGATAATATTTCAATCTACCCCCTTTTATAAACTTCTTATTCTTGCCATCCACCACCTTTTCAACAATGTCCTTTGAAATCTTTGACTCTTCATCTGTCTCATCCGAATATTCAATATCTGTCAGATATACTTTAAAGTACAAAGCCAAACCATCTGAATCATAAACTTTATGGGTATCTGTAATACCATAACCCCATAAATTTGAAATCACATCATTTGATATAAATGGTGCAGTATCTTCAAAAATAAGAAGTATATGAAGATGCCACGAATTGTCGTGACCTTCGCCTTGTGGTTCAGCGATAGTGATACGTTTAAAGTTCTTTTGACCAGAAGATAAATCTGCCTGCTTATTCAAAAATCTCTGTAGCTTACGCAAGAACATCTTTCCATCATCATATACTCTTTTCCCATCAGTCATTGTATCTGCATATGTCAGAGTAATCCACTTACAATATGCAGGATGTGTGGCATTGCACCGTAACATTGGTGCCTGACACTCGAAAAAACAAATAAACAAAATAAATTTTTTGTGAAATTTTGATAAATTTGTCTTTATAGTGCCTGACACTGTGCTTCCCTTCTAAACTCCAGTAAATATAAGGACTTCCAGCATTTATCAAAACATAAATTCTGTGGAACAGCTGAATTTCTGCATTTGCAAGAATGCTGATATTATAAGGCTTTCCAGCATGGTCTGAATATTTTGTCTGACACTATAGTCTAAATTCTATGACTTGAAAACACACAGTCATTTCCTACCACTACCACCAAAATGGAAGAAATTTGAAACTTAATTACCGCTTTTTTGAGCAATTTTTATAATAGAAATACCGCTATTTAATGCAAAAACGCATTATCTCCACAGCACTAAGTGCCGTGAAAACAATGCATTCTAAGTCTTAGAATTAATATTCTGTTTTTGATTTCGAATGTCCTTAAGTACATTCTAGTAACATTTTCTCCATAAGGTCTTTAATAATAATCTCCATAGGTGCGATAGATAGCAGACATTCCAATTAGAGCAATATTTGTCCTAAACTATAAACATGATTTAAATAACAGCAAAAATCTCCAAAAAAGACTCTAAGATTTTTTTTGTAGCATTCCCCACCATATCCATTCTTTTTGTCGCTTCTTCTATAATTTCGGGATGCATTTTTACATATCTATGTCCCATTTCATTATCAAATGAACGCAATGCATCAATACACATCTCCAGCAATTCATCATCCTTCGTACAAAACAATTTACCTATTATTTCAAGTTCCTCTTGAATTATTTGATTATCAAGACAATATACTAATTTTTTTTGCCATTCTAAGTCTTTATTCAATACATCATTAAAAAGTTTTTCCCAATCATTCCCAGAAAAATCATTCATAATATTTTGTGCAATAAGAAATCCGTCATCATACCATGAGTCAATTGTTGACTCCTCAGATAACAAATTATCTAATTCCCTATACATACAATCACCTTCCTTTATTTTAAAATCCTGATGGTTTTGGTGCATTTACTTTTCCCGTTGGATAACCAGACACCACATCATCCCCTAGTTTTATTACATCTATTTCCACACCATCAACAATTTTTCTATGCCATGTTGCCCCATCCCGTCCTCGAACAGCAATAGCAGGCGAATCTCCAACATCCTTTATACTTTCAATAATCTTTGAGTCACTCCATGCTTCTGGGAAAACAGTACTTCTCTTAATTTTCGATATATTACCATCTTGTAAATCTTTAACAAATTTTATATTTCTAGTTCCATCTGCATTTACTGATAACTCTTCTACCGCAAATAAATCGTTACTATTGTTAATCTGTGATGAATGTCCGCCTATCACCTCATTTTTAACAGGACTCTTTCTTTGCCCCTCTAATATTTTTTTCTCCATTTCAGAGCTAATTTTAGTGGAGTATCTACCACTCTTGACAGAGACTCTTTACCCTTATAATTATCCAAGCCGATGACCCACTATCGAAAAAAGAATACACCTACCAAAGCCGACATATCATCTGCTTAAAATTCTACTATATATTTGCCATTATTTCTACTACTTTTCGCCAGCACTTTCCACTACTGGCATACGATACTCCGTACCGCTTTTTAACATACCGTAAATAATACTGATTAACCTTCTGGATATACAAATCAAAGCCTGCTGGCTGGATTTGCCTTCAGCTTTACGCTTCTCATAATACGCTCGAAAAGCAGGATGACGTGGTGTACCCTTTGAGGATATCTGTATCATCTGGATTGCAAGGAAATAAATGGTTGCCTGTAATCGTCTGTTGCCTTGCTTGGTAGCTAAGTCCTTACCCTTTCCACTGGATGACAAATGAAGCGGTGCTATACCAGCAAACTGTGCCAACTTGTTAGCATTCGAAAATCGTTTGATATCACCGATTTCTGACAGAATCTTCACTGCTGTGATGACATTTACCCCTGGGATGGTTGTTAATGTACAGCCCAGATCCTTATACATCTTTTCCAGCATTTCATCCACTTTATCTAACTCTTTGTTATAGTGCTGTAAATCCCTAACAATACTAAGCGTCACCATATCCCTTTCGTCTTGATACTTGATATATTTCACTTTATCACCAGCGACTGCATTTAAGATTGTCTCGCAGGTCTTGGTTGAACATTTGTTATGACTGACTGGAAGAAGTTTCTCTCGCAAATCTTCCACTGTCTTACCCTCCAAATATTTTTTTGAAGGATAATTCTCCCAGAAATACAGTGCAGTAGGTCTGCTGATATCATTGAAAAACTGCTTGTAAGACGGATACGCAATGCACAACTGTTCATGAAGCTGGTTAACCAGTCTGGTTCTCTGTTTCATGATATTATCTCTACGATGCACCAGCTGACCAAGTGACCAGTACGCATCATTCGGGCACGCATCTGGTAGCTTATCAAGCATATTTAACGTTGCCAGAGCAATGGCTTCTGCATCATCACTGTCGCTCTTTCGGTACATGGCACCTCTGTGTTTCGCCTGACGATGTGAAATAGCGGTATTAACATCTTTTACAAGATACCCCTTATCAATCAGCCACACCGCTAAAGGTCTGCCGTAACCATATGCATTCTCAAGACCATAAACTACAGCTTTTCCATCAGTATTACATTTCTTTACTTTAGTTACCAGCTTAGGAAAATCGGCTGGTCTGTTGGCGAAAGTAATCTCGCCCAGTTTATTATTGTAGCAGTCAATCATAACTGCTGTGTTGGTCTCCTTATGTAAATCGATACCCACATAAATATAATCTTCTTTAATCATTACATCAACTCCAATCTCAATGTTTGGCAAAACAGTGGCAATCTCAACTATTAAGCATCTTTCTCGGAATTACGCATCTTTTCAGCAACCAAGTGTGCAAGAGTGGTACAGCCTATCCATTTCTGGTCAGACGCAAAATATTCCAAACGGAATACCGCTGACTTTCATGGAGATGGATACTTCCTGCAAGAAATGCAGGACTTACAAAAGTCTTACGAATTGCTTCTGTAAGTGTCGTGATGTTAACTCTGAATACCATCGTATTCAAGTTAATTCTGCTTTCTCTTAAAAGAAAAAGACATTGTAACCATACCCCAAGTCCCATATACTTTCATCGATGTAGATTTACCAGCTGAGCTGTTTCAAAGGCATTTTATACACACCATATTTCCAGCTAATGGATTTGTGCCACCAACTCACATGGTTATCATTGTTATTCCTGCTAAAACACCTTCCCGTATCAAATAATCCATCTTATCAACACACACATTTCTTGCTAACAGAGCAAAAGAAAACTGCACCCTACTGACAAAGTGCCATATAGGATGCAGTAATAAAATAATATATTCTCTTTTTCGCCCATTCTACCCAAGACAGACATTCTTCTGGATGGCTTCTTCCAGTTCCTTACTACCGATACCGATATATCTCTGGGTCACATTCACACTGGAATGCTGGAGCAGGGTTCTGACCAGTTCGATATTGTAATGATTGTTCACATACACGTTAGTGGCGAATCCTTTGCGGAAACTGTGAGAACCTACCCCGTTAAGAGCAAGATAAGAGCATACTGCCTTCAGATGCTTCAATACTGCTCTTTCTGTAATCGGAAATAATCTTGCACTTGAAGAGATACCATGAGCATAAGCATAATCACGCACAAACTGATACACTTCATTCGGCACTGTGAAATTTCTATACTTGCCAGTCTTCTGCTCATACATATCCAGACGATACCGACTGCCATCTTTCACAAAACTGTCTACCTTAAGTTGCAGGATATCACCAACACGCAGACCAAGATTGTATTCCAGCACCAGTACTGTGGCAATCCTCTCATTGGGCTTATACTGCACACCTTCATGCACAAAACAATTCTTCATGGTGGCTATAATCAGCTTGTAGGTATCTTCGTCAATTGCTCTTGTTCTCTTATTCATCCAATCATCTCACTTTCCAACTTAACTGCAGGAGCAGAATCTACCCCAGATACAAAAGAAACCAATTCACCTGTTATCAATAGCAAGTTCCTAATTCTGCACACCTATAGTTCCTTAAAATAACAACAACCACCACAGAATCCACCAGTACCGCCATAGTTCCTAAACCAGTACGAATAAGCACTTTGCTACGAAGCCGTAATTCGCCCAAATTTGCCACCAAAGACAATAGTGGCAGTAGTACAATAAAACGGAACGTAGGGCATTGTGTGCAGGCGTGAGGGGCAAGCCAAGCGGAAACCGCAAGACCATACCCCAAAGGCAGGAGCAGTGCGGAAAAGCCTGCAAATTTACCCCACAACCAATACGCACCGCCAAACTTACCAGCACCTATCAGCTACCACGTTTTAACACACCATCAGCAGAAAACAGATGTGCCAGTATATCAAGATTCATCAGCTCAAAGCACCGATAGGCATACTCCCACTGGGAATCACTCATCTTGAAACCTTGTGCCATCATGCCCTTTGCTTTCTGCTCACTCTCCACCATGCTAGCAATGACTTTTGCAACAGCTGGTCTCCACTGCTTACCATTGCCCATATCAAGATAGGGTTCAGCCATAAAATGAAGAACGATACCCCTTTCATGACAGAACCTTGCAAAAGTATATACCTGACGCACTGAAGCAAAACGATTACAGCTAACTGTATATACTACATCTCCACTCTGCAGAACCGATGTAAGTGCACCAAGACTTCCAGCATTGTAAATGTTATTGCCCCGAATCTTCTTACTTCTGAAGAACACCTTTGTTATCTCATCATCAAGTGATGAAATAAAAGCATAAATCATAAATACAAGCCTCCTTTCGTGGTTGGTAAACTTATGCCTATATGCGTCATTCTGAAAACAGTCTGTAGTTTCCAAAGTTCCTTAAAGTCGGCAAGTAATATTTAGAAAAGAAGTTTAACACCCCACCAGTGGTTCATCTTAATTTTAGGTGACACACTTCATTTTGCAGTAAATAAGGGAAAAGTGATGCAATGTACAAAATTTGCATTAACACAATGAGAGAATTAATCTGCATATTTATGGAACTATACAGTATCGGTGGATGAGCAGGGTGTTGAAGATATTAGTTGATTTGATATTCGAAAAATCAGAATGAATCAAAACAGAGGTGTGATGTTAAGATGTGCAGATTAAGCTTGAAGAATTTCGGTGGTATCAACGGATGATGATTTGAGATTGCTGGGGATTTTCAGTCATTATCTTAATTGTCTGTATTTATGAGACCCCAGCGAATTGTCAGTAGGCTGTCTGTGAATGTCATAATTCATCTTGAAGTGAAACTTAATTGCAAATAAATCTTGAAAAACACTTGTCTTCCTAAGGTTTCAATATACATTCTGGTAGTTCAGTACTATAAAAATGAGCAAACGGTTATCCTTCTTATACCACCACGATATGAAGAAATTTAATATAAACCCTCATATCGAAATAATAGTGCAGGGTTCAATGCTTCTTACATAAAATCAGATACTATAAGGTTTTCTAGCACCTATAAAAACATCAGTTCTGTGGAGCAGCTATAATTCTCCATTAGCAGAAATGCCGATACTGTATGGCTCTCCAGCATAATCTGAAAACTTTGTCCGACACTTTGGTCTAAATGCATCATTCAAAATATAGGGGGATACATCTCATTCCACTACCGCCATAAAGAAGAACATCTTCCTTTGGATTACCGCTTTTTAGACCGATTTTTGTATCTGAAATACCGCCTTTTGAGATTAGTTTTCGACACTTACCACTAATTAAACTAATGCAGTAGCCGTTTACGGCTACTGCATTAGTTTCAGTTTATTCCAAGATGCTTTTTAAGGCTAAGACTTACGGTGCAAATACCATTAGGAAACATTTCAAAAAGTATCTTATTTCACTCTGCCATTATAGCCCATTCAAAAAAGGATTTTCCTCCATTCTTGAAACTCCCCACCTTACCACTCTTTATTGCTTCTTCTGCTATAACTTGTGCCTCATTAACTCTATTCATGTGGATGTAGGCTAAATATTTTAGAATATCAATATTCATCCCCTCAGCATTATTAACAACATATTCATCAATATCATAATTTTTCATAAAATCATGGCTACATTCCATTATTAATTCAACAAGACTTTCTGCTAGTTCCTCATAATTTTCTGTTAATTCTACCTCACCTTTTTCTATTAAAATTGACGGAGCTTTAAATGCCCCAACTGCTCTTAGCGAATCAGCTTGTTTACTATTACTTGGCATCTGCAATACTTTCCAAAAAATGTCATCATATTCATAATTTTTAATATATATTCTATAAATCATTTTTTGTGAATCAACAAAATAATCACAGTGAATAAAGGCATTACCTTCTAAAACATATATAGAACAGCCTTTTACTTTAAATCCTTTCTTCTTAGACGCATTGCGTATTGTTTCAGCAAAATGCTTTTGTTGTTCTTTATCTAACTTCATCATCTTCTCCTTGCGAAACAGAATATTGTATTTTTATACCTAATTCGTTTAATTGATTATTAACTGAATGCAAAAACTTTTCCGCATTTTTAGTTAAACAATATAGAAAATGTATTTCTATAATTCCATACATAATACTCACGTCTTGATATATGTCTTCATATTGTTTTTCCTCTAAAAATGAAATGTATGCATTAATTTTTGCTTGTAGCATTATCAAATGTTGATATTCATCTTTCCACTCTAAATGGTCTGTTATTAATAAAATAATACCTTTCTTATCATCCGTTAATGCTACTCCATCTACTGTTTTATTATCTACTACTGACATAATACCTCCTAATTAGGTCTAACTATTGTAACTTCAGTACCTGCTGGTATTTGATATCCTCCAGTGAATATACCTTTCCCTTTTCCAACAACTACACCTCCACTTTCAAATATTTCTGGAAACGCTCTGGTTTGATTATTGGTTAATGGAGCATTTATTGACGACTTATATTCATTTATTACAACATTTCCATTTGCATCTAATCCAATCGCATCAACTCTTGTTCTAACACCAGAAGATGTTTTTACAGTAATCTGTTCAACTGCATTATTATTCTGAGAACTAAATTTAGCAAATTCTTGTTGTTCAAAAGCTCTTCCATTTGCCCTATTCTGAGCTAATACATCAGCCTTACTACCACTCTCTATCGGCTTCGCATTACCACTCTCTGTTGTTATGTTTTCTGTTGCTTCAACCTTAGTGACATTATTTGCTATTGTACCATCTGTTAGGCCTTCGCTGCAATTTTTATTGCCTGCGGTCTCTATCGGCTTCGCATTACCACTCTCTGTTGTTATGTTCCCAGTTGATTCAACCTTAGTGACATTATTTGCTATTGTACCATCTGATAAGCCTTCGCTGCAATTTTTATTGCC
>JAXJTU010000052.1:0-28710 GCA_036309425.1 Agathobacter sp.
ATTATATATTATATATTTTGCAAAAATATTCTAGGCTTTATAAAATATTTGGAGGAAAAATGATATATACAGTAACATTTAATCCGTCACTCGATTATATTGTTGATGTTAAATATTTCAAAAAAGGGACCGTGAACAGGACAAGTGCAGAAAAAATTTTTCCAGGAGGCAAGGGAATTAATGTTTCTATTGTTTTAAACAATCTTGGATTAAAAAATACTGCACTTGGCTTCGAAGCTGGATTTACAGGAAAAGAAATTATTAGATTATTAAGTGAAGTTGGAATAGAAACTGATTTTATTAATGTTTCTGGTGGTTTATCACGTATTAACATTAAAATGCGTTCAGATAGTGAGACAGAAATAAATGGAATAGGTCCAATAATTACAAATGATGATATTGATAAATTATATAGAAAATTGGATAAGATTACAGATGGAGATATTTTAGTCCTTGCTGGAAGTATTCCATCTAGTATTACTTCGACAATATATATGGATATAATGAATTATTTACAACATAAAAATATATATATTGTTGTTGATGCTACTAAGGATTTGTTAACAAAGGTTTTAAAACTCAAACCTTTTTTGATTAAACCAAATAATTTCGAACTTGAAGAAATCTTTGGTGTCGAAATTCATGATAAGAATGAAGTATTGCATTACGCAAAAGAGCTTCAAAAAAAGGGTGCAAGAAATGTTTTAGTTTCAATGGCTGAAAAGGGTGCTGTTTTTGTTTCAGAAAACGGAGATGAATTTTTGGCTGATGCTCCTAAGGGAAAACTTGTGAACTCTGTTGGTGCAGGGGATTCTATGGTTGCAGGTTTTTTATATGGATATAGTTTAAACAATGATTATGCAAATGCTTTTAAATATGGTGTTTGTACTGGAAGTGCAAGCGCTTTTTCTGAGCAATTAGCTACTAAAAATGACGTAGAAGATTTAGTTAATGAATGGGAAAATTTATTATAGGAGGGAACGCTATGAAAATCAGAGATTTACTAGCGGTTGAGAGTGTTCAATTGAATGGTTCGGCATCTAGTAAAACTGATGCGATCAACCAGGTAATAGATTTGATGAATAAGAGTGGCAAAATTTCTAATCTTGAGGCATATCGAAAAGGTGTTTTTGAGAGAGAAGAAGAGGGTACAACTGGTATTGGTATGGGTATAGCAATACTGCATTGTAAAGCTGATTCTGTAAAAGAGGCCGGACTTGCTGTATATGTATATAAGAATGGTGTAAACTTTGAAACGTTAGATGGGGCACCTGTCAAGATTATTTTTCTGATTGCAGCACCAGATACTGAAGATAACGTTCATCTTGAAGTGTTGAGCAAGCTTTCAGTTATGTTATTGGATGAGAATTTTACTAAGAACTTAATTAATGCTGACAGTATTGACGAGTTCTTGAATATTATAGATAAAACAGAAGAATGTGATTTTAATATGTTTAAAGATGAATCATACATAAAATCAAGTGATGAAGCTGATACTATTATTGTTGCATGTGATACTAATGTTCCGATGGACAGGTTTGATGGAAAAAAAGAATTTGCTACAATTACGGCAACAGCATCGCTGATTAAACAAATTGGAGATATTGCTTTTGGTTTTATGCTTCCGATTTTTGCTGGATTAATTGCAATGAGTATTGCTGACAGGCCTGGTATTGCAGTTGGTTTTGTTGGTGGTTCAATCGCTAATAATGGAACATCTGGAGTTCTTGGAGCATTAGTTGCAGGTTTTTTAGGCGGATATATTGTTTTAGGATTAAGAAAAGTTTTTAATAAACTTCCGGATAGTTTAGATGGATTAAAGCCGGTTCTACTGTATCCTTTAATAGGTATTTTTTTGACTGGTATAATCATGCAATTTGTTGTAGAGCCTCCAATAGGAGCATTAAATATACTTATCAACAATGGCTTGAAGGAATTAAGTGGGACTAGTGCAGTTTTGCTTGGTTCTTTACTTGGTGGAATGGTTCTTCCAATTGCTATTGCACTTGCAACACATTTTTTCAAGGATAAGTTTACAGAAGATCAGAGAAAAGCAGGAGTTACAAATTTTATTATGGGATTGTCTTTCATTAAAGAGGGTGCTATTCCATTTGCGGATGCTGATCCATTTAGTGTGATTCCTTATTGTGTTATTGGCTCTGCAATATCTGGAGCATTTTCAATGGCATTTCATTGCACATTAATGGCTCCTCGAGGAGGTATATTTGTAGTGCCTGCAATAGGAATTTTTTAATGTATTTAGTTGCATTAATTATTTGCTCAGTTGTATCTTCCTTATTGTTAGGAATACTTAAAATGGATGTTAAATAATCATTTTTTTGTGCTTCCGGCATATCTTCGGAGATGCATTACTCGTTTTTGGCGAGTGATGCATTTTTTCTATATATTGTTGTTATTTATTAATTAATGAATATATTTAGTGTATTTTTTCAAATTAAAGTTTTATTAATTGTATTAATATACTTGTTTAGTAAGCTATTTTTGCTTATACTATTTTGAGTAGAGATTATAGTATAAAATAGAAAAGTATGGGATAGAACAATGAGTGCTAATGATAATTTTGAAAAAATATTAAGAGAGCTCCACGTTATTTTATCAAAAAGTGAGCCATATAAAAAAGAACCTACAAAGGTCATAGTTGATAAACAGCAAATGCTTGATTTGCTTTCTGATTTAAATAAATGTACATATGATATTATGGACGAGTACGAGATGACTGCTAGAAGCAGAGATAGAGCAGAAAGAGAATTTAAGAAAAAGGGTGACCAGATTATTTGGGATGCTAGTCGTAAGGCTGAGGATATTTATGCTGCATCAATAATGTATATGGAAGAGGCTCTTAATGGTGTTTGGGATGTTATTCACAATACTAATGATAAGATGCTAAGTTTATATAATGATATTAATGAGAAAGTGAAGGAAGGAGAGCAGGAACTTAAGTCTAATCAGCTTGAGCTAAAGTCTCAGCTTCAGAGTCTTGTTGATACTGAAAAATACTTGAAATTAATCGAAGAAAGAAATAAAGAAATTGAAAAACAGAAGGCTGTTGGAAAAGAAAAGACTTCTTTTGTTAAGGAAAAGTCTATTTATGCAAATCGACAGACTGAAATAAAAGTAAATACAGAATATCTTGAAAAGTTGGGCCTTATGCCTGAAGATGAAGTGAGTGAATCTAATGATAATGCAGAAAATCTTAATCAAAATGTAGCAGGCAGTCAGGATGATTATTTATCAAATCCTTCTCTTTCTGCAGAGGAGCAAAAACAAAAAGAAGAGCAGTTAAGAGCTGATTTGGATGCTGATTATTTTAGATGGCGCGATGAGAAGGAAGAGGCAAATTCAAAGGAGACAAAAGATTTGGCAGAGGGTCTTCAAAAGATGTGGAAAAATCTTACGGGTAGTGGTAAATAGAATATATTTTTTATAAAATTAATCTAATATTATAGAACATTCAAAAGCAGCAATATTTTTTAATTGCTGCTTTTATTTTTAAATAATAATTAAGAAATAAATGTTAGATTTTCTGATAGAATACAGTTAGAAAAAGGAGGTTTTCATGAGAATATTAGTTTGTGATGATGATAAAGAAATTGTAGATGCAATTGAGATTTATCTGTTGCAGGAAGGTTATGAAATAGAGAAGGCTTATGATGGCCAGGAGGCTCTTGATAAAATGAAGGAGCAGGATTTTGATTTGCTAATTATAGATGTTATGATGCCTAAACTTGATGGTATCAGAGCAACTTTGCAGGTTAGAAAAGAGAGTAGTATTCCTATTATTATTTTATCTGCAAAGACGGAGGATTCTGATAAGATTCTAGGTCTTAATGTTGGTGCAGATGATTATGTTACTAAGCCTTTTAATCCGCTAGAGCTTGTTGCCAGAGTAAAGTCACAACTTAGAAGGTACACTACTTTATCAAATAATAATACGTCTGATGTTGTGTATAAAGTCGGAGGATTGTGTATTGATGATGATTTAAAAAGTGTAACTGTGGATGGTGAGGAGGTTCGCCTTACTCCTATTGAGTACAATATTTTATTACTTTTAGTAAAAAATAAGGGCAAGGTTTATTCAATTAATCAGATATATGAGGAGATATGGAATGAGGAGGCTATTGGGGCAGACAATACGGTTGCCGTTCATATAAGACATATCAGAGAAAAGATTGAAATTAATCCGAAAGAACCAAGGTATCTTAAGGTTGTCTGGGGAGTAGGATATAAAATCGAGGATAAATCATGAGAGAGTATACTTTAGGAAAAAAAGGCGCAATGGTTGTTCTCCATCAGATGTTTTCGGTTTTGATGGTAGTGGGTATTTTTATTATTGATTATTTTATTTCTCATAATCTTACAGAATGTATTAGTGCTGCTGTTGGACTGACTGTAATTGCGTTTTGTGGAAGTTTTATTATGCTTGCTTATCTGACAAATATTACTGGTTATAAGAGTGAAGATGATAAGACGGTATATTATTTGTTTATTGATAAAGTATATTCAGATGTACTTTTGATTGGATTTTTGTTAAGTGTTACTGGTATTTTTTCAATTATTGGCCGTGTAAGAAAAGTTGATTTTGAATTTTCTTCTTTGATTGTTACTGTTGCAACATTAACATATATTTTAGATATTGTTTTTTTGCTCTTTTATCATAGTATTATCAGGCGTATGAAGGGCAACATTATTATTACTCATAGTATAATTTACAAAATTTATTCTTTTATTTGTGAATATCAGAAAAATCATAAGGTTTTTCTTACAAACAAAGGAAAAGAGCGTTATTTAATTACCCAGGCAATTGAGAAAATTGGAAGTGGTGCTCTTGATACCAGGCTTTGTGAAGATGATTTTCATGGACAGGAAAAGGATATTGCAAAGGCTATAAATCATATAAGAGATGGTCTTAATGAGGCTGTAACTGAGAGCATTAAGAATGAGAAAATGAAGGCGGATTTGATTACAAATGTTTCCCATGATATAAAGACACCACTTACTTCTATTTTAAATTATGTGGAGCTTCTTAAGAGAGAAAACCTTGATAATGAAAATGCAAAAAAATATATAAGAATTATTGATGAAAAATCTCAAAGATTAAAGCATCTGGCTGAGGATCTTGTGGATTTGTCAAAGATTAGTTCGGGCAATATTAAACTTGATATGAATAAAATTGACTGGGTTGAATTATTGTATCAGACAGGCGGGGAATTTAATGAGAGATTTGAACAGAGAAATCTTACTATTGTTACTAAGCTTCCTAGCCATAGTATGAATATTTTAGCAGATGGAAGACAGCTTTACCGTACAATTGAAAATTTGTATACTAATGCAGCAAAATATGCAATGGAAAATACAAGAGTTTATGTAGATTTAACGCAGGATAATAACAGGGCTGTTTTTACTATTAAGAACATTTCAAAAAATGAAATAAAAGTTGAGGGTGGAGATTATAATAATCTTACTGAAAGATTTGTAAGAGGTGAGATTAGCCGTACAACTGAAGGAAGTGGGCTTGGTTTGTCAATTGCTAAGAATCTAACTATTCTGATGGGTGGAACCTTTGAAATTAAAGTAGATGGCGATTTATTTATTGCCCAATTATCCTTTGAAATGATATAATAATGAATGATTACAGAGTTTTGGAGGTATAGAACATGAAATTGTACGAAAATGGCGCGTATCTTATTCAGGGCACAGATGTCGTGATTGATTCGCCAGAAGCAGTTGAAGTAGTAAAGAGCAAAACTGGTAAAGAAATTTCTGCAAGCGAAGCAAAGCAGAATACTATTGCTTACGGAATTCTTAAAGAGCATAATACATCAGGAAACATGGATAAGCTTCAGGTAAAATTTGATAAGCTTATTTCACATGATATAACTTTTGTAGGAATTATTCAGACAGCACGTGCGTCTGGACTTGAGAAATTCCCTATTCCTTATGCACTTACAAACTGTCATAACAGTCTTTGTGCAGTAGGAGGAACAATTAACGAGGATGACCACATGTTTGGTCTTACAGCAGCTAAGAAATACGGCGGAATTTATGTTCCACCTCATCAGGCTGTTATTCATCAGTTCGCAAGAGAGATGCTTGCAGGTGGTGGAAAAATGATTTTAGGTTCTGATTCACATACACGTTATGGTGCACTTGGTACTATGGCTGTTGGTGAGGGTGGACCAGAGCTTGTTAAGCAGCTTCTTGAGCAGACATATGATATTGATATGCCAGGAGTTGTAGGTATTTATCTTACAGGAGAGCCTATTAAGGGTGTTGGTCCACAGGACGTTGCCCTTGCTATTATTGGTAAGGTATTTGATAACGGATTCGTTAAGAATAAGGTAATGGAGTTCGTTGGACCAGGAGTTTCTAACTTAAGTGTTGACTTCAGAATTGGTGTTGATGTTATGACAACAGAGTCTACATGTCTTACATCTATCTGGAGAACAGATGACAAGGTTAAGGAATTCTATGAGATTCATGGAAGAGAAGAAGAGTACAAGGAATTAAATCCTAAGGATGTTGCTTATTATGACAGCTTTATTGAGATTGATTTAAGTGAAATCAGACCAATGATTGCTATGCCATTCCATCCAAGTAATGTTTACACAATCGATGAGTTAAATGCTAATATGATGGACATCTTAGATGATTGTGAGAAGAGAGCTAATGTAAGTTTTGATGGAAAAGTTAAGCTTGATTTAAAGAGCAAAGTCAGAAATGGTAAGCTCTATGTTGATCAGGGAATTATTGCTGGTTGTGCCGGTGGTGGATTCGAGAATATTTGTGATGCAGCAGATATCTTAAAGGGTACATCAATCGGTTCTGATGAGTTTACACTTAGTGTTTACCCTGCATCTACTCCAATTTACATGGAACTTGTTAAGAACGGAGTTGTTGCTAATCTTCTTAGTACAGGTGCAATTGTTAAAACTGCATTCTGTGGACCATGCTTCGGAGCAGGAGATACACCAGCTAACAATGCATTTTCTATTCGTCATTCAACAAGAAACTTCCCTAACAGAGAAGGTTCTAAGGTTCAGAATGGACAGATTAGTTCTGTTGCACTTATGGATGCTCGTTCAATCGCTGCAACAGCTGCAAACAAGGGATATCTTACAGCGGCTACAGATATTGATGTTAATTTCTCTAAGCCAAAGTATTTCTATGATAAGACAATTTATGAAAACAGAGTATTTGACAGCAAGGGTGTTGCTGATCCTTCGGTTGAGGTTCAGATGGGACCAAACATTAAGGACTGGCCAAAGATGAGTGCTCTTCCTGAGAACCTTGTTCTTAAGGTTGTATCTGAGATTCATGATCCGGTTACTACAACTGATGAGCTTATTCCTTCAGGTGAGACATCATCATACCGTTCTAATCCATTAGGACTTGCTGAGTTTGCACTTTCAAGAAAAGATCCAGAGTATGTTGGTCGTGCTAAGGAAGTACAGGCTGTTCAGAGAGCAATCGAGGACAACCAGTGTCCAGGTAAGGTAAATGAAGAGGTTGCTGAAGTTATGAAGGCAATCAAGGCTAAATTTACAGATGTTAACTTCCATGAGGGAGATGTTCTTGCTAACAATATCGGATTCGGAAGCACAATTTTTGCTGTTAAGCCAGGTGATGGTTCTGCTAGAGAGCAGGCTGCTTCTTGTCAGAAGGTTCTTGGTGGATGGGCTAACATCGCTAACGAATATGCAACAAAGAGATATCGTTCAAACCTTATCAACTGGGGAATGCTTCCATTTATCATCGATGAAGGCGAGCTTCCATTTAAGAATCTTGATTATTTATACATTCCTGGAATCAAGTCTGCAATTGCAGATAAGAAGACTGAGTTTGAAGCATATGTAGTTAAGGATGGAAATCTTGAGCCATTTACACTTAAGATGGCTGAACTTACTCCAGATGAAAGAGAAATCATATTAAAGGGATGTCTTATCAATTATAACCGTAAATAGGAGGTTATTAATTTGGAGAAAAAAGAAAATAATTCTGAAAAAGGCGAGAGACTTCGCCTTTTCAGAATTGGTCTTACAGTTTTTTTAACATTTGTATGTTGTATAATTTTTTACTTTGTTTTACTTAGATTCAAGGGCTTTGCACAGATTTGGAGTAAGATTATCCAGGCTGCAACACCTATTATTGTTGGCCTTGCGCTTGCATATATTTTTAATCCTGTAATGCTTTATGTAGAAAAAAAAGTAAAAAAATTGCTTTCCAAAAGATTTAAATCAGAAGCATCTCTTAACAAGTTTGCCCGTATTGTTGGTGTAATAGCATCAGTTATTATTTTGCTTGGTGCAATTGGTTCTTTTATTGCAGCACTAACACCAGTTTATACAAGTGTTGCAAATTTAGTGAAGACTATGCAATATGGTGTTCCTGATTTAATAGAAAAATTGCAGAATGCAAAATTTTCTAATAAGACAATTACAGCTATTACAAGTGATATTTTACAGAAATTTTCGGATAGTGTAGAAGATTTGCTGCAAAATAAAATTTTGCCACAGGCTCAAACTTACGTTGCAACAATCACAAAAAGTGTTTATTCATTTTTAAGAGGTCTATTTAATTTTATTATCGGAATTATTGTAATGGTTTATGTTATGACAATTCAGGATACTTTAAGAGGGCAGGCTAAGAAAATAATATATTCTATTTTTAAGCCTGAAATTGGAAATCTTATCATTGAAGTTACACAGAAAACAAATACTATTTTCGGAGGATTTATTTTTGGAAAAATTTTGGATTCCATAATAATTGGTATAATTGCTTATGCAGGGTGTTGTATTTTGGGAATACCGAGTGCATTATTAGTTGCTATTTTTATTGGAATTACTAATGTTATTCCTGTGTTCGGACCATTTATTGGTGCGATTCCAAGTATTTTGCTTGTTCTTATTCAAAGTCCATTACATGCACTGTATTTACTTATTTTTGTTATAATATTGCAACAGGTGGATGGAAATATTATCGGTCCAAAGATTCTTGGTTCTTCAACAGGACTTTCTTCATTTTGGGTTATGTTTGCAATTCTGATTGGTGGTGGATTGTTTGGTTTTATGGGAATGCTTTTAGGTGTACCTGTTTTTGCAACAATTTACTATATAATTAGAAGAGTTGTAAGTCATGCTCTTAGAAAAAAAGGTCTTTCCTGTCAAACAGAGGATTATATTAATGCTGTTCGTGTTGATGTATCAAAGAATAAGCTGGTTTATTTTGATTCAGGGAAAATTGTTGAATCAAAGACTGATGACAGTAAGGAAGAGGATAGCGAAAAATAGAGTATTTTTAGATAAAAGCACTGATTTTTTCAGTGCTTTTTTAGTTCAATATTTTTGACATATTTTTATGCCTATGATACACTTAAATAGACTATTAGTATGAGTTTTTATACGATATTTTGAGGTGACGTAAGTTGGATAAATACGAATATAATCTCAAATTGGATCAGATTAAAACTCTTATTGCAGAGGAAAGTTATGATTCAGCAGCAGAGATTGCAGATACGATTAATTGGAATAAGATAAGGAATGTTAATGCTTTAGTAAAGGCCGGAGAAGTTTATGAAAAAGTTGAAAGATATCAGGATAGCCGTGATGTTCTTTTGATGGCTTATGACAGATCTCCGATTGGCAGAATGATAATTTATCGTTTAGCTCAGGTAGCTATAAAGATGAAAGATTTTTCTGCAGCAGAAGAATATTACAATGAGTTTGTAGAGATTGCACCACATGATAATTTGAAGTATGTTTTGAAATACGACATACAGAAAGCCCAAGGTGCTTCATATGATGTTCTTATTCCTATTCTTGAGGATTTAAAAGAACAGGAGTATACAGAGGAGTGGGCATATGAACTTGCATATTTGTATCATAAGGCGGGCAAGGTAGAAAAGTGTATTGAAGCATGTGATGAGCTTATCTTATGGTTTGGAGACGGACCATATGTAGAGAGAGCGCTAGAGCTTAAGATGCTTTATCAGCCACTTAATAAGGTACAGGAAGAAAAGTACAGAAGATTTAGACAGGAAAAAGCAGGTCTTACTGTCATTGGTGCAGAAGAGATGCGTAAGGCAGGTGAGATTGAAAGAGAATCTGTGGCAATTCCACCTATTCAGGCTCCTACAGAGAAGTTTAGTACAGTTAATCTTCAGCAGGAAATAGCTAAGGGCATGCAACAGATTATTGAAGCAACTGAGAAGGAAACAGTTTCTGATACGATGGATAACATTAAAAAAATCGTTGAAGATATACCTTTCCTTCAGATAGAAAGAGAAAAGGATGAATCAGATTCTCTTAAAAATGTTGTTTCAGATGAAGAAATTGATGGTTCCTTAAAAATTGATTTTCAGGAAATGTTAGAAGAGGAATCAGATGGACAGCTTAGTCTTCTTACAAATGACAGATCAAATGTTGAAAGACAGATAACTGGTCAGATTTCTATTGCTGATGTTCTTGAAGAGTGGGAGCGTACAAGACGTGCGGCAGAGGCGGCACTTCAGGCAGCAGATCAAAGGAAGCTTGAGTCGGCTAAAGCAAGAGCCCTTCATGAAGCTGAGGATATTATGGAAAGACTTAATGATGTTATTCCTAAGCTTGATGCAGGGGTAACTCCTAAAGAGTTATTGGAAGAAGAATATTTACAGAAGAACGAAAATGAGCTGTCTGTAGATGGAGTGGCTAGTGAAGAAGGACCAGTAGTAAGCCTAGACGAATTGGTTGATGAAGAAGAGCCAGTAGTAAGCCTAGATGAATTGGTTGATGAAGAAGAGCCAGTAGTAAGCCTAGAC
This sequence comes from Agathobacter sp., assembly GCA_036309425.1. Lineage (GTDB taxonomy): Bacteria > Bacillota > Clostridia > Lachnospirales > Lachnospiraceae > Roseburia. Next base: position 10,817 of record JAXJTU010000052.1, read on the forward strand.
GGATTGGCTGTTGAAGAAGAGCTAGTAGTAAACCTAGACGAATTGGTTGATGAAGAAGAGCCAGTGGCAGTGCCAGACGAATTGGTTGTTGAAGAAGAACCAATAGCAGGTCTGGATATGCTGATTGAGGAAGAAGTTTTTAACGAAGAGATTGAAGAGCCAGTTGAGGAAGAAAGTTCAGTATTGGGCATGGAAGAGTCTGTAGTAGACGATAATTCTTTGGCTGATATTGAAAAATCAGTAGATGAAGAGAAAACTATAGATGATGATTTATTGGAAGCAGAGCTAGATGCAGCAGTTGAAATAGATCTGAATGATATTTTCAATGAAACTGGTCATAGTGAGGAAATAAGCTCTGAAGAAGATAAATTGGAGCACGAAATACTTGAGAATAATATAACAAGTACATTTAAACCGGTTGATATTGTTACAGATTTGGCACTTGCAGCTCAGTCAGAAGAGGGTAATGGTGTGGGTGAACAGTTTAATAGAGTTAATTCTATTTTAGGAAATCAGGTATCTGAGATAAGTGCAAAGGATCCTGAAATTGAAGAGAAACTTGCATTTGCTGCAACACAAAAGTTACCTACAATTGAATTATTACAGGAGTTAGGTGCTTTTGATAATACAAACGATGAAGCAGAAGAGGAAGTTGAGGAATTATCTGAGGAACAAAAGGCAATGTTTTCATATTTCATTCCTGTTAAGGGAATGGAAAAGCAGCTTAGCAAAGTAGTAAGCTCTATTTCTAAGCATTTGATGAACAAAGAGTCTGCTTCTACAGGAAATTTAATAGTGCAGGGCGAGCAGGGATGTGGAAAGACAATGCTTGCAACATGTATCATTAAGGTTTTACAAAATGAATGTGATAAGCCTGGTAAGAAAATAGGAAAGATTTCTGCTGAGAATATTAACGGAAAAGACCTTCATCAGGTAGTTAAAAAGGTTGCTGGTGGCTGTCTGATTATTGAGAGTGCTGGCAAACTTGACAAAAAAACAATGACATCATTATCTCTTGTTATGGAAAGAGATAACTCAGGTACATTATATATCTTAGAAGATACTTCTAAGGGTATTAAAAAACTTTTATCAAGGGATGAAATATTTGCATCTAAGTTTACTGAAAAAGTTACAGTACCTATGTTTACAAATGATGATTTGGTAGCATTTGCAAGATCATATTCAAGGGAATTGGGATATGAGATTGATGCAATGGCAGTGCTTGCACTTCATAATAGAATTAGTAATATTGAGAAGTTAGATCAGGCGACTACCATTACAGAAGTAAAAGAAATTGTAGATGAAGCAATTAAAGATGAGGCAAAAATCGGACTTCGTAAATACTTTAGCATACTAACAGCAAAGCGTTATACAGAGGATGATAAAATTGTTTTAACAGAAAGAAATTTTGAAAAATATTAATTTATTTGTGGAGGGGAAATATGAGTAACTTTACAGAAATGGATTGCTACTATTTTGGTCAGGCAACACATTATGATATTTATAAGAAGATGGGTGCACATCTTATGGAGCAAGATGGAAAAGAGGGAGTTTGTTTTAATGTATGGGCACCACATGCAACTGCGGTATTTGTAATTGGTGATTTTAATGGATGGAATGAATCTTCTGACCAGATGGTAAGAGTACAGCCAAAAGAGATGGGTGTATATGAGTTGTTTGTTCCTGGAGTGAAGAAAGGAGCAATATATAAATATCTCATTTATACTCAGGATGGTAGAAAGTTGTATAAAGCAGATCCATATGCAAATTATGCTCAGCTTCGTCCAGAGACAGCTTCTGTTGTAACAGATATTAGTAATTTTAAATGGACTGATGATGCTTGGATGAAGGAACGTCAGGAGAAAGCGAAGACAGATTTGTATGGACAGCCAATGGCCATATATGAGGTACATTTTGGTTCCTGGATGCGTCATATGGGTAGAGAAGATGAAGGATTTTATACATATAGAGAGCTTGCAAAATCATTAGTTTCTTATGTTAAAGAGATGGGATATACACATATTGAGCTTATGGGTATATCAGAGTATCCATTCGATGGTTCCTGGGGATATCAGGTAACAGGCTATTATGCACCAACATCACGATATGGAACACCAGAGGATTTTGCATATTTCATTAATCAGTGTCATAAAAATAAGATTGGAGTAATCCTTGACTGGGTACCAGCGCATTTCCCAAGAGATGCACATGGTCTTGCGGATTTTGATGGAACACCAACATATGAGTATGCTGATACTCGTAAAGGAGAGCATCCAGACTGGGGAACAAAGATTTTTGATTATGCAAAAAATGAGGTAAAGAATTTCCTTATTGGTAGTGCCCTTATGTGGATTGAGCATTATCATATTGACGGACTTCGTGTAGATGCCGTTGCGTCAATGCTTTACCTTGATTATGGTAAGCAATCTGGACAGTGGGTTGCAAATAAGTATGGCGGAAATGAAAATTTAGAAGCTATTGAGTTTTTCAAACATATTAACACATTGGTTTTGGGAAGAAATCCAGGTGCATTAATGATTGCAGAAGAATCAACTGCATGGCCAAAAGTTACTGGAAACGCAGATGATGGTGGATTGAATTTCAGTTACAAATGGAATATGGGATGGATGCATGATTTCCTCGATTATATGAAATTAGATCCATACTTCCGTAAAGATAATCATAACAAGATGACTTTTGCTATGAGTTATAATGAAAGTGAGAAATATATTCTTGTTCTTTCTCATGATGAAGTAGTTCACTTAAAATGTTCAATGTTAAATAAGATGCCAGGTCTCGAGGGAGATAAGTTTAAAAACCTCATGGCTGGATATGCATTTATGATAGGACATTCTGGCAAAAAGCTTCTTTTCATGGGACAGGAATTTGCCCAGTCAAGAGAATGGAGCGAGGAAAGAGAGCTTGACTGGTATCTTCTTGAGGATCCAAATCATAAGAAGATTCAGGATTGGATGAAAGAACTGCTCCATATTTACAGGAAAAATCCATGTATGTATGAGCTTGATACATCATTTGAGGGATTTGAGTGGATTAATGCTGATGATAATTTTAGAAGTATTTTCAGTTTTGTAAGAAAGAGTGCTAACGGAAAGAATAATTTACTTTTTGTAATTAACTTTACTCCAATGGAGCGTCCGGATTATAGAGTTGGTGTTCCGAAAAGAAAGACATACAAGCTTATTCTTAACAGCGAAGACCCTAAGTTTGGTGGAAATGATGTTGATAGAGAAGTAAGTTATAAGGCAGTAAAAAAAGCATGTGATGGAAGAGATTATTCATTTGAATTTCCACTTGCACCATATGGTGTTGCTGTATTTAAATTTTAATAAGGTTAAAAAAGATTTAAGGACTGTATCAGTGATGCAGTCCTTTTTTTTGTCTTTTAAAGAATTAATTAATGTAATGAATATGTCGATAATAATTGTATAAAAATGTTAATAAGTTATATGAGGTATATATATGTTAGTGGATAACATAAACAAGAAATTAGAAAATTCATCAAATATGGCATTGTCAAATTATATCAAAGATGAGCCATTAAAGGACAATTTACTTTATCAGAAGGTAAGGGAAAAGAGTGATAAAACGACTATTTCAGAGGGTAATAGTCTTTCTGTTTTTGCGCCTGTTTATGGAAATCCGACTAAGCAAGAAGAAAAAAAGAATGATAAAAGCCAAATAGCAGATATGGATAATGCTGCCAACGTACAAAAGCAGATGATAGTATTATCAAATACTTTGTCAGCAGAAGATTATAGAGAAATAGAAAAAGATGGATTTAGTGTAACAAATTCAGATTCAACTGTAATCTTATGTGAGAGTGATAAGATAAAGGCGGCACTTGCAAAACAGGGTGTTGATATTAGTAAATATGGAGGATTAAGTGACGAGGTACTTCAAAGCATTGCAGGAAATCCTGAGATTGCAATGCAAATGGCTGCAGCGTTTGAAAATAATGATATACCCTTGAATGAGGATAATATTTCTGATTTGCTAAAAACAATGGACCAAATTTCAAATATTGATGAGTTATCCACACCAGCAATAATTTATATGGTAAGAAATCAACTTTTGCCAACAATTGATAACATATACAAATCTCAGTATATTAGTTCTGGAAATTCAAATGCTAGTGGAATATCAGAGCAGACATTTGATGAATTATCTGCACAAATTAAAGAATTTTTGCAAGATTCTGGTTTGGCAGATAATAGTGAAAATATGAATTATGCTAAGTTATTATTAGATAATAGAATTGAAATTACAGAAAATAATATAAAATATTTAAGTGATTTAAGTAAATTAAGTGATTTTTTACTTAATAATGAGAATTTTGATTATTCAAAATTATTTAATTCGATGGCAATTGCAATTTCAGAAGGAAAAAGACCAGCAGATGCTTTGCTCTTAGATGGATATTCCTTACTTGATAAAGCAACTGATGCATTTAATGTAGTAAATAATGCAACAGAAAAAGATTTAGCATATTTAGTAAGTGAAGATTTAGAATTAAATGTAAAAAATCTTCAATTAGCAACAAGAAGGAATACAAATAATGCAATAGAAAATAATGATATAAAATTTGTAACTGCAAAAAGGCAGCTAGAAGAAACAAGGCTGATGATGTCAGTAGAGGCAAATTATGCATTATTAAAAAGAGGTATTTCAATAGATACTAAATCATTAGAAAACTTAGTTGAAGAATTAAAAAATATTGAAAATCAATATTATAAAAACATTTTAGATGGAAGTGGAGTTGAAGGTACAGATAAAAATGTTAGTACTTTTTCAAATACTACTGAACTTATTGAAGCGTTAAAATTCCAACCAGCATATGCGCTTACTTTGTCTTCGGGTGAGGAAACCTTAGAGGCAATTTATTCTCGAAGTGAAGTAGTAAAATCTGATTTTGAAAAAGCAAATTTAAGGTATGAAACCTTAATGACAGCTCCAAGAAGTGACCTTGGAGATAATATTCATAAAGCCTTTAGAAATGTTGATGATATTTTACGAGATTTAAAAATAGATATTACTGAATCTAATCGGCGTGCTGTAAGAATACTTGCCTATAATGAAACACCAATAACTGATGAAAATATCATGAAAATAAAGGCCGTGGATGAGCAGGTTCAAAGAGCATTTAAAAATCTTACACCCGCGACTACTTTGGAGATGATTAGAAAAGGAATTTCCCCGTTAGATTTAAGTATTGAACAGCTTAATGAAGTCGCTGTAGAAATTCAGAGCGAAAATCCGGAAAACGAAGCAGAAAAATTCAGCAAATTTTTATACAAACTAGAGCAGAATAAGGAAATAACGGATGAGGAGAGAAACGCTTATATTGGAATATATCGTTTGATTGCACAGGTTGAGAAAACAGATGGAGCAGCAATAGGTTCCCTAATAAATCAAGGGGCTGATATTACCATGCGTAATCTTTTGACCGCAGTAAGAAATGGGAAAAAAGGCAAAATGGATTATAAAGTTGATGAAAATTTTGCTGGACTTGAATCTGTAGTAAAAGGAATAAGAATAGATGAACAAATTGAAAATGTATATAGTTTAAATTGTTTGTCAGATGTTAAAGAAAACATTACGTCCATTCCAAGACAAATAATAAGCGACCAAAGCTGGGAGGAAATGACACCAGAGCAATTAAAGGAATATGTAAATAATGTTGACGAGAGCCTTTTAGAGCAGAACGAAATTATTGAAACAGAATATGCCAGAGAGATGCTTGCACAGTTTGAAGAAGTAAAAGCATCAAATCAAGATATTTACAAAATGCTAGATAGATATGATATTAATAATAGTATGGCAAATATTCTTGCAGCATCAAGACAACTTAAAAATCCAAATATTGCTTTAAGAAAAATATGGAGTGATTTAAATATTCCAGAAAGCTCAGCAGAAATAATTGAACAGATGAAAAATCAGGTAATGCAGCAGTTTGGCGAGGCAATAAAAAATCCTCAGGAAATGGCAGATGCACAGGAAGCTCTTGCAGAAATTGCGACACATGCCATGGATACAATGATAATTGAAGGTGAAAATGTATCTGCAAAGGATATACAAGAGCTTAGAATGCTAAACAAAGAGCTAATGCTTTGTAGTAAAAAAGCAAAAAACGAAAGCTATATGATTCCAATTGAGACTTCAGAGGGAGTATCTGGAGTATCATTAAAAGTAATTCGTGGTGAAAGAGATAAAGGTTTTGTTGATATTTTCTTTAGAGGAGAATTGATGGGCAAAATCGCGGCATCTTTTGAAGCTAAAGAAAATGGAATATCAGGTGTAATTGCCGTTAGTGATGAGCAAATGAAAAAAACGGTTGAGAGTAAGTTGGATTCTATTATAGAAATGATAAATAATGGAACCAATAATCTTGAACAAGTTGATATAAAAGTTGCTCATATTCCAGAAATATCATATGAAAAATTTGAGATTTCATCACTACATAAGGAAACTTCATTATCGAAGAAGGAATTATCATTAGATGAAAATGAAAATTCGGATTATAGTATTCAAACTAGTAGATTATATGGCATAGCTGAAGGCTTCATAAAAATATTCAGTTATCTGTAATTTTTATAATAATCTATAATCCCATCACATATTGCTTTTGTAATTTTATTCTGATATTCATCAGTAGTAAGCAAAGAAGCTTCGTCAGAGTTACTTAGAAACCCACATTCTACAATTACTGTAGGTGTGGGATTTTTTTTGAATATGTAGTAATCAGAGTTTTCTTTAATTCCTCTTGATTTTTCTATTTCAAGTGAGGTGTCGAGTGAAAGCTGAATGATTGAAGCTAGAGTTTTACTTTCCTCTGACTCACTATAATAAAAAGTCTGCGGCCCCCTTACACTTGGATCGGTAAAGCTGTTTTGGTGAATGCTGACGGTGAAATCAGCTTTTTTGTCGGATATAAGTTTTACACGATTGCGTAAGTCATCAAGTTTTCTGTTTGTAGAATCTTTGTCAGATAAATCTTCAGTACTAGTTCTTGTCAGAATAACCGAAAATCCTTTTTCTTCTAAAAGTTTTGAAAGTTTAAGAGCGATAGCAAGGTTAATATCTTTTTCCAATGCTCCATTAATTCCTACTTTCCCAGGATCAAGACCGCCATGACCGGCGTCGATAGCAATGCAGCATTTTATTTTTGGAGGATTGGATTTTGCAAAAGCTGCTAGTTGTCGCGCAGAAAAGAAAATTGCTATAAATAATACCAGGATAATTATATGACGGAATTTATTAATTGTAGACATGCTATTACTCCTATAAAATACCCGATGCATATAAAGCATCGGGTTTATTTATTAGAGTATATGAATTTGAAATAGTGAAAATGAATACAAATACTAATTTATATATTTTATTATGGTGTCCCAGATATTACTTGTCTCAAAACCTAATTTCCAGAATGCTGCACCAGCAAGTGAGTTTGAATCAACAAGCTTAAGCTTTTCTTCAATAGAATCGCTATCTTCTAACCATACTTTAAAGATAGAATTGTCTACAGTCCATTCTGCATAATTCTGACCGTATTCCTTAGACCATTCTGCTGTAACATTATTATTTGCAAGGTTTTTAGCTGCATTGCTCATTCCATATACAGAAGAGGTAACTTTGTAACTGGTTTCATCAGATACCTCAACATTTTCTGTATCCTGAGGAGTAAGCTCCCAAACTCTTGTATAGAATGGCATTCCTAAAATTATCTGTTCAGCTGGAACACTGGCTAATGTATTTGTAACACCTTCTGTCACCCATTTAATTGAAGCAACAGAACCAGCTTCATCTCCTAATGTATGTTCATCATATCCCATGATAACAACATAATCGGCAAATTTTGCCTGCTCAGCTCTGTTATAGAAAGCTGTATAAGAAGTTGGAACATAATTATCAACAGAAAGAATAATTCCGTTGTTTGCACACTTTATTGATAATTCTCGTACAAACTGGATGTAAGCATCACCGACTGAAGTATCAATTGCCTCGAAATCAAGGTTTACACCATCTAAGTTATATTGAATGGCGGCTGCAATAATCTGATTTACAAGATTATGTCTTGTTGAAGTATGTGTAAGAACATAAGAAGTATCAACTTCTTTATTTTCAAGATTACTGAAAAGTGCCCATACTTCAACTCCCTGTGAGTGGCAATAGTTTACATAACTAGTACTTGCAATATCATGAAGGTTTCCTTTGTTATCATTAAGATAGAACCATGTAGGCGACATAACATTTACACCTTTAGTTCCGGCAAGAACATTTGCTATGTCATTGTTTGATGAAGTATTAGTAACCTGATGCCATGCCATGCAGATTTTTTCATCTTTTAAAATGTGAGTAAACTTTTCCGGTTCAAATTCTTTGTTCTCAAGTTTAACAGAGCCTGTTGATGAAAGTGATTTATTTTTTACAAAGCCTATTATTCCATCTGCTGTAATAATTTTTGACCAGTTATCATATGCTTCAATAACGGTTACGGTGTCTTTTTTTGAAACAGTAGTAAGGATAGGACTCTTTATTCCACCTTTTTTACGAACTTCGGTATTATTCTTAATATTAGCAGTATTTACTTCACACCAATCATTATTGATAACTAAGCGATTTGGCTTTTCGAAGAATTCGTATGTGAAGTCGGAATATTGCTTAATAAATTCAATATTAATATATGCTGAATCCGAAGATGCTTTAACAATTGGACAGTCCCAGTCATTTGACGATTTTGTTATGGTATAAGTATTGCTGTCTGCCTGGGCAACAATTAAATCCCGTTCTGTAGTATAAAGAAGGACATTTTCATTTGCATCCCAATAGAAACGGGCATTAATATTATCATGAACGAAATGATAATCAAGATATACTTTACCATCAATTATTTTGGCTTTATCTTCTACATTAGTACGATTAAGAATGATAGCTATCTGTTCATCTCCTGTTAAATTAAAGTATTCAGTTAAATCAACTTTTTCTTTATTTGGAGTATATCGTTTAGCCAGTACTGAAAATAAAATGATAACTAAGGCAATAATTATTATTGCACCAATAAACAGTATTGGCATAATTTTCTTTTTCATATGTGAGAACCTTTTCCTTTCTATAATCACAATAAATTATAGCATTGTGATATGATAGATTCAAATAATTTTGTAATAAAAATGTAATATTTAATAATTCTTAATAATAAATCAGGGAGATCAATATGACCTCCCCTAGTTATCTTTTTCTGTTATTTTGCATTTTTTCTGTACGAAAGGTTAGACATCGAATCTACCTTCCCAAATAAAAACAATTTTAGTATTTTTTTTTCAATATTAAAAATTAAGAAAAGTTATTTATCACCTCCTGACGATTTATATGGAATCTGAAGAATAAATCCGCTAAATTCCGTTGGTAACAATTCAATAATTAGCTGATTAGAAATTTTTGTTTTCATCGTGGTATAAACTCCTTTTTAACAGCTCCTCAAAAAATTCAAAAAATTCAGAGGTAAGTTGAAACGGATTTGGGATGGCTGGAATTGACATAATGTCATATCCATGTTCTTTCCGAAATTTTCTACAATTAGACTTACTTATATTTCCCATAATAATAAGATTATCCTTAAGCTTTTCTGACCATAATAATTTATTGTTTAAATAAGCTTCAATTTGTTCAAATTTCCAATCTCTATGATCACATATGGTTAGCCTGGCCTTGCAACGATTAAATTCCTTAGCAGTGTAAGAATTTAGGACACCAAAGTCCAGAATAAAATACTCATATTTATAATTCAGAATTTCTGGCAGGTCCGAAATAGTTACATTTGGGAAAAAAACAATCCCCATATATTTGAATTTTTCACGTATATGCTTAGGATTTAACTGGTATATCTCGTCGGTTGAATTTACTTCTATGTAAGCGACCGATTTTAAGTTTTTGCTGCACAAATAGTTTGAGATAGCAAGGCTTAAACAGGTTGTTCCCATATTATGCCCCATACTGCATATTCCTATGGTTTTTGGAAAAATGTTTTTTGACTTTTTCTTTCGGAAAAAAATTGTAACCATCCTTTCTCTTTTAGCATTGAAATCAGAAGTTTTTGACTTGATTTGCTAAGATGCATAGGGTCTGGTTCAAATGGAAATGAAATAATCCGTTTGTTAAGAAATCTTGCAAAATTATGAGCCTGCTTTTTATTTGATAAATTGCAGATGATTTTGTAAGGTCGTTTATTTGAGTCAATTTGTTTAAATGTAATATCAAGATTCTTAAAATGACCGAATGCTCCACCGCAAACTAATAAAACAATATCAAAATTATGTAGTAATTTACTATTGCAACAACATCCAAGATCGTAAACTATTATTGCATTATCTGGAACATCAATTCTTATTCCGGGACCATACTCTGGAATGCCTTTGAAATTGTGGCATGAATAAATTCCATTGTGCTGTTTAAATCTGTTTGTATTGTTGGCATACTCAAGCAGGCTGTCCGAATGACTATTCTCTTTATAATAAGAAGAAAGACCAATTGAATTTAATGTTGATACTATTGATATTGCAATGTGGGATGTCCCACAGCCATGATGGCTTCCGATTACTGCTATTTTTTTGCACAGATGCGGCTGACTTAATTTTAAAAATTCATTGTTAATTTCAGAATACAGTTCATCCACCGTTTCATATCGATTCACTGGATCTGTTTCAATTGATTTGTGGATAATATGCATGATATTTTGGGATAGTGTGGGATAAACAAATTCTCCAATAAATTCAAGTAATTTACCAAGGCTGTATATATCGGAATGAATTGTAAGTTTTTCTCCCGTGAAACTTTCTGGTGCACTAAATGCAAGATTCCCAAAATTGTTTGATATATTTCCCGTATTGGAAACAATTGTAGATATGCCATAGTCAATTAATTTTATTTTATCTCCACATACTATTATATGTTCTGGTTTCAAATCTCCATATATAATTGGAAATGGAGTAAAGCTGTGAAGATATGTAAATATATTGCATAGCTGATTACAAATTTTGTAAAAAAATCCTGGGGAAATTTTTTGCTGATTTAGCAAAAATTTGTCTAAAGACTCACCTTGTATATATTCTTCCACAAGGTAATAATTTAATTCATCCTGTTCAACATCATAAATCTGGGGGATTCCTGGATGATTTAAAGAATTTAGAAGCATTGCTTCCATAATTGGAGAGAAGGAACTTTCGGACGAATGGGGAATGATCTTGATAGCCCGTTCCTGCTCTAATGATAGGTGTTCGACAAGAAGAACTTCACTGAAGCTCCCGCTTCCAAGTGGTTTAATAATCCTATACTTGCCAAACAAAATTTGATTTTTTAATTCTGTCATACGCTCCTCTTTAGCCAAGCGCATCTTGCAAGATAAGTTTATATCACAATAATTTTTGATATGCAAGCATTTTTTTAAAAAAAATTTTTTAGAAAGTTTTAATTGTACTAATTCTTTACATTATAGGGGGATTTTATTATAATAAAATTCAAATTTACGATAAATTTTCAGAGTAAGGAAGTGATATTTTATGAAAATTGAAAAAGTAAATGAAAATCAAATTCGTTGTACATTAACGAGAGAAGATTTAGATGATAGACAGATTAAATTAAGTGAACTTGCATATGGATCAGAAAAGGCAAGACGTTTATTCAAGGATATGATAGAGCAGGCTAATTACGAATTTGGCTTTGAAGCGAATGATATTCCACTTATGGTTGAAGCGATTCCTTTATCGTCGGATTCTATTATTTTAGTTATTACCAAGGTTGAATATCCTGATGAATTAGATACCAGATTTTCTAAATTTACACAGCCAGATGACGAAAGTATAATTGAAGAAGACGAAGAAATTGAATTTTGTAATCAGGCTGCGGATGATATAATTGGTCTTTTCGAGAAGCTTAAGAAAGATAAAAGCAGTGATGCCCAGGAAGAAGTTACAGGTAAAAAGGGCATGGAAGAGCATAAAGAAATTACCAGAATGTTTGAGTTTAATAATCTTGATCAGGTATGTGTGGTTGCCAATATGCTTGATGGCTGGTATTATGGACCAAATACATTGTATAAAGACAGTAAGAATATGCGATTTTATCTTTCATTGCATAAGGGAGAGCATTCCCCGGCAGAATTTAACAAGGTTTGCAATATGATAGCTGAGTATGGTAAACAGAAAAAATACACAGAGTCCATAGAGGCATTTTTCCATGAGCATAATCAGGTTATTGTGGATAATGATGCAGTTCAGACATTGGCGCAGTTGTAGTCTATTTTAGAATTTGATAGTAAAAAAAACGGTTGCATAAGCAACCGTTTTTTATTTCTCAGAATTTTTAGCAAGGAAATTGTTAATCTCGTTAACTAAAGAATCTGGGTCATATCCATGAACCATGGCAGCCTCACCGATTGTCTCCATCTGAGATGATGGGCAACCAAGACAGTGCATTCCAATATTTAAAAGTAATGGTGCTACATCAGCATCAATCTGAAGAAGCTCACCAATCATAGTGTCTTTACTTACCTGAGCCATTAGAAAAGTCCTCCTTTTTTGTTTTTCAATGTGCCTATTATAATACGATTTCCAATCAAATGCAAATTATACATGTATCAAATAAAAGCTATAAAGAAAAATAATAAATCTGTCGATATAGAAGTCAGGTGAAGGTAGACAAGGATAGTCGCTAAAATAGCAAGGATGCTGATATTTAGAAGATTGGAAGGTAGAAGCTATGAAGATAAATAGAAATATGTCAGCAGTTATTGCTAATAATCAGTTGAGGAGAACAGAGAATAAACTTAAGACATCCATGGAGAGACTTTCTAGTGGATTAAAGCTTAATTCTGCGGAGGATAATCCAGCAGGAATGGCTATTTCAAATAAAATGAGAGCGCAGATTAAAGCCTTAGATCAGGCCGAGTCAAATACAAATGATGGAGTTTCTTTGCTTCAGATTGCAGATGGTGCATTAAATGAAATGACAAGTGTTCTTCAAAGAATCAGGGAGCTTTCTGTTCAGGCGGCCAGTGATATAAATTCATATGAAGATAAGCAGAGTATCCAGGCAGAAATAGAGCAGCTTAAAGATGAGATAAACAGAATTTCAAATGATACAGAATATAATACAAAGACACTTTTGGATGGTTCATCAGATACAAGAGTATATTCATCAATCACAGATGTAAATGGAAAACAGTTATATACAGATGCTGTTTCGAGGATGTATATTTCCGATCATGTAAATCCGGGAGAATATACAGTTAATGTGGCAAAACCAGCGGAAAATGCAAAATCAACTATAGATGTAACATATCCAATCACTGCAGATGGAACTGTTACTGTAAATGGATTTACTGTTGAAGTTAAGGCAAATATGAGTGAGCCGGAGTTTACAGCCGCATTTAGGGAAGCTGTGGACATGGCTGGAGTTGAAATGGAATTTAATGGTACATCTATTGATTTAGACAGAAAATTATATGGCAATCAGTCAGAATTAAATATAAAAGTATCAGCTAGTCTTACTGGATTAATTCAGGGTACAGCCGATACCCAGGATGTTGACGATGAAGGTAATGTAATTTATAAAAGCATTGGAAAAGATATTGAAATTGACAGTTTTGATGGAGATTTTGAAAATGTTACATATACGACATCAGGTTCGAAAATAATGATTAAAGGCAGTAGCGGATTTGAGATGGAATTTTCAGTTTCACCAGAGATTGAAGATAATTCCCAGATAGATATTAAAGTATCAGACATTGGAAAAATGGTAATTCAGTCAGGTGCAAATCAGTATCAGACAGTCGAAATCAGAATTCCAGAAATGTCATCGGAGTCATTATATATTGACGAGGTTGATGTTACTGTTCAGGGTGGAGCAGACAGAGCTCTTGTAACACTTGACCAGGCTATTGCAAAACTTTCTGAGGCAAGATCAAGAATTGGAGCATATCAGAATCGTCTTGAATATGCAACAGCATCACTTGCAGAAACAAGTGAGAATTTAACAGCCGCATTTTCACAGTTAACAGATGTAGATATGGCAAAAGAATACACAGAGTATGCCAACCAGAATATTTTGAATCAGGCTGGAGTATCAGTATTATCACAGGCAAATGAGCTTCCACAGCAGGTGTTATCATTACTGTCATAGTGAGGTGATATTGTGAATAATGAGTTAAAACGTGATTTTACAAGACGCTTGAGCCAGTGTAATAAAAGTGGGATGATTATCATAATCTATGATATTTTTTTCACATATACTCAGGATGCCAAAAACGCATTAGAAGAAAAAAACAGGGAAGAATTTAAACAGTCAATAAAAAAAGCGACAAAAACACTTGATGAACTTATAGGTGCATTAGATTTTAACTATGAATTGTCAGCTCAGCTTTATTCAATATATCTTTTTTGCAAAAATGAGCTTGCAAAATCATTATATGAAGGCAGAAAAGACAGGATAATTGATGCTGAGGGGCTGATGAAAAGCCTGTATGCAAGCTTTAAAAAAGTCGCAGAACAGGACAATTCAGAGTCCCTGATGAGCAATACACAACAGGTGTATGCAGGAATAACATATGGCAGAAGCCAGTTAAATGAAAACTATACAAATGATAATCACAGAGGATTCTTCGCGTAAGAATCCTCTATTTTTTTTACACATTCAAGCAGGAATTTGTAGCGCATACTAATGGCTTTGGCCTGATAAATGTAGTAATCAATAAGGTCTGGGTCTACTACATTTTCAAGATTGGTATAGACTGAATTTAGTTCTGCTGTGGTAGCTTCAAGGTCACGAATAAGAATTTGATAACCATCATCTGTAACGGTAGATGAGGCAAATTTAAATAATTTCATAAAAATCTCTCTTTCAAAAAACCATTTTATACAAGTATAAGCAGAACTTGGAAAAACTATACAAAAAAGAATAAAAAATTAAGAAAATTTTACTAAATATGTCGAAAATATTAAAAAATACTAGACAAGGAGAAATCATATTGCTATAATTCGACTCAACTTCAAAACACACACCTACAGGAGGTGATGTCATATTGGATGTTATGAGTATAACATCAAACCTGGTGCTGTATATTTTGTTGTCAATTGCAGTAGTTCAGGATTTTCGCCAAACAAAAATCAGTAACCGGCTGATTTTGTCAGGCATGTTTATTGGTTTTCTGCTTTCATTATTTGGGAGAGGAGCAGATCACTTCATCCAGATTCTTCTGGGTATAATCTTACCGGTTATCTTTTTATACATTTTTTATCTCATGGGCATTCTGGGAGCCGGAGATATCAAATTATTTTCCATGTTAGGAATTTTTCTAAATTTAAAACAATTGTTTACAAGTGTTTTATTGGCTTTTATTTTTGGTGCAATAATGAGCTTTATTAAGCTTTGCCTAAAAAGGGATTTGTTTACAGGAATTGCAAGGGGAATAGCATATTTCTATCAAATTTACCTGGGTGGGCGATATGCTTATAGCTACAAAACCAAGGATAATATTATTCATTTTTCCATAGCCATATTTTTAGGTGTGGTGGCTATGCAAATATTAGAACTTTAAAGGAGGATTAGTTATGCAAAAAATTCGTCTGGGAATTTGTATTGAAGACGAAGATTACTCAAATCGGTTTACAAATTATTTAATGAATCATTATCAAAACAGACTTGAATTACATGTTTACACAGGTTGTGATCAGTTTATGGCGGTAGATTCAGCATTTCTTGACGTACTTGTGATTACAGACCAAATCATTGACGAGGTTACAAACCGCAGATATCCAGTGATAATCCTTACAGACCATGATAAAGAATTTAATGAAATTGAAGGATGCGAAGGAGTTTATGTTGTGGAAATGTATCAGGAAGTAAATAAGATAGTGGACGAGATTTTACTACATGTAGGAGATGAAATTCGTCAGGTAAAGCAAAATGGAGTAATAACCAGAAAAACAAAGGTTTATTCAGTATATTCGTTATCAGAAAACGAGTTTCAGTTACCATTTGCAGTAACGCTAGCGTCAATCATAAGTGAAAAGAAACGAGTTTTGCTTGTAGATTTACAGGAAAACAGTGGCTTGAAGCAGTTAATAAAAGAGGAATATGTTCAAGGACTAGAGGAGTTACTAATAATGTCTGAAAACGGAAGATATTCAAGTAACAGAGTAAATGCATGTATAGGACACCTCGACAAACTTGATTATGTTTATCCAATTGATAATACGGAGAGTCTGTGTGAAATGAATGCAGAAACTTACCTTAATCTTGTAAAAATGATTACGCAGGAAATGGATTATGAAATCATACTTTTAAATTTAGGTGCCAGATTTGTTGGATTTTATGAATTGTTAAACTATTGCGAAGACGTATATTTAATGCAGAAAAAGGGCGGTCTTTGTCAATGGCGTGAGTTTGAATTTATAGAAGAAATCAATAAGCGTGGATATAAAAGCTTACTTGAGAAAATGACAAAGGTAGAGCTTCCAATATTAAGTGGTTCGACCACATCATGTGAGAGACTGATTGAACAATGGAAGTGGAATGAATTTGGTGACATGATTAGAAGTATTACTCCGGAGGTGTATTGTGCAAGCTGAGCTTAATGAAAAAATTCGGAATATGGTTCTCTCGGAAATGGATTTGTCGAGAGATATGTCGGACGAAGAAATTGAAGATTTAATTGGGAATATTGCAGCAAGAGAGCTTAGGAACGCCCATGTTTCGATTAGAGAGCGAATGGAGCTTGAGAAATCAGTATTTCATTCACTTCGAAAATTAGATGCTCTACAGGAATTAGTAGATGATAAGGAAGTAACTGAGATTATGGTAAATGGTCCTGATAATATTTTTTATGAAAAAAATGGACAAATTTATAAGTATTCTGGCGGTTTTTCATCAGAAGAAAAGATGCAGGATGTTATACAGCAGATTGTTGGACGACATAATCGAGTTGTTAATCAGTCGTCGCCAATTGTTGATAGCAGGCTTATGGACGGTTCGCGTGTAAATATTGTATTATCGCCTATTTCAATAGATGGTTCCGCAATTTCCATAAGAAAATTCCCAGAGAAGCCTTTTACTATGGAGCAATTAATTGAAAAAGGCTCTCTTTCTGAGGAAGCTTCATTATTATTAAAGGATTTGGTAAAAGCAAAATACAATATTTTTATTTCTGGTGGAACAGGGTCTGGAAAAACGACATTTCTTAATGCTCTATCCCAGTATATTCCGGAAGATGAAAGAATTATTACTATAGAAGATTCTGCTGAACTGCAGCTTTTGTCAGCACAGAATCTTGTAAGATTAGAAACCCGAAATGCAAATATGGACGGTGTTGTGCCCATAACGATAAGAGATTTAATAAGAACAGCACTTAGAATGAGACCAGACAGAATTATTGTAGGAGAGTGTCGAGGTGCTGAAGCTATAGATATGCTGGCCGCCATGAATACAGGACACCTTGGATACAAATTCCATTAGTCTTACTGACATATCTGAAATTCCTTTATTTTCCTATGATTTCACAATCAAAAATGATTATCTTTCTCCTAGAAGCAAGAGTCTATTAGTAAGTAAAAATGAAGTAGATATACAAGTAATAGTAAAAGTACAATTATAGAAAGGGGCAATGCTATTGTTTACAAATGCAGAAAAGAGATTAATAGAAAAAAACTATTTCATAATATTAAGAGAAACGGAAGACTATATAGAAATCAAGAGTAAAAACACAAAGCATCTTTGGATAATACAAAAACATTCATTTGTAGATGATAAGAAGATATATCTTTATCATAAGCATTCTGAGAAGAATAAGTATTATCACAAGCATTGGCAATGTTATACGGTTAGAC
>JAXJTU010000053.1:0-31881 GCA_036309425.1 Agathobacter sp.
GCTTTTAAGATAAGTTTTCCACCTGATAATCCTTTTCCAAAGTAATCATTACTATCACCTACAAGGTTAAGTGTAAGACCTGCCGGGATAAATGCTCCAAAACTCTGTCCTGCTGCACCCTTACAGTTAATCGTGATTGAATCTTCTTCCATTCCTTCCGGATGATTTCTTGTAATTTCAGCACCAATTAATGTTCCAAATGTTCTGTCGATATTTGTTACATTTACTTCAAGAGTCTTTGTCTTTCCTGACTTGATTGCTGCCATAAGTGATTTATCTTTATCTAAAAGCTGCTGGTCTTTTCTTGATGAAAGCTCAAAATCGTAATTGATTTTCTCTTCATATACACAAGGCTCTTCAACTCCTGCATCGATAATTCTGCTAAGGTCTATATTAGCCTCAACACCTGAAAGTGCATCCTTTTTCTTAATCAAATCAGTTCTTCCAACAAGCTCATCTACACTTCTTACACCGAGTTTTGCCATGTACTCTCTAAGCTCTTCTGCGATGAAAAGCATGAAGTTCTCAACATACTCTGGTTTTCCTGTAAACTGTTTTCTAAGCTCAGGATTCTGTGTTGCAATACCAAATGGACAAGTATCCTGGTTACATACACGCATCATTGCACATCCTAATGTAACAAGTGGAGCTGTTGCAAAACCAAATTCCTCTGCACCAAGAATTGCTGCAATAGCTACATCTTTTCCACTCATGAGCTTTCCGTCTGTCTCGATAATTACTCTGTTTCTAAGACCGTTCTGAATAAGTGTCTGGTGTGTCTCTGCAAGTCCAAACTCCCATGGAAGTCCTGCATTGTGGATTGAGCTAAGTGGCGCTGCTCCTGTTCCTCCATCGTATCCTGAAATAAGAATTACTCCTGCTCCTGCTTTTGCTACACCTGCTGCGATTGTTCCTACACCTGTTTCTGATACAAGCTTTACAGAAATTCTTGCATCCTTGTTTGCATTCTTTAAGTCGTAGATAAGCTGTGCAAGATCCTCGATTGAATAAATATCATGGTGTGGTGGTGGTGAAATAAGACTTACACCTGGTGTTGAATGTCTTGTCTTTGCTACCCATGGATAAACCTTCTTTCCCGGAAGGTGTCCACCTTCACCTGGCTTTGCTCCCTGTGCAAGCTTGATCTGGATTTCTTTTGCACTTACAAGGTACTTACTTGTTACACCAAATCGTCCACTGGCTACCTGCTTGATTGCAGAGCTTCTGTCATTTGCTGTTCCTGCACTTAAAAGTCTCTCATCACTTTCTCCTCCTTCACCTGAGTTACTCTTTCCGTGAAGTCTGTTCATAGCAATTGCAAGTGTCTGGTGCGCTTCCTCAGAGATAGAACCATATGACATAGCACCAGTCTTAAATCTCTTTACAATTGAGCGTGCGCTCTCTACTTCATCAAGACTTACACCCTCTTTTGGATAGTTAAACTCCATAAGGCTTCTGATGTAGCCAGTCTGCTCATCGTCAACCATTGCTGTATACTGCTTAAACTTGTCATAGTCTCCTTCTCTTGTTGCAGCCTGAAGCATATGGATTGTTTTAGGGTTATATCTATGTGTCTCACCCTGTGAACGCATCTTGTGGCGACCCATTGAATCGATTGTCTGGTCTGTTTCAAGTCCAAGTGGATCAAATGCCTTTGTATGCTGACGGTCAGTGTTCTTTGCAATATCCTCTATTGTGATACCACCGATACGAGATACTGTTCCTGCAAAATACTTGTTTATTACACTTTCATGAATTCCCATCGCCTCAAAAATTCTGCTGCCCTGGTAAGACTGAATAGTTGAAATTCCCATCTTTGATGCAATCTTTACAATTCCTGAAATAATTGCATGATCATAATCCTCTACTGCTGCATAGTAATCTTTTTCTAAAAGTCCTTCATCGATAAGCTCCTTAATTGAAGCGTGTGCAAGATAAGGGTTTACTGCACATGCACCATATCCAAGAAGTGTTGCAAAATGATGTACTCCTCTAGGCTCACCTGTCTCTAAAATAAGTGACATTGCCATACATTTTTTTGTAGTAACAAGATGGTTATGTACTGCTGCCACGCAAAGAAGCGATGGAATTGCTACATGGTTTTCATCAACTCCTCTGTCTGAAAGGATTACGATGCTTGCTCCATCCTTATATGCACGGTCAACCTCTACAAAAAGATGCTCTAATGCTCTCTCAAGTGGTGTGCTCTTATAGTAAAGCATTGAAACCTTTGCAACTTTAAGTCCCGGCTTCTTTAAATTCTCAATCTTCATTAGATCAAGGTCTGAAAGAATTGGATTTGTAATCTTTAATACGTTACAGTTTTCTGGCTTCTCTGCCAAAAGATTACCGTTCTTTCCTGCATAAACTGTTGTTGCAGTTACAATTTTCTCCCTGACAGCATCGATAGGTGGATTTGTTACCTGTGCAAAAAGTTGTTTGAAATAGTAGAAAAGTGGCTGATATTCTTTTGAAAGAACAGCGATTGGAGTATCAACACCCATGGCTCCGATTGCTTCACTTCCGTTTAATGCCATCTTCTCAATCTGGTCTCTGTAATCTTCATATGTATATCCAAATGCCTTTAAGAGACGAACTAATTCCTCTGTTGAATACTCTGGAACCTTTTCATTTGGAATCTTAAGAGACTTTAACTCACAGAGGTTAGAATCTAACCACTCACCGTAAGGCTCTCTGTTTGCGTATTTATCCTTAAGCTCCTTATCTGAAACTACTACTCCCTTCTTTGTGTCGATAAGAAGCATTTTTCCTGGATGAAGTCTCTCTTTCTTTAAGATGTGCTCCTCTTCAAGTGGAAGTACACCTACCTCTGATGAAAGAATAAGTCTTCCGTCATCCATAAGGTAATATCTTGATGGACGAAGTCCGTTTCTATCAAGGATTGCTCCCATTACATCACCGTCTGAGAAAAGGATTGATGCTGGTCCATCCCATGGCTCCATCATTGTTGCATAATACTGGTAGAAATCACGCTCTTCCTGGGAAATTGTATCGTTGTTCTCCCATGGTTCAGGAATAAGTACCATTGCTGCAAGTGCAGGGTCCATTCCACCCATAATCATGAACTCTAGCGCATTATCAAGCATTGCTGAGTCAGAACCCTCTGCTGAAATAATTGGAAGAACCTTTGTAAGCTCCTCGTCTGTAAAACAGCTTGCTTCAACTGTTTCTTCACGGGCACACATCTTGTCAACATTACCCTTGATTGTATTAATTTCACCGTTATGTACTACAAAGCGGTTTGGATGTGCTCTAAGCCAGCTTGGATTTGTGTTTGTTGAGAATCTTGAATGAACAAGTGCAATTGCAGATTCATAATCATTATCCTGTAAATCTGCAAAGAAAGTTCTAAGCTGGGAAACAAGGAACATTCCTTTATATACGATTGTTCTTCCTGAAAGTGATGGCACATATGTATTGTCATTACTCTGCTCAAATACTCGTCTTACAATGTATAATTTTCTATCAAAATCAAGGTCTTCTTTTAATTCCTCCGGACGCTCGATAAATGCCTGGTAAATATTTGGGCAACTCTCAAGAGCCTTGTTTCCGAGTACATTCTCAAATACAGGAACCTGTCTCCATCCAAGGAATTTGAGATTTTCTTTGCTTACGATAACCTCAAACATCTTCATTGCCTGTCTTCTCTCAAGCTCATTCTGTGGGAAGAAAAACATACCTACACCATATGTTCTTTCATCTCCAATATTAATTCCCTGCTGGGCACAAACCTTCTTGAAGAACTTATGTGGAATCTGTGTCAGAATACCAACTCCATCACCCGTCTTTCCCTCTGCATCTTTTCCAGCTCTATGCTCAAGGTTTTCTACGATACTAAGAGCATCAGCTACAACTGCATGACTCTTTTTTCCATATATATTAGTAATTGCTCCTATACCACAATTATCATGTTCAAAACTATTATCATATAATGTTCTCTGATTCATTCTAACTCTCCTTTGCTTGTTCTAATGCTGCGGCTACTAATCCTGCAAACAATGGATGCGCCATATCTGGTCTTGATTTAAATTCCGGATGAGCCTGTGTTGCTATAAAAAATGGATGTTCTTTAAGCTCTATCATCTCAACAATTCGACCATCTGGTGAAATTCCGGATAAGACCATTCCGTGTTCTTTTAATACATCTCTATATTCATTGTTGACTTCATATCTATGTCTGTGACGCTCTGCAATTTCTTCCTTTTTGTAAAGTCTGTTTGCAAGCGATTCTTTTTCAAGTTTACATGGATAAGAACCAAGTCTTAATGTTCCGCCAAGATTTTCTATATCCTCCTGACCAGGAAGGAAATTGATTACCGGATTCTTTGTATCAGAATCGAACTCAATACTTGTTGCATCTTTGATTCCACATACATTTCTTGCAAACTCAATAATTGCAATCTGCATTCCAAGACATATTCCAAGGTATGGAATCTTATTTTCTCTGGCATATTTTGCAGCACAGATTTTTCCTTCGATTCCTCTGATTCCAAATCCGCCCGGAACAATCATTCCATCAATATTTCCAAGAATGCTCTTAGCATTTTCTTCTGTAATTTCTTCTGAATCAATCCAGTGGATATCAACCTCTGCCTGATTTGCAATACCGCCATGTTTTAATGCCTCCACTACACTAAGGTATGCATCATGAAGCTCAATGTATTTTCCAACAATTCCAATCTTTACAGTGGCCTTTGGATTCTGGAAGTTCTCTACAAGCTGAATCCATTCTGCTAAATCAGGCTCAGGACAATCAAGCTTTAAGCATTCACATACAGCCTGCGCAAGATGTTCCTTTTCCATCATAAGTGGTACTTCATACAAGGATTTTGCATCAAGATTCTGCAAAATATGTTCTTTTTTAACATTACAAAACAGTGCCATTTTTTCTCTCATTGAGTCATCGATTGGATAATCAGACCTACACACCAAAATGTCAGGCCAGATTCCCATACTCTGTAAAGACTTAACACTCATTTGTGTAGGTTTTGTTTTCATCTCGCCTGAGGCCTTAAGATAAGGAATCAAAGTTACATGAATCATGATTGCATTTTCTCTTCCTACCTCAGCCTGGAACTGTCGAATCGCCTCAAGGAATGGCTGACTTTCGATATCTCCAACAGTTCCTCCAATCTCGATAATTGAAATTGTATCGCCCTCACCTAGTTTTTCTCTGTGAAATCTATCTTTTATTTCGTTTGTAATATGAGGAATTACCTGTACGGTTCCTCCGCCATAATCACCGTGTCTTTCTTTATTCAATACTGACCAATAGATTTTTCCAGTTGTTACATTTGAATTTGAATCTAGATTTTCATTGATAAATCTCTCATAATGCCCCAAGTCCAAATCTGTTTCCGTTCCGTCATCTGTAACAAAAACCTCTCCATGCTGGATTGGGTTCATTGTTCCAGGATCCATGTTGATGTATGGATCAAACTTCTGCATTGTTACATGATATCCCCTTGCTTTTAAAAGCCTTCCTAAAGAGGCTGCTGTAATACCTTTTCCGAGTCCTGAAACAACTCCTCCTGTGACGAATACATATTTCACCATTTTATAAATCTCCTTTTATTGTCCACTTGCGCCATAATTTGATAACACACGCGCTGAAGGATCGTTAACATTACATCCTTCCCAGCTCTTATTTGGCATCCAGAAGTCTGCTATCATTTTTGCCTGACCTGGATAATACTGTTCAAACAGCTCTCTGTATAACAGTGATTCCTTTGTAAAAGGAGTTGCAAAATCATATTTTTTGATTAGTTTCTCATACTCTTCATCTGTATATGACTCGTTTGCATATTCCTTGAGGTAATCAACCATTGAATGACCTACTGCATCAGAAAAGGCTGCTTTTTCTCTCATTAAAATGCTTTCTGGAAGATAATCTCCTTCAAAAGCATGACGAAGTAAATATTTACCCTTGTTGTAAACATTCATCTTTTTCTCAGGATCAATGCTCATTACATAGGAAACAAAATCTAAATCTCCGAATGGTACTCGTGCCTCTAATGAATTTGATGAAATACATCTGTCTGCACGAAGTACATCATACATATAAAGTTCTCTTATTCTCTTTGCTGCCTCGTCCTGGAACTCTTTTGCATTTGGTGCAAAATCTGTGTACTTATATCCAAAGAGCTCATCTGAAATCTCACCTGTAAGAAGAACTCTTACATCTGTTGTCTCATGGATTGCCTTACAAATTAAGTACATTCCTATGCTTGCTCTGATTGTTGTAATATCGTATGTTCCTAAGATTGATACAACTTCCGGAAGTGCTTTGATCACATCTTCTTTTGTGATGATGATTTCTGTGTGCTCACTTCCAATATAATCTGCAACTTCTTTTGCATATTTTAAATCAATCGCATCAGTATTCATTCCGATTGCATATGTACGAATTGGCTTGTTAAGAATCTTTGCTGCAACTGCGCATACTAACGAGCTGTCTAAGCCTCCTGATAAAAGAAAACCAACTGGTGCGTCTGCATCCAATCTCTTCTCAATGCCTGCTACCAGTTTGTCGTGAATGTTTTTGCAAATTACTTCCAAATCGTCGGTGATTACTTTCTCTACCTCTGTCATGTCGCGATATGAAACAAACTTTCCATCTGCGTAATAATGACCTGGTGGAAATGGAAATACTTCTTTTACAAGACCAACTAAGTTCTTTGCTTCAGATGCAAAAACAATCTCTCCGTCCTTTGGATAACCATAGAAAAGTGGTCTGATTCCAATTGGATCTCTTGCAGCAATAAGACTGTTCTTTTCCTTATCGAATATAATGCAGGCATATTCTGCATCTAATTTTGCAAACATTTCAAGTCCGTATTTTTCATAAAGGGGAAGCAGGATTTCACAATCAGAATCTGACTGGAATTCATAGCCATCCTTTTCTAATTCTTTTTTTATAGAACGAAATCCATAAATTTCACCATTACATACAACGGAATTTCCATTAAAGTTAAATGGCTGCATTCCACTCTCTTCTAATCCCATGATTGCCAATCTCTCAAAACCAAGAATCACGCCTTCCTTTTTTTCAATTCTCTGCATGTCTGGTCCTCTAGAAATTGTTTTATCAAAATATACTTTAAATTCATCTTCCGATAAGTCTTTTCCCATATATCCCATAATTGAACACATATTTGACTTCCTCCTGTAATCTTTTTTTATATCAACAAGAAGTAGGCAGAGATTACCGGCTCTGCCCACTACTACTTCAAAAAATATTCTTTACTCTACATCCTGAAGTGCTTCATAATTTTCTTCACCAGTTCTAATCTTTACGACCTTTTCAACTGGGTATACAAAAATCTTTCCATCTCCAATATGACCTGTGTATAAAGCTTTCTTTGCAACATCGATAACTGATTCTACTGGAATCTTGCTTACTACTACTTCTACTTTTACCTTTGGAAGAAGTGTTGCATCCATCTCTACACCACGATATTTTTCTCCTGCACCCTTTTGGATACCACAACCCATTACCTGAGTTACTGTCATTCCTGTTACACCAAGTTCGTTGAGTGCCTTCTTTAATGCGTCGTATCTTGAAAGTTTTGCTACAATTACGACCTTGTTAATTCCTGTTGATGGAACCATTGTTGTTGTATCAACAACATTTACAGCTGCGTCAATCTTTGCGTTAGTTGCGCTTGCATATTCTGGTTCACCGAGGTCTGTATTTTCATTTACGTCCATTGTCATTGTGTTTGAAATATCCATGATAGAGAATCCGGCATATGCTGATGGAAGTCCGTGCTCTGTTGCGTCAAGTCCGATGATTTCTTCTTCCTCAGATACTCTAAGACCAAAGATTGCTTTGATTGCCATGAATGTGATTATCATTGTTACTACTGTCCATGCTGCTACTGCGAAGATTCCAATAAACTGAAGCTTTAAAAGTCCAAATCCGCCGCCGTAGAAAAGACCTACAAGTTCTTCATTTCCCGGGGCGCTCTTTGTTGCAAAAAGTCCAACTGCGATTGTTCCCCAAATTCCGTTTAAGCAGTGTACTGCAACTGCTCCTACCGGATCATCAATGTGAAGCTTGTAATCTAAAAGCCATACTCCGAAACAAACTAATACTCCGGCTACTGCTCCAATAACGATTGCTCCAAATGCGTCTGTTACATCACATGGTGCTGTGATTGCTACAAGTCCTGCAAGTGATGCGTTTAATGACATTGATACATCAGGTTTTCCATATTTAAACCATGTAATAAGCATTGTTACTAATGTCGCAACTGCTGGTGCAATTGTTGTTGTTACGAATACTGATCCAAGCTGATCAAGTGATGTACATGCAGCTCCGTTAAATCCATACCATCCAAGCCAGAGAATGAATACACCAAGTGCTCCGACTGTAAGGTTATGTCCTGGGAATGCGTTAATCTTTGTTACTTTTCCCTTTTCATCTCTTACAAATTTTCCAATTCTAGGTCCAAGGATCGCTGCACCGATAAGTGCTGAAATACCACCAACCATATGAATTGCACAAGATCCTGCGAAATCATGGAATCCCATCTGTGATAACCATCCGCCGCCCCAGATCCAGTGTGCTTCAATCGGATAAATAAGTCCTGAAATAATTGCTGAGTACACACAGTATGAAAGGAACTTTGTTCTCTCAGCCATAGCTCCTGATACGATAGTTGCTGTTGTCGCACAGAATACTAAGTTAAATACGAAATTTGACCAGTCAAAATCTTTGTAAGATGTAAAGATATCAAATCCCGGTTTTCCAATAAATCCTACTAAATCTTCTCCTAATAAAAGGCTAAATCCGATTAAAATAAATGTACATGTTCCTATACAGAAATCCATAAGGTTTTTCATTATGATATTTCCTGTATTTTTTGCTCTAGTAAATCCTGCCTCAACCATTGCAAATCCTGCCTGCATCCAGAATACAAGTGCAGCGCCAATTAGAAACCATACGCCAAATACTTCTGATGTCATAAACTTACCTCCTATAAAAAGAGGCACGGATACCGAAGATTCACTTCTGTATACGCGCCCTTGCGTTATTTTTTTATTTTATTTTTTATACATAAAACAACATTTTTTCATATGTTGGATATGGAAGTACATCATCTGGAATTAATAACTCTAATTCATCTGTTACAGCTCTGATTTCTTCCATGTCTGACATAATCACATCGTGATAGAATACTGACTGTGCTTCAAGCTCTTCAAACTCTTCAGCTTTTGCTGTATCACTTTCAAACTTCTCAAGTAACTGTGCAATCTTCTCGTATCCAACTGATAACTTCTCTAAGAGCTTCTGCTCTGAGCCTGTTGGAATACTGTCACAAATTGCCTTCTTAGCTGAGATTGACTTACAAATTGTATCTGCATACTTCATAACTGCTGGTAAGAAGTCTTTGTGTAACATATCCTGTAATGTAAGTGCTTCAATATGTAATGTCTTTGCATAGTTCTCGAAAAGAATTTCTGTTCTTGAGTTAATCTCTGTCTCTGAGAATACTCCATGCTTTGTAAAGAGCTCAACATTCTTTGGAGCCTTGAATGCTGGTAAAGCTTCTGGAGTTGACTTTAAGTTGTAAAGTCCTCTTGCCTCTGCTTCTTTTACCCACTCTTCTGCGTAACCGTTTCCATTAAAGATTACTCTCTTATGTGCTAAGATTGTTTCCTTTACTAACTCATATACAGCGTCCTTCATGCCCTCAGCTGACACGCCTTCAAGCTTCTCGGCAAACTGTCTGAGCACCTCTGCAACTGCTGTATTAAGTACAATGTTTGGTGTTGAAACAGATGCTGTTGAACCAAGTGATCTAAACTCAAACTTATTACCTGTAAATGCAAATGGTGATGTTCTGTTTCTGTCAGTTGTATCCTTTACAAAATGAGGAAGTACTGTTGCACCAATTGACATTAATTCTTTCTCTGAATCAAATGATGACTGATGAAGGATTGAATCTAATACTCCTGTCAATTCATCTCCAAGGAAGATTGAGATAATTGCTGGTGGTGCTTCGTTTGCTCCAAGTCTGTGGTCATTTCCTGCACTTGCAACTGATACTCTCATAAGGTCAGCATAATCATCAACTGCTTTAATAACTGCTGAAAGGAAAATTAAAAATCTGGTATTCTCTGCTGGCTTCTTTCCTGGATCTAAAAGGTTAATTCCTGTATTTGTGCTCATTGACCAGTTATTATGCTTTCCTGAACCATTGATTCCTGCAAATGGTTTCTCATGTAAAAGACATACATAACCATGTTTGTCAGCTACCTTCTTCATAATTTCCATTGTGAGCTGATTGTGGTCAACTGCTACATTTGTTGTATCAAATACTGGTGCTAACTCATGCTGGCAAGGAGCAACTTCGTTATGCTTTGTCTTTGCTGGAATTCCAAGTTTCCAAAGTTCTTCATCAAGGTCATGCATATAAGCTGCAACTCTTGGCTTTAAAATTCCGAAGTAGTGGTCATCCATTTCCTGTCCCTTTGGTGGCATCGCTCCAAGAAGTGTACGACCTGTAAAAATTAAATCTTTACGTTTTTCAAAATCTTCTTTGTTAATTAAGAAGTATTCCTGCTCTGGACCAACTGTTGTTGTAACGCTTGTTACATCTGTGTCTCCTAAAATATGAAGAACCTTTACTGCTTCTTTGTTGAGTGCTTCCATTGATCTAAGAAGTGGTGTTTTCTTATCAAGTGCCTCTCCTTCGTATGAGCAGAATGCTGTTGGAATACAAAGTGTTCCATCTTTAATGAATGCAGGTGATGTTGGGTCCCATGCTGTATATCCTCTTGCCTCGAATGTTGCTCTAAGTCCTCCTGATGGGAATGATGATGCATCAGGCTCACCTTTGATTAATTCTTTTCCGGAGAACTCCATGATTACCTTTCCACCTTCAATTGGTGAGATGAAGCTGTCATGCTTCTCTGCTGTAACTCCTGTCATTGGCTGGAACCAATGTGTGAAGTGTGTAGCTCCAAGATCAACTGCCCATTCCTTCATTGCAATTGCTACTGCATTTGCTACATCAAGTTCAAGGTGGGTATGATTATCAATTGTCTTTCTTAAAGCCTTATATATATCCTTTGGAAGTTTATCTTTCATTACTGTATCATTAAAAACCAAACTTCCGTATAACTCTGGAACTAACTTTTTCATAAATGAATCCTCCTTCATGTTTTCAAAAATAAAAAAGGCACTTTGGACTTGTAATCCAAAGCGCCTTTGCTTTTTGTTTTTCGTTTTTCTCTTTTATGTTTTTGTATTTTATACTTGATTGTTTGACATGTCAACCACTTTTTTGATTTTTTTATTTTTTTTATTTTACAGGATAATTATTGTCAAAACATGCCTTACATATCGGCAAATCATTTACCATTTCATGAAGGTCTTCTACCTCCATGTACTCTAGTGAATCTGCTCCTATGAATTTGCAGATTTCATCTTTAGACAACTTATTTGCAATAAGTTCACTGTTATCCGGAACGTCGGTTCCATAATAACATGGATACAAAAATGGTGGTGAACTGATGCGCACATGTACTTCTTTTGCGCCCGCGTTTCTCATTGTATTTATGAGATTTGAGATAGTCGTTCCTCTCACAATTGAATCGTCAATAAGCACTACTCGTTTGTCTTTTACAACATTTTCTATCAGGCTTAACTTCATCTGAACGGCTGACTGGCGTTCTTTTTTTGTTGGTTTTATGAAGGTTCTTCCTACATAACTGTTCTTGTGAAATGCCAATTTAAATGGTATTCCAGATTCTTCTGCATAGCCTACAGCTGCTGCTATTCCTGAATCTGGCACGCCTGTTACTACATCTGCTTCTACAGGGTAACGTTTCGCCATTGATGCTCCACCTTTAAGTCGTGCTCCATGTACACTGATTCCATCCATGACAGAATCTTCTCTTGCAAAATATATGTACTCGAAAATACAGTGTGCGTGTTTTTCCTGCTTAAGGGTAAAGTCGGATACTATACCATTTTCAGAAATCGTCACTACTTCTCCAGGCTCTATGTCACGAACATATTCGCCGCCTGCCGAAACAATTGCTGCACTTTCTGATGCAAGCATATATGCCTCGCCTCTTTTTCCCAGACAAAGAGGTTTAAGACCAAGAGGGTCTCTTACTCCTACTAATTTCTGAGGGCTTACCATTAGTAATGCGTATCCGCCCTTTAACATTTTAGAAACGCGAATTACAGCCTCTTCAATAGAACCTGATTGCATACGCTCCATAGCTATTTTGTATGCAATTACCTCCGAGTCTGTTGTACCATGAAATGATGCTCCTTTTTCAATTAGCTCATTTCGGATTTCATCTGCGTTTGTGATGTTTCCGTTGTGGGCAAGTGCTAATGTTCCTTTTAGATAATTAAGGAAAACCGGCTGGGCATTTTCTATCATACTTTCGCCTGTTGTCGAATACCGTACATGCCCTATACCAATATTTCCTCTTAAATTTGCCATGATATTCTTATCGAATATCTCGCTGACAAGCCCCATGCCTTTATGAATACAGACATTTCCCAGTGGACCTTTTGTGTCGCAGACTACAATTCCTGCCGACTCCTGTCCTCGATGCTGAAGTGCCACAAGTCCGTAATATATGTCCTCTGCAACTCCATTTATGTCATTGCTCCATATTCCAAAGACTCCGCACTCCTCATGTAATTTATCCATAGGACCTCCTATAAATAACTATTTATTTTTCCAAAAAAACAGGCACTTCGGGTTACCCCAAAGCGCCTTTGCTCATGTGCCATTATAAAACTTAAAAAATCACGTGTCAATACTTTATTTTGTAAGCAAACATACTGTCTCAATATGAGCTGTGAAAGGAAAACAATCAAAAGGTGATATCTCTTTTACCTTGTATCCATGCCTGGTTAAATACTTAAGATCCCTTGCAAGACTTTCAGGACCGCAGGATACATAAACAACTTTACCAGGCGACAGCTTTACTACAGATGATAAGAAAGCTTCATCACTTCCTGTTCTTGGTGGATCCATGATTACGACATCGGCAGTCTCTTTACGCTCAGCCATATTGACCATAAATTTTCCTGCATCATCATTAAAAAATCTGATGTTTTTGACATCGTTCATCTTTGCATTTGTAATAGCATCGCGAATAGCTTCCTTGTTTAACTCAACTCCAATTACTTCCTTTGCATATTTGCTTGCAATAAGTCCGATTGTTCCTGTACCACAGTATGCATCAATCACCTTTTCTTTTCCTGTCAGTCCGGCACACTCAATCGCCTTGTTATACAAAAGCTCTGTCTGCTTTGGATTTACCTGATAGAATGAATTCGGAGATATTCTAAAACGCATACCGCAAAGCTCATCCTCTATAAATCCTTTTCCATATACAGTAATATTTCTCTCACCAAGAACCATGCTTGTCTTCTTGTCGTTTACATTAATAACAACTGTACTTATATCAGGATGATTCTTGCGAAGGGCCTTAACAAAATTATTTTTTGATGGAAGAATTGGAGAGGCAAGCACAAGCACTACCATAATCTGGCCTGTGGCATAACCTTTTCTAATCAAAACATGACGTAAAAGACCGTATCTTGTATCTTCATCATAAGTCTTAATCCTAAAGGACTTAAGCATTCCCTTAATATCAAGAATAATCTGGTCAGCCTCTTCATCCTCAATCATGCAACCTGCAATATCCACTACATCATGCGAATTTTTCTTATACACTCCAGCCACAATCTGCCCTCTTTTTGTGCAGTCAAACACTGCATGGACCTTATGTCTGTAATGTATAGGATTTTCCATACCGATAATACGGTTGACCTTACCAAAAGGTTTAAGTAACTTCGTCATATAATCTGACTTTTTACCAAGCTGTGCTGCATAATCCATTCCCTGGTAATCACAGCCTCCGCACTGCTTTGCATATGGACATGCATTTTTCTTGTCAGCTTTTTTACTGTTATTTTCCTGCTTATTTTTTAGCAGCTCGTTTTTTACAGGCTTTCTTTTATCAAATTTCTTTTTATTACTATTTTTAAGCATATATTCACCTACCATAATCTTTCTAAAAATAGCAGGTTGAATATCCAACCTGCTATTTTAATATCTTACTTGGCAAATGCCGTATAAATTGCCACATGGTCATCAATGCAGTACCATGGACTTTCAGCTCCAACCGTTACGCAGACATAGGCCTTGCCACTTGCATCTGCCACCTCATAACTTGCTGCACAGCTTCTCGACTGATTAACAAAACCTGTCTTTGCTCCGATAACTTCACCGCCGCATTCTCTGTCCTCAATTCTTCTTAAGAAAAGATTTGACATAACAATACCTTCCGGATGCTGTTCTGTAACGGACGAAGTATATACATGCTTTGAAAGCACATCCCTGCACCATTCATTATCCATCGCAGTCTTAAGAATTACTGCCATGTCATATACTGTACAGTAATGATTTTCATCGTAAATTCCAATATAGTTAGTAAAATGTGCTGTATCAGAAAGTCCAAGCTCCTCAAGCTTTTCATTCATCAAATCAATAAATGCCTCTTCAGAACCAGCTGCCTTAATAGCAAGCTCAGTTGCTGCCTCAGCTCCTGAAGGAAGAATAGTTCCATAGAAAAGATCTCTTACTGTAACCTGCTCATCCCTTTCAAATCCGGCAACACTACAGTCGTGAACATATGCAAAATCTGTAGCCTCAAATGAAATAGGAACCTTTTCATCAAGCTCTGATTCGTCGATATTCTCAGCCGCAACAAGTACTGTCATTATTTTAGTCATTGAAGCAGGACTTACTCTTTCAAAAGCATTTCTGCCCGCAACAATCTCACCAGCCTCAACATCAACAATTATTGCATATGGGCTTCCAACTTCCTCTCCAATTGCTGCAGTATTTTCTGTCTCAACTGCAGAAAATACTGGTGTTTTTTCTTCTGTCTCTGTTTCGTTTTCAACAGAATCAAGTAATGAAAACTCCTGTGAATTCTGGTTACTATCATTACCTTTATTATGTGATGCCATTTTAACTATCAACACAATTGCTATTATCAATCCAACTACTAAAATAATAGCCAATAACTTAATTCTGTTCTTAAAATAATTACTATTCATTCCCTTACCACCTTAACACTAAACCAAAATCAGTGTGGCAAAAAACCACACTGATTTATTTTATCAGCATAAACACACAATATCAATGCTATGTTGTATTTAATTTAAATTCCTCTAAAACAGAAAGTAAACTCTTTTCGACCTTGGGCATTAAGAAGATACTCAGGATGAGGACTAGACATCCAGCTGTCATCACCGCCGATTCCCATCTGTCCCTGAGCAACTCTTACTACTGTGTAGTGAACCCGAGGAAGCTCGTACTCATGAAGGGCATTTTCAATCTCATGAGGAGTGTATGGCAGTGCATTAAAGTACATCTCATCTCCCATGAAAATCATGCCTCTTCCCTTACGGTCAGTTATTGTTGCCCATCTGACATCACACTTATTTCCGCACTCCTGTGGAACAAGGTATTTTGCCATATTGTCAGCCACCTTGTTAGCGTATACACCAAGTTTTGCACCTCTTCTTCTGTCAGCATAAGTCTCAGCCTCTCCAAGTCCATACCACTTAACATTGTCATAGTCAGCATCAAACTTAAACATCAGTCCAAACTCAGGCATATCTCCAAGCTCAGGAATACAGTCATAGGAAAGTGTTGTCTCAATTGTTCCATCACCGAACACATTATAAGTCAGCTGGCAGCTGCTTGCCGGTGTAGTAGGCATGTGATATGTGTAAGTAAGCTTAATGTTGTTTTCGTTTATCTCAACCTTAGGAGTCGACTCCTCAAATCTAATATTTCTCTTGGTCGAAACATACATACTTGCAATCTTCCACTGCGCGTACTTTTGCGGCATCATGTATCCGTAATCGTTCTCGATTGGAGCTCTCCAGAAGTTTGGCATTGGAGAAACATTCTGTATCATCTCAACCCCGCCATACACATAAGATATAAGCCCTTGCTGTACGTATGAGAAAATAGCTGAGAAATTCTCGCCTTTGATACCACAGTTATTAATTCCTTTTACAAACTCAAGCTTTTTGTCGCAGGTATATTTCTTTACTTCTTTCTTGTATACCTTCTGGCCAAATGCAATCTCATGTCCGGCATCTGCCCACAGCTCGTCATCCTCAAGGCAGAATGAAATTGTAATTGCAAACTCAGGAGCAGCCTGTCCCTTAGCCTCATTTGCCATCTTCATGTAATCAAGAAGCTCGCCTGGGATATCAAATTCCTCGCTGCTAAGCGGAGCAACACTGATCGTCTCCTCAGTTCTTAATACCTCAATTCCGTCTGCAAGAAGGCTTGCAACACAGTTGTATTTATCGGTATTAACAAAGAGGTTCTTATTCCATACCGTGTATTTGTCTTCATCAAATGTTATTGAAATATTCTGGTAGTTAAACTTAACCTCCTGCATCTTAGGAGACTCATCTCTTTCTCCACCATAAACAATTCCATTACCACTAAACGAACCGTCATTAGGCTTCTCACCCATGTCACCGCCATAAGCCTGGAACCAGTTACCATATCTGTCCTTTTTGTAAATTGACTGGTCAATGTAATCCCAGATAAATCCCCCCTGATATCTTGGCTCTGTATCAGTAAGGTCTGTATATTTGTGCATTGCTCCACACGAATTACCCATTGCATGTGTATACTCACAACAGATGAATGGCTTGTCATCATGCTGGGCCAAAAACTTCTTAATGTCCTCAACAGTCGAATACATTTGTGATTCCATGTCACTCGTATCGTTGTAGCTTCTGTCGTGGAAAAGTCCTTCGTAATGTACCAGTCTGTGTGGATCAAGCTTCTTAAAAAGCTTAGACATCTCATAGATAACCTTGCCACCAAACGATTCATTACCACATGACCAGATAAGAATTGATGGATGATTCTTATCTCGCTGATAGCATGAATTTACTCTGTCTAGAAGCATTCCCATATATTCATCCTTATCCTTTGGAACGATGAAGCTCTCATCACTGACACCACGCTCAAAGCCTTCCCAGCTGCCGTGTGTCTCAAGATTATTCTCGGCAATCATATAAAGTCCGTAAATATCGCAGAGCTCATAAATTAATGAATCATCCGGATAATGACATGTACGAATTGCATTAATGTTATTTCTCTTCATTGTAAGGATATCTTTAATTGCGTCTTCTTCATTAGGAACACGACCTGTTGATGAGTTAAACTCATGGCGGTTTACACCCTTGAACACAATACGCTTACCGTTTAGCTTCATTATTCCGTCAACAAGCTCAAAATGTCTGAAGCCTACATTCTGATTAAAGGTCTCTGTAAGTGCACCAGAGGCATCTTTTACCTCCACCTTAAGAACATAAAGGTTAGGCTCCTCCGCACTCCAGAGCGCAGGATTATTCACTTTAAAAGCTACTGTAGAACTCTGGGCTAAAACACAATCATCAGAAAGGTTTACTTCACCCTGGGCTAAAACGTAATCATCCTCTAAAAGTGTAAGGCTGACAGAGCCCTCACCCTCTGTCTTTAATGAAACCTCAAGCGTTCCTTCTGTGTAATCTTCATTTAAGGTTGGCACTAATTTAATATCACTGACATGACACGCTGGCACCTGATAGATAAATACATCTCTGAATATTCCGGAAAATCTATAAAAATCCTGATCCTCACACCAGCTGCCCGCTGTCCATTTCCATACTCTTACAGCAAGCTTATTCTCACCATCTTTAATATATGGTGTAAGATCAAACTCTGCCGGATCAAAAGAATTCTCGCTATAGCCTACATAATTTCCATTAAGCCAAACTGCAAAACCACTTTCAACTCCCTGAAATGAGATACATACCTTGCCGCTCCTCATCTCATCAGGTAATTCAAAATACTTTACATAGCTTGCCACAGGGTTAAAATCTGTAGGAATCTGACCAGGCTCAATATACTCTTTTCCTTCCCATGGGTAAGTTGTATTCGTATACTGTGGAATGTCATAACCTTCCATCTGAATATGTGCAGGAACTCTAATATCATCCCAGTTTTTGCAGTTATAATCTGCTTTCTCAAAATCCTTAACAGCCAGATTCATATTTTTTGCATAAGCAAATTTCCATATTCCGTTCAAATTAAATCTAAGACTTGTCTGTCTTGTCTGCTTCTCATACTCATTCCTGTAACAAATATGGTCCGAATGTGCAGGTAATCTGTTCTCCTGAAAAATCTCAGGATTAGTCACAATATTAAAATCAAAATCCCCCATTACTCTCCCTATCCTTTCTCCAAATTTTATGTTCATTGTACAATAAAAAAAGACAAATAAGAATACTTATTTGCCTTTTTATCATAAAAACTATTCAGTTGCTTTGACTGGTGCTGCCTTTGCTGTAGCAAGGTCGATAGATGGAATATCTACCTCTGGCATAAGACTATCTGATATCTCTCCGAGAATCTTATCAAACATTGCAATCTCTTCCGTACTAAAGTGCTCCTCAGCTCTTTTGGTTACTTCGGAAAGATAATTCTGACTAAGATTAAAGTATTCGAAATACTTATCTGTCACGCAAAGATGATACTCTCTCTTGTCATGCTCAGACTGTTCCTTAACAATGTAACCCTTCTTGATAAGACTGTTAACCTTATAAGCTGCATTTGGTGAAGAAACCTGTATAAAATTTGCAAACTCATTAACGGTTGGCTTATCGAGAGCGTGAATTACTTCTACACAGAAAGTCTCAGTAGATGTAAGCGACATCTCACGCGCATGTGTCTGACGAAACATTTCCTGATAAAAGTGAATCTTAAACTTTGTATAAATATCTGCTAAAGTCTGTTCTAACATCTCTAGAGCCCTTCCTCTTTTTAGTACTTCATTTATCATAACACGATTACTCACCAATGGCAAAAGAAACTTCAGCTGTTACTGCAACCTTGCCATTTACTCTGGCAACTCCCTTTCCAAATCCTACAGGTCCTTTTTTAGCAGTGATTTCACACTCAAGCTCGACAACATCTCCTGGAATTACCTGAGCCTTAAAGCGAGCATTTTTGATTCCACCAAAGAATGCAAGCTTTCCTTTATTCTCTTCCTCTGTAAGGATTGCGATAGCTCCAACCTGGGCAAGAGCTTCAATAAGAAGTACTCCCGGCATTACATGCTTCTGTGGAAAATGTCCAAGAAACTGCATCTCGTTGGCACTTACACATTTAATTCCCTTTGCCTTTACTCCTGGCTCGCACTCTATAATGCGGTCAACAAGTAAGAAAGGATAACGGTGTGGTAATATTTCCTGTATCTGGTTTGAATTTAATTCCATAATATTTCTCCTGATATAAATGTATATCTATATGTTACTGACATTTCTTAATAAGGATTGATGCGTTATGTCCACCAAATCCTAAAGCATTAGAGATTGCTGCGCGAACCTCTGTCTTTCTTCCTTCATTTGGTACGATATCAAGGTCACACTCTTCATCAAATACCTTGTAGTTGATTGTTGGTGGAACGAAATCATTCTGGACTGCAAGTGTTGTAAAGATTGCCTCAACAGCACCTGCTCCACCAAGAAGATGTCCAGTCATTGACTTTGTTGAGCTTACCTTTAAGTTCTTAGCATGGTCACCGAATGCCATCTTGATAGCCTTTGTCTCTCCACTATCGTTAAGGTGTGTTGATGTTCCATGTGCATTAATGTAATCGATATCCTCTAACTCCATTCCTGCATCCTTAACTGCAAGCTTAAGACATGCAGCACCCTGTGTTCCTTCCGGGTCTGGAGCTGTAATATGATGTGCATCACAAGTTGCACCGTATCCGGCAACCTCACCGTAAATTACTGCACCTCTTGCTACAGCATGCTCATACTCCTCTAAGATAAGGATTCCGGCACCCTCACCTAATACAAATCCGTTTCTTTCTTTATCGAATGGGATTGATGCTCTGTTTGGATCCTCTGTTGTATTAAGAGCCTTAAGAGAAGAGAAACCTCCGATTCCTAACTCATTTACACAGCTCTCGCTACCACCACATACCATAACTTCTGCATATCCATCTCTGATATGTCTGAAAGCATCACCTATTGCGTTGTTACTACTTGCACAAGCTGTTACTACACATGTACACATTCCATGAAGACCATACGCGATAGCAATCTGTCCTGCAGCCATGTTTGAAATAGCCATTGGAATGAAAAATGGAGACATTTTGGCATATCCCTTATCTACTGCTTTCTGATGCTCGTCCTGAATTGTTGTAAGTCCACCAATTCCACTTGAAACTAAAACACCACATCTTGAAGTGTCTTCCTTATCAAAATCAAGACCACTCATCTCTACAGCTTCTTTTGCCGCAATCATAGCAAGCTGTGTATATCTATCCATTCTCTTTGATTCTTTTTTTCCAAGAATAGCATCTACATCAAGATTCTTAACTTCACCAGCTAATTTTACCTTGAAATCTGTTGTGTCAAACTGTGTGATTGGTGCGATACCACACACACCCTTTACTGCATTATTCCATGTCTCTTCAACATTATTTCCGATTGGGTTTACTGTTCCCATTCCTGTAATAACAACTCTTCTGCTCATATTATTCTCCTATAATTAGCAAGTCATTCCACCATCAACTGGTAAAACAACACCTGTAATGTAATCTGCATTTTCTGAAGCGAGGAAACACACTGCGTTTGCAATGTCCTCTGGCTTTCCAAGACGTTTTCTTGGAATTCTCTCCTGCCAGTACTTCTGTGCATCGTCAGATAACTGCTCTGTCATCTCTGTCTGGATAAATCCAGGTGCGATTGCGTTTGCTGTGATACCCTTTCCACCAAGCTCCTTTGCAATTGACTTTGTCATTCCAAGAAGTCCAGCCTTACTTGAAGAGTAATTTACCTGACCGGCATTTCCGCTTATACCAACAACACTGCTTATGTTGATGATTCTTCCGTATTTCTTCTTAAGCATCATCTTTGCTGCAACCTTGCTGCAAAGGAATGCTCCCTTTAAGTTAACATCGATAACCTGATTGAACTCTTCCTCTGTCATTCTAAGGATGAGGTTATCTCTTGTGATACCTGCGTTATTTACAAGTACGTCAATTCTTCCAAATTTATCTTTAACTTCGTCAAAAAGCTTATCTACATCCTCGCTGTTAGCTACATTTGCACAAACAGCATATGCCTCTACCCCCTGCTCCTTACATGCAGCTAATGTTTCCTCAACTGATGCAGGATTACTTGTATAACAAGTTACGATGTTAAATCCGTTCTTAGCAAGTGCTACGCAGATGCTTTTTCCGATTCCACGGCTTCCGCCTGTTACTACTGCTACTCTTTCTGCCATCCTGATTCTCCTTATTTATGTATGTATATACACAAACTCTTTTTTACTCTAATTCTTATTCTATGTAATTTGTTGCACTCTATAATTTCTTACTCTAGACAATCCCTTACTCTAGACAATCCCTTGTACCTTGCAATCTCTTGTAGCTTGCAATCTCTTGTACTTTGCAACCTCTTGCTCTATACAATTCCATATTCTATGCAAGTTCTGCTACAACCTTGTTAAAATCTTCAACCGAATCAATGCTGTAAACATTAACATCTGAAACTGTCTTCTTTACAAACTTACTAATAGCATTTCCCGGTCCAATCTCTACGATTGTATCAACTCCCTGCTCCTTCATAAGGGCAATTGAGTCCTCTAAATAAACACTGCTCTGTACCTGTTTCTCAAGGAGCGCCTCAAAAGTTTCACCTTCCTGCATTGTCTTTCCTGTTGCATTGAAAATGACCTTGTTCTTTGGCTCATTGAAGCTTACACCTTCGAATCTCTTAGCAAGTAAGTCACCTGCTGGCTTCATGAGTGATGTGTGGAATGGTCCGCTTACCTTAAGTGGAAGTACTCTCTTTGCTCCCTTTTCCTTAAGAAGCTCTGAAGCGATATCAACTGCTTCTGCATCTCCTGAGATTACAATCTGACCAGGACAGTTATAATTTGCAACCTGAACTGTAAGGTCTTTGCCTTCTGCGCTTAACTTATCGCTTACTTCTTTACAGCAGTCAAGAATTGTCTGTCTGTCTAACATGAGAACTGCTGACATTTTTACCTGGCGGTCCTTAACAGCTTCCTGCATTACCATTCCTCGATATGCTACAAGGTTAAGCACATCCTTTTCTGATAATACATCTGCTGCATAGAGTGCTGAGTACTCACCGAGGCTTAATCCACATACATACTCTGGATTTAATCCCTTTGCCTTTAAGAGCTTTGTAACTCCTACTGCAAATGCAACCATACATGGCTGTGTGTATCTTGTTAATGATAACTGCTCGTCTGGTCCGTTGAAGCATAAGTCCTTAACATCAAAATCTGTTACGTCCTTCACCGCCTCTGAAGCATTATCCATTGTCTCTTTAAACTCTGGGAACTGCTCATAAAAGTCCTGACCCATTCCGACCTTCTGGCTTCCCTGTCCTGCATATATAAAACCTAATTTCATATTTATCTCCTAAATCATGTTTCCACAGACTTCATCAAGTCTCTTCTTAGCATCTGTATAAAGCTCTTCAAGAATGTCTGCTACAGGACGAACCTCTTTAAGCTGACCACATACCTGACCTGCCATTACAGAACCAGTTACTACATCTCCGTCTACAACGGCTCTTCTAAGTCCACCAAGTGTAATCTTCTCAAGCTCCATCTTGTCGGCTCCAGCCTGCTCAAGCTTTAAGTACTCTCTTGCCATGCTGTTCTTAAGAATTCTTACTGGTGCTCCCTGTGAACGACCAGTTACAGTTGTTCCATTATCCTTTGCCTTGATAAGTGCGTTCTTGTAATTCTCATGAATTGGACACTCCTCACTTACTAAGAGGCATGTTCCAATCTGGACTCCGCTTGCACCAAGAACATAAGCTGCTGCCATCTGATTTCCGTTTGCAATTCCACCTGCTGCGATAACAGGTACATCTACTGCTGCAAGAACCTGTGGTAAAAGTGTCATTGTTGTCATGTCACCTACGTGTCCACCACTTTCTCCACCTTCTGCGATAATTGCATCTGCGCCAAGCTGAACCATCTTCTTAGCGAGGGCTACGCTTGCAACTACAGGAATTACGATGCTTCCGTTTTCCTTCCACTTAGCCATGTACTTTCCTGGGTTTCCTGCTCCAGTTGTAATTACCTGAACTTTCTCTTCGTATAAAAGCTCTGCAATTGCATCTACATCAGGATTCATGAGCATTAAGTTAACTCCGAAAGGCTTGTCTGTAAGTGCACGACATTTATCAATTTCTTCTTTAATTCTTGTATGGTCCATACCGCCTGATGCGATAAGTCCAAGACCGCCAGCATTTGAAACTGCTGCTGCAAATTCACCTGTTGCGATATTTGCCATTCCACCCTGAATGATAGGGTATTTAATATCTACTAAATCCTGTAATTTCATCATATGCCCTCTCTTTATATATACGACTCTAATACTGCTGCGCCCCATGTCTTGCCAGCTCCAAAGCCTGCAAGAAGAAGTCTCTTTTTGTCCTTACACCAGCCCTCTTCCATTGCCTGATTTAATGCAAGTGCAACACTTGCAGCTGATGTATTTCCATATTCATCTATATTCACAAAAAACTTTTCCTTAGGTACTCCGATTGTCTTTGCTACAGAATCAATAATTCTGATGTTTGCCTGATGCAAAATAAAGCCATCAATATCCTCTATCCTAAGTCCGGCTTTTTCGATTGTGTCCTTAAGTAAACCTGGGACGGTTCTTACTGCGAACTTATATGTTCCCTGACCATCCATAAATACTTTACGGTTTGTATCCTCACCACTTGGGCAGTTAATCATCTCTGCATCACCGTGACATCCCATGATGCTTGTATAAACAGCTTCATCATCAAGTGTCAGAACTGCAGCTCCTGCTCCATCACCAAAAAGAATACAGGTTCCTCGGTCTGTCATATCAAGCTTCTTTGATACAACTTCACTTGCGATAAGTAATGCGTATTTTTTCTCGCTCTGTAATAAAAGTCCTCTGGTTGTTTCGAGTCCAAACATAAAACCAGAGCAGGCTGCATTAAGATCAAAACAGATCATATCATCGCCAAGTCCTAATTCCTTCTGCACCAGACATGCAGTAGATGGAACGAAATAATCCCCTGAAAAAGTGGCTACTACTACGGCTCCGATTTCATCCTTGTCGATGCCGGCTCGCTCAAGTGCCTGAGCCGCTGCCCTCGTCGCCAAAAATACATTGCCTTCATCGCCATCACAGAAATGTCTTTTCTTCATTCCTGTTCGGGCTGTTATCCATTCATCGCTTGTCTCAACGATTTTACTTAAATCCTCATTTGTAATGATTTTTTCCGGTGCAAATCCTCCGGTAGCTATTATCTTTAGTCCCTTCATCAATCTGCTCCTCTTAAGAATTGTTCATCCATTTTTCTAAATTTTTCATATCTGCTTTTTGCCAGTTCGTTTCCTGACTTATTCTTGAGGTGCTTAATCTCTTTGTAAAGCAGACTGTCAATTTCTGTAAATACTGCCTGTGGATTTCTGTGTGCTCCACCTGCTGGCTCCTCGATAATTCCATCAATTACACCGTATCCGTACAAATCGTCTGCAGTGAGTCTCATTACCTCACTTGCCTGTTCTTTCTTTGCTGAATCGCCCCATAAAATACTTGCAAAGCCCTCTGGAGAAAGGATTGAGTATACTGCGTTTTCCAACATGAATACCCTGTTTGCAACACCGATTGCCAAGGCTCCACCACTGCTTCCCTCACCTGTTACGATTGCAATTACAGGAACTGTAAGAGCGCTCATCTTGGCAAGGTTCTTTGCGATTGCCTGACTCTGTCCAAACTGCTCTGCCTCGATTCCAGGATATGCTCCCGGTGTATCGATAAATGTGATTATCGGACGACCGAACTTCTCTGCCTGCTTCATCATACGAAGCGCTTTGCGGTACCCTTCCGGTCCCGGCATTCCGAAGTTGCACTTTAAGTTTTCTTCAAGGTTATTACCTTTTCTATGACCAATTACTGTTACAGGTATTCCGTGGAAAAGTGCGATTCCACCATAAATACTTCCGTCCTCTTTTCCAAGAACATCTCCCTTCTGAAGGAAAAAGTCTGTAAAGAGTGCGTCTATGTAATCTGTGATTTTTGGTCTTTCTATATGTCTTGCCAAAAGTACCTTATCCATTGGAGAAAGTCTCTGGCCGCTTAACAGCTTACTGCTGATTACGCTATCTAAATCTTCCATATCAAGCTCCTTATTCTCTATGCATTTTATGCATCATGTAGCATCAATATCTGACTGATTACTTTTCTAAGCTCATCTCTTGGAACAACCTGATCTACAAATCCGTGCTCCTCAAGATACTCTGCTCTCTGGAATCCCTCTGGTAACTGCTGACCGATTGTCTGCTGAATTACTCGTGGTCCTGCAAAGCCTACAAGTGCTTTTGGTTCCGCAATTGTTATATCTCCAAGACCTGCAAAGCTTGCGCTTACTCCTCCTGTTGTCGGATGTGTAAGGCATGTTATGTAGAGACCACCTTTTTTCTGGAATCTCTCAATTGCTGCGCTTGTCTTTGCCATCTGCATTAGGGATAAAATACCTTCCTGCATTCTGGCTCCACCACTTGCTGTAAAAATAAGTAGTGGAAGATGATATTTCTCTGCGGCCTCGATAGTTCTGGTGATTGTCTCACCAACCTCGATTCCCATACTTCCCATAAGGAACTTACTGTTCATTACTGCAATTACCACTTTTCTGCCGTCTACCTGACCGTATCCAGCCAAAACAGCTTCGCGGTATTTACTTTTCTCATAAATGGCTTCCTTCTTCTCGAGGTAGCCGTCGAATTCAAGAGGATCAAGCTCAGGGAAATCAAAGTTAAATACTTTGAAGGTTCCTTTATCTACAATACTCTTGATTCTTTTTTCCGGTGGCATACTAAAATGATGACGGCACGCCGGACACATGTATAAGTTGTTTCTAATCTGAGTTTTTGCAAAGCTTTCCTTACAGCTTGGACACTGGGCGAA
Organism: Agathobacter sp.; assembly: GCA_036309425.1. Classification (GTDB taxonomy): domain Bacteria; phylum Bacillota; class Clostridia; order Lachnospirales; family Lachnospiraceae; genus Roseburia. Next base: position 26,104 of record JAXJTU010000053.1, read on the forward strand.
AAGTTCTTTTTCTACCTCTTTGTGCTCTTCCAGACTTACAAAACTGTCATTTCTTGCTTGGTCTCTGAGTCTCTTATACTGCTGCAATTTGCCCTTACGTCTATCAATTAAATTATTCATTCTCTAACTCCTCATCCTCACTGGATGCATCCCAGGCTAGAATCTCTTCCATATGCTCCTCAATAAAACTTGTGTCTGCTCTTCCCTTGATAAAATCTGGGTGATGCATAAGAAGATAATCAAAATCTGCTGTTGTTATGATTCCTTCTATTACAAGCTCTTCCAATGCTCTGCGCATTTTACGGATTGCCTCTAATCTTGTTGGCGCATGTACTAATACTTTTGCCATCATTGAATCATAGAACGGACTTGTCTCATATCCGTTGTATAATGCTGTATCCACTCTTACTCCAGGTCCTCCCGGAATATTAAGGAATGTTATCTTTCCAGAATTTGGCATAAAGCCTTTTGCAGGATCTTCTGCATTAATACGACACTCCATTGCGTGTCCAGTTAATACAATATCTTCCTGTGTGAACTTGAGTGGCTGATGGAATGCTATTCTAAGCTGCTCTTTAATTAAGTCTAATCCTGTTACAAGCTCTGTTACTCCATGCTCTACCTGTATTCTGGTATTCATCTCAATGAAGTAATAATTCTCATCCTTATCAAGTACGAACTCTACAGTTCCTGCGTTGCTGTAGCCTGCTGCTCTTGCGGCCTCTACTGCTGCATGTCCCATTTTTTCTCTAAGCTCTTTGCTTATTACCATACATGGGCTTTCCTCGATAAGTTTCTGATTCTTTCTCTGGATTGAGCAGTCTCTTTCTCCAAGGTGTACTGCATTTCCAAATTCATCTGCAAGAATCTGGAACTCTACATGTCTTGGGTTTAAGATAAGCTTCTCTATGTACATCTCATCATTTCCGAAGCATGCTCTTGCTTCTGCCTGAGCTTCCTCGAATAATGTAGCGAGCTGTTCCTTTTCGAATACCTTTCTCATTCCTCTTCCGCCGCCACCGGCTGATGCTTTAAGAAGAACCGGATATCCTATCTCGTCTGCAATTTTGGTCACTTCATCGATATCTTTTACGGCGCCTTTTGAACCAGGTACTACCGGAACGCCTCTTTCTATCATCAGCTTCTTGGCTGTTGCCTTATTGCCTAAAGCATCAATTACATCTGCCTTTGGTCCAATGAAAATGATTCCACTTTCCTGACACAGTCTTGCAAAATCACTGTTCTCTGATAAAAATCCAAATCCCGGATGTATTGCGTCACATCCTGTCTCTACCGCTGCAGTTAAGATATTCTTCATATGAAGATAGCTGTCGGCTGCTTTTGGCGAACCAACACAAACAGCCTTTGTCGCTAACTTTACATGAAGGGATTCCTTATCCGCTGTAGAGTAAATTGCTACTGTCTCAATATTCATTTCTCGGCAGGTTCGAATTATTCGAACTGCAATCTCGCCTCTGTTGGCAATTAAAACTCTTCGAAACATAATTACTCCTGTATTACAAATAATGGTGCGTCAAATTCTACCATGTCACCGTTTTCTACAAGTATCTCCTTGATAGTTCCGCTCTTTGGTGCTACAACCTCGCTCATCATCTTCATTGCCTCGATAAGACAGATTGTCTCGCCTTTTTCTACGTGACTTCCTACCTGTACAAATGGTGCCTTGTCTGGTGCAGGTGCTGCATAAAATACACCTACAAGTGGTGCCTTTACATAATCATTCTCATCAACAGTTTTCTGTGCTGCGTCTGATGTCTGTGCTGAGGCTGTATTAGCTACGCCTGCTGCATCCGCTGATGCGAACTGCTGTGCCGGCATTACCGGCATTTGCATTGCTGGCATTGGAGCCATTGCTGGTGCCACAGTATCTTTATATGCTTCTGCTTTTTTTAACTTGATGGAGAGCTCTGGCATCTCAAGCTCAAGATATACACTCTCTGATGAGTCAAAGCACTCCATTAATTTACATACGTTTTCGAAATCCACTTGTTTCGCCCTCTCTGGTTAATTACTTGTTCTCCTCAAGATACTTAACTACATCTGCTACTGTCTTGATGTTAGCCATTGCCTCCTCGTCGATTGCTACTCCGAACTTCTCCTCAAGTGCAAGGTTGAGCTCTACTGCGTCAAGTGAGTCTGCTCCGAGGTCATCGAAAAGGTTTGCCTCTAATGTTACTTTGTCTTCCTCACAGCTTAATGTGTCAATGATAATCTCTTTTACTTCTTCGAACATGATTAAATCTCCTTTTTGTTTGTTTTTGTTTGTCTAAAATTATTTAGTTAAAATTCTTTAACTATTTATCATTCTATAGATTTAGTTTGATTTGTCAACTATATAGTTAAAATTTTAGAACTATTTTATAATGCTTATTTTATTGGGGACTTTGGTTTTATGTATTTTTTACAATTGTGGCTGGGGAAAACATATAGGAGGCAGTAAGCAGGACGCATTTTTGCAGGCAGTAGAGGGGGGCGTGGCAGACAATTAGGGCAAGGGATTATGGCGTAATGTGGAACTTCTAGAATTTCATGAGTTAGAGGCTGGCTCCTGACGAGTCGGTGTCAAGGGTGCATCCGTGCACCCTGCCACCTGAATTTGCCGTCCGGGCAAATTCCCTCTGTTTTTCTACATGAAATTAAGAAGTTCTCACATTCCTCCATAACATCCCTTGCCCTGATTGTCTGCCGCGCCCCCCTCTACTGCCTGCAAAAATGCGCCCTGCTTACTGCCTCCTATATGTTCTCCCCAGGTTTATGTAATACGTTTAGTTAAGTTTACTGCCTCATGAATAATTTTCTGGCTTGCGGCGGTAATTTATCTGCATTTTATTCCTTGATGTTAGATATTAATCCTTTTTTTACCGTCTGTTGTCATTATTTTTTGCTTGGGACAGTAATTTAATTATTTCATCATTTGACAATAGTATTGGAGCAGATTAACTAAACTGCATTGCAGGTTTAGGTTGATGACGAACCTTCAAAAAAGAGTATTGGTTAGCGGGTAAGTGCTATAGTTGTTTTTGCTCTTTGTAATGAAACAAGCTGGTGGTCAAAACTTTTTATCTTTGGAAGAAAATGACATGCTTTTACTGCTACATATCCAATTACTCCACCGAGTGTGTTTGCCATGATGTCATCAATATCACAGAAACGGTATGATCCGGAATAGATGAAGAATAATCCTGTTAACTGTCCTATTTCTATAAATAATGTTAAGCATAATGAACTTATGAATACTTTCTTTGCATCAAATTCAAAATAGTAGCTTAATAGCATTCCAAATGGGATTGTCATTATTACATTGAATACTACCTGTAATACCGCACGGTGAAATATTGCCGGAATGTATGTGTGAATGTTTGTAATTACAAGTGGTGATTCTTTTATTATGTCTGCTAGGAATCTAAATGGTATCAGCTGAATTTTATATCCACTTAACTGTGATGCTTTTGCCATATCTGGTAATGGAAGAAATACTAATGCAAAAAGACATAGGAAATATAATATTGCTACATAATTTACTGCGATTCTTACAGGATTGATTGCTTTATATTTCATAAGCTGTGTTGCAAAAATCGGCAATGTTAGAATTACTGCGAAAAATGGGAAATTTGAAATTCCAATCAGTATACTCTGCATAAGGTTGTTCATATTGCTACCTCCATAATCTTTTAATCAACTTTCGTTTGCTTACTTGTTGATTAAAGTTTATCAAAACGATTATGGGGCAACCATCGATTTGCCTTACAGTTTATGATTGGTTTCTTACAATTTTGTAAGTTTATTTTTTTCGTATGGATTAGATAAATTTTGCTCCAGCCTTTTGCAACTTCTTGAAATATTTATCCTTATTTTTATTAAACATTGTACCAATAGCTGTTTCGTTAACAATTACCATGTATCCTTCTTTTATAGCTCCTAATGCAGTTAGTGCAACGCAACCACCACCATCTACACCTATAACTTCTACGCATTCAATATTGTTCTTTTTCAACAACGCGCCAATTTCTGGATTTGTAAAGGCGTTTCCTTTATGCTTGGTACATATGTTATCTGATACCATGTGAAGATTACTTACTAATTCAACAGCTTCTGTTCCTTCATATGCTTGGAATGGTGCAAATTTATTAATAAAATTTCTTCTCATAATATTTTTAATATAAATAACTAAATTATTTTCATTAGCGCCAATAACCTTATTTACATTTTGAATAAGTATGTCATTATTATATTTAAAATATGTGGCATGTCTTTCTCCAACACATACGTTTTGCATATCTATTACTAATAATGCTTTCTTCATTTTCCCTTCCTCCAAAAAATGAATAATAATTACAACTATATCTTAATATAATATTCCTTTTCATAAAAATAACAATTTTTATGGAGCATTGATTTCTCGTCAAGCCAGATTCTAATCTATATGAAAAACATCTATTTTCACCTTATCAAGCTTTAAATCCTTTAAAATATTCAACGCCTTCATGTAAGAAAAATCATCAGAAATCACATAAGGCAGATTGTGTTTTATTTCCTTCAGTTCAGACATAGAAGCTGTCATATTAAAAGCCTTTTTTATCTTCACTAATTCAGCTAAAGCATCTTCCTCGCAGCTTTTAATTTCTATACTACACGTTTCATTTTCTTCAAAATCATTAATAATGTCCTGCAGAAACTCCTCCAAGGTTATCTCCATTCCCTCATCAATATAGTCACTCATTTCATGATCCCATGCATTGAAAAATGTTCTTCCATCTACTTCTTTGCACAGCCAAAAAACAAAGCCATAATTATCCTGTCCAAAACAAAACCACTCTTCATCCAAAAATGGTTGCTGATATGACATTTTTCTTGCTTCTTCTACTGTGAAAATAGAACCTAACGGCATTTTTAAAAATGAATATTTTTTATAAAAGCAATGTAATGCGCTTGGTATATCACTTAAATTTACTGCTTCTGTTGTTCTCTCAATAAGTTCAAACCTTTCTCCAAACAATTCTTCTAAATTATCAAGCAAGAGCCCTTTTATATCCATAATAAATAATTTCCTTAACAATTCTGTATCTACTCAAATTTCTCCCAATCATCGACCGATAATATAATTGGTACCCAACAGTCTATTTCAAAATCATCTACCGTATAAGGATCAGCATAACCATCTACAACTAACTTTCCTTGCCCTACAATATGTGCTTTATCACCATTTAGTTCTTCAACAGAAATTTCATAATTACACATTGGTTCATGTTCAAAAACATAAAATGTATCTTCTCTCTCATCACACTCTTCTATATTCTCTACAACATGCTTTATACCAACTAATTCTTCTACTGATTTCTTATCAGTATCAATAGGATTTATACAGATTGAAGGCGAAACATCTTCTCCTTTATATTTCCCCTTCCTGCAGGAGATATCTATTGACCATTGAGCTGATTCTTCATATTCCTCATCAGCTTCAAAATACATCAAACAAGTTCCCCTGTCTTCCCATTTTTCTTCAAAACAAAAATCACCTATTTTAACCATTTTCATAACCACCTTTCTTTCATTATCATTCTTAAATTTTCAAGAACGCTCCAGCGTTCTTATAATATAATTCTCCTGCAAAGCGGCAAAAGTTGCCATTGCACACACCACAATGGAAGTGTACCTGATATTTACAATTGGAAATGTCAATGGAAATATGAACAGCATAAATCCAGTTATCTTATTAGCTATGGTATGAACCGATACAAACTGCTTTTGTACCATAAA
>JAXJTU010000054.1:0-4466 GCA_036309425.1 Agathobacter sp.
TCTTTTAACTGTTCAGTACAAGATACAATGACTGTCATACACTTTTGGCTCTGTTTTATGAGGTAAATATTTAAAGAAAAGCCTGAAAAATCAATGATTTAGGGCTTGACATTATAGGAAGGAAGGATGACTTATGTTGATGCCTAGTTTATTCTATGATGATTTTAATTTATTTGATGATGTTTTTGGAGGCCCTTGGTTTGATAATCGAGATTTCAAGAATGTGGAAAAGAAACTCTATGGACAGAATGCGAAGAACATGATGAGCACAGACATTAAAGAGACAGCTGACAGCTATGAGATGGTAGTTGATCTTCCAGGATTCAAGAAAGAGGATGTATCAGTTGAACTTGATAAGGGTTACCTGACAATTACAGCAGCAAAGGGACTTGAGCAGAATGAAGCAGAGTCAGAGGAAGCAAAGAAAGAAGGAAGATATATCCGAAAAGAAAGATATAGCGGAGAATATAAGAGAAGCTTCTATGTAGGTGATTATCTTACTCAGGAGGATGTCAAAGCGAAATTCAAGCATGGACTTCTTACACTTGATTTCCCTAAGAAAGAAGCACCAAAGATTAATACAAACAAGTTTATAGCTATAGAAGGTTAATTCTAGGCTAAAAAAAGCTTGCTACCTCCTGTAGGTAGCAGGCTTTTTGAATTTATAGGAAAGTTCTACTTTACTAATAAAGTCAAACGCTCCGCGAGGATGCAATCTGTGTGGAGTAGAAGATGCACTTTCGTGCCCACACGGGCGCGCAAAGAGTCACAAAGTGAATCTTTGTTCAATATAAAATTGGAGGTGAGATGTATGAGCAAAAGAGATTATTATGATGTTCTTGGAATTTCTAAGCATTCAAGTAATCAGGACATAAAGAAGGCGTACAGGAAGCTTGCAAAGAAATATCATCCTGATACAAATCCGGGAGATGAAAAGGCGGAGAAGCTTTTCAAGGAAGTTACAGAAGCCTATAACGTACTTTCAGACGAAGAAAAAAGAAAGCTGTACGACCAGTTCGGCCATGCTGCATTTGACGGAAGTATGGGTAGCAATCCTGAAGATTTTGCCAATTCCTACCAAGGTCATTTCAGGAGTGGAAGCAGCGGAAATGGCACGCATAGAGAATACTATTACAGCGGCAATATGGATGATATGTTTGATGATGTATTTGGCAGTTTCTTTAATAGGGGAAGGAGAACTAATCCATTTGCTTCCGATGAAGATTTTGAATTTGAGAGCAGTAGAGCAGCTGATATAACAAGTGAAATAACTGTATCGTTTAGGGAAGCTGCTTTAGGCTGTGAGAAGAGAATTTCTTTTGATGATGGTTCTCTTGGTTTGTTAGATGTAAAAATACCAGCAGGAATTGCGGAAGGACAGAGCATCCGCCTTAAAGGAAAAGGAAGAAATGGACGAAATGGAAAATCAGGAGATTTAATAATAAAGATTCATATCCGTAGTGACAGCAGATTCAGCAGAGATGGAAAAGATGTATACATTACAAAGAATATTCCATTTACTACAGCTGCTCTTGGTGGAGAGGTCAATGTAGACACACTCTATGGTACTGTAAGATGTAAGGTTCCGGCAGGTAGTCAGCCAGGAAGCAAGCTTCGTTTGAAGAATAAAGGAATAGTTTCTATGAAGAATAAGAATTCCTATGGAGATGAGTATGTCATTATTCAGGTAGATGTGCCAAAAAATCTTACAGAGAGGGAGAGGAAGCTTCTTAAAGAATTTCAGGAAATACATGACAAGAAAACGGCATAATGTTAAGGTGTATCGTTTTTTACAATACCAAATATTGATTTAATGATAAAGTCTAATCAGTAAATGAGTTAGACAAAGGCGTCAGCGACAAGGTCGTTGGCGCTTTTTACGTTATAGGAAAAGTCAGGAGGATGAGATTATGGAACGAATTGAAAACCACCCAATACTTGGAGAAACCCCAAAGAAAAAGACAGTAACATTCAGTTATAACGGCAAGATTTTAGAAGGATATGAGGGTGAGCCAATTGCCACAGCACTTAAGGCAGCTGGAGTTATGGCTCACAGATATACAGCAAAGACACATGAACCAAGAGGTGTTTTTTGTGCGATAGGAAGATGTACAGATTGTGTAATGATAGTGGACGGAAAGCCAAATATCAGAACCTGCATCACTCCACTTGAAGCCGGAATGGTTGTTCAGACACAGTACGGAGTATCAGCAACACCAGAAGAGTAAAAAGTGGTTCTGAATAGTTACTCTAGAAATAAAAATCAGGAAGGAAGAAAAGCATATGAAGATAGAAAGATATGACATGATAGTAATTGGCGCTGGTCCAGCTGGTTTATCCGCAGCAATAGAGGCAGCAAAAAAAGGATTAAAGCCAATTGTATTTGATGAAAATTCAAAGCCAGGAGGACAGCTTTTTAAACAGATTCACAAATTCTTTGGCTCAAAGGAGCACAAGGCAAAAGTCAGAGGATTTAAAATCGGAGAAGAACTGTTAAAAGAGGCAGAGGAATATGGAGTAGAGGTAATTCTAAATGCAACTGTCGTAGGTTTATACCCACAGAAGGAAGTAACCGTAAAAGTTGGTGACTGCGTAAAACACTACAAAGGAGATGCTGTACTCGTAGCAACAGGAGCAAGCGAGAATATGGTAAATTTTGAAGGCTGGACAAAGCCGGGAGTAATCGGAGCAGGAGCAGCCCAGACAATGATGAACCTTCATCATATCAAGCCAGGAAACAAAATTCTTATGCTTGGATCCGGAAATGTAGGACTCGTTGTAAGTTACCAGCTAATGCAGGCAGGCTGTGAGGTTGTAGCACTTGCAGATGCAGCACCAAGAGTTGGAGGATATGGAGTTCATGCAGCAAAGATTGCAAGATGCGGAGTTCCATTTTATCTTTCACATACAATCGTAAGAGTCGAAGGCGATGACTATGTAACAGGAGTTGTTATCGGAGAAGTTGGTCCGGACTGGAGGGTAATACCTGGAACAGAAAAGCATTTTGATGTTGATACAGTATGTCTTGCAGTTGGTCTTTCGCCAATGTCACAGCTTTTAAAGCAGGCAGAAGTTAAGATGAATGATACAAAAGGCGGCCATGTTCCTGAATGTGATAAGTACGGTGCAACAAGTGTTCCAGGAATCTATGTTGCAGGTGATGTATCAGGAATTGAAGAAGCAAGCTCAGCAATGATAGAAGGAAGAATGTCAGGTGCAGCAATTGCCTGCTATCTCGGATATATGACAGAAGAGGAAAGAGATGCAAGAATCGATGAACTCGAGAATCAGCTTGATACTTTAAGACAGGGAATGTTTGCACCAAAGAACAGAGGAAAGCTGGTAGAAAAGACAGACGAAGGAATTGAAGTATCCATGAACCTTTTGAACAAAGGCTTCGTAGCAGACGATGAAATCGAAAGATTCCCAGGAGTTACACATCAAAAGGGCATACATCCTGTAATTGAGTGTACACAGAACATTCCATGTAACCCATGTCAGGATGCCTGCAAGATGGGATGCATCAGAATTGGCAAAAATATTACATCCCTTCCGGCCATCGACCCGGAGCATAAATGTGTGGGATGCGGAATGTGTGTAGCATCATGCTCCGGACAGTCAATTTTCCTCGTAGAAGAGGATGTGGAAGAGGGCTATGGTGAAGTGACAATGCCATACGAATTTTTGCCTGTTCCTAAGGTGGGAGACAAAGGTCTTGCACTCGGAAGAAATGGACAGTATGTATGCGATGCAGAGGTTACAAAGGTAAGAACTGCACCAGCTTTTGACCATACATATCTGCTTACAATAAAGGTGCCAAATGACATGGTAATGAAGGCAAGATTTTATAAGAAAGAAGCTTAGGAGGTTAGATTATGGTTGATATTCAGGCAAAATTAAAGGAAATAGGACCTTTCGTGGAAGGACCAGATGATGACCTCTTGGTTTGCAGATGTGAAGAGGTAACAAAAGGAGAAATCAGAAAAGCTGTGCACGAAGGCATTTTTACATTAGAAGAGATGAGAAGATACCTAAGAAGTGGAATGGGACTTTGTCAGGGACAGACCTGTGGAAAATTAGTAAAAACAATAATCGCAAGCGAACTTAAAGTCTCTCCGGCAGAGGTAGTTCCGGCAAGCTCAAGAGCTCCAATGAGACCAATTGAGATGTGCATACTTGCAGAAGATGGAGGTGATTGTGATGAGTAATGTGGCAGACGTTGTAATTATCGGTGGTGGAATAAATGGATGTGCAGCAGCATATTATCTTGCAAAAAGCGGCACAAAGTCAGTAATAGTACTTGAGGCATCAAACAGTATCGGACATGGCGGCTCATCCAGAAACGGTGGCGGTGTGCGCCAGTCCGGAAGAGATATTAGAGAGCTTCCATATGCAATGTACGGAATAAAGCATATGTGGCCTACATTATCAGAAGAGCTTGGTGTGGACACAGAGTATACCCAGAA
>JAXJTU010000055.1:0-31473 GCA_036309425.1 Agathobacter sp.
GAGAGGGATAGGCCACAGGGGGCTTGAGATACTCAAGTGATTTGTGCAAAAACTAAGGTTTTATAGTTAGGTTGTGGCGGTCCGACGGGTCGTTGTCAACGGTGCGTCCATGCACCGTGCCAACTAAATTTGCCGTCCGGGCAAATTTCCCCTAGGCTAACGAAAATAAAACCTAACTTTTTGCTACAAATCGCTTGAACGTATCCCAAGCCCCCTGTGGCCTATCCCTCTCACGCGCCCCTTCCCAGCACAGTGTCCTTGCCCCCGACTAATTTTGTCCCGAGGTCTATGTTGTGGCTTGCTGTGGAATCTGCGTCAGCTTTGCTGACATTTTTGCTGACATCTTCCTCTGCGCATTCATGCAAGCCTTCGGAGGTTCTTATCTCAGATATTTTTATCTTTACAGATATAGATTGGTCTTTTCTTAACTTCCAAATAGGTCTTAGACAGATACGCCCCCAGAATGCCCATGCAAAAGAGCTGCACACCGCTTACCAGCAGAATAATACATGCAAGCGACGGCCATCCTGAAGTCGGGTCTCCAAACACCAGCGTTCTTACTATAATCACAATGATAAAAATAAATGCAACTATACAAAACAAAATGCCCAGAAATGCTGATACAGCAAGTGGCAATGTTGAAAATCCGATTATACCTTCAATACTGTATAGCAATAATTTCCAGAAAGACCATTTTGTCTCTCCCGCAATTCTATTGACATTCTCAAACTCTATCCACTTTGTCTTAAAACCAACCCAGCCAAATAAACCTTTTGAAAAGCGGTTATACTCACTCAATTCCAGAATCGCATCAATGAATTTTCTATTCATTAGACGATAATCTCTTGCACCATCAACAATTTCTGTTTTTGATATTCTATTAATAAGATGATAGAAACGACGTGCAAAAAAGGAACGCACCGCAGGCTCTCCTTTTCTTGTCACCCTTCTTGTAGCCACCGAATCGTAGCCTTCATTTTTGATATAATTCATCATCTCCGGCAGTAGCTCCGGCGGATCCTGCAAATCAGCATCCATTATGACACCATAGTCCCCGCTAGCATGCGAAAGCCCTGCATAAATCGCCGCCTCTTTTCCAAAATTTCTGGAGAAGTCCAGATATTTAACTCGCGTATCCTCATCTGCAAGTTTATGAATTACATCTATTGTCGAATCATAGGAACCGTCATTTACAAAAATAATTTCAAAATCGTAATCTGACATGTCCTCTGTAACCATTGCTATTTTACGATAGAAGAAAGGAATAGCTTCCTCTTCGTTATAGCAGGGTACAATCACTGATATTTTTTCCTTATCCATTAATTACTCCCATTACAATTAAATACTTATGCAGTATAAACTTATACAAAATAATATAAATGAACATAATATATTTTTCAAACTATACTTATTCATAAAGTGCAACACGAACTTGGAGCTTGGGTCCCTTAGCAGGGGGGCGAGAGCGGCATGCATAAAGGTCTCCGGGGTTCTTGTGGCGTATATATATAATAAAGCGTGGCTATGCGTTCAAGCTATTTGTTGTAAAAAGTTAGGTTTTATCTTCGAGAGTCTAGGGGAAATTTGCCTGGATGGCAAATTTAGTTGGCAAGGTGCAAGGATGCACCTTTGACAACGACCCGCAAGATAGCCACAACCTAAACATAAAACCTTAGTTTTTACACAAATCGATTGAGCATAGCCACGCTTTATTATATATATACGCCACAAGAACCCCGGCGACCTTTATGCATGCCGCTCCCGACCCCCTGCTAAGGGACCCAAGCTCCAAGTTCGTGTTGCACCATTATTTAAATTTTGTAAACTACAGCTTCATAAGGGCGAAGTGTATCAGCCTGACCCTCTTTATAGTTACTGATTAAGATACCCTTATTTGTTGAAATCATATCCTTGATTTCCTGTGGAACTTCAATCTCATCCTGGCTGAAATTACAAAGCACAAGAAGCTTTTCATCTCCTAATGTACGTGTATAAGCATAAAGCTTTTCATCATCGGGACAGAGCAAATCATATGTTCCATAAACAATAATATCATTTTCTTTACGAAGCTTAATTAACTCTTTGTAGTATGAGTAAACTGAATCAGGATCATTCACCTGTGACTTTGCATTAATCTTGCTGTAATTTGGATTAACTGCAAACCAAGGCTTTCCTGTTGTAAATCCTCCATTTTCAGAATCATCCCACTGCATTGGAGTACGTGCATTATCACGGCCTCTCATACTAATAGCCTCAAGCATCTGCTCCTTAGTATATACATGTTCAACCTCAACAAGAGTCTTATAGTTGTTCTTCTCCTCTACATCATCAGTCTGTGAAATGTCTGTAAATGTAAAGTTTGTCATTCCAAGCTCTTCTCCCTGGAATACATATGGGGTTCCCTGTAACATGTGAAGGCATGTTGCAAGCATTTTTGCAGATACAGCTCTGTACTCATCTGAATCATTTCCCCAACGTGAAACTGCACGAGGCTGGTCATGATTATCCCAGTATAAGCTGTTCCAAGCCTTGCCATCAAGCTCCTTCTGCCACTTTGTAAAGTTCTCCTTTAAATCTGGAAGATAGAATCTGTGGTTTGTCCATTTACCATGCTCATCCTCATCCAGATCCATATGTTCAAAATGGAATACCATGTTAAGCTCGTTAGTGTCAAAACCAGCATACTTCTTTGCCTCATCAACTGTTACTCCTGCTGTCTCACCAACAGTTATAAGGTCATATTTTGAAAGTACCTCACGATTCATTTCCTTAAGAAATTCATGTACTCTTGGTCCGTTTGGTGTAATTCCGCCAACATGTGAAAAATGGTCTGGTGTATTAATTGGTCCGTCTTCATAAACCTCAGGTTTCGAAATAAGGCTTATAACATCCATTCTGAATCCGTCTACACCTTTTTCACACCACCATGTCATCATGTCATATACTTCTTTTCTAACCTTCTCGTTCTCCCAGTTTAGGTCTGGCTGCTCAGCTAAGAACTGATGTAAATAATACTGGCCTGTTGTCTCATCATACTGCCATGCTGAACCTCCGAAGAACTGTCCCCAGTTTGTTGTAGGACTTCCATCCTCCTTTGGATCTCTCCAGATGTAGTAGTCTCTGTATGGGTTGTCCTTTGACTTGCGGCTCTCAATAAACCATTTATGCTGATCAGATGAATGGTTAACTACAAGGTCCATTACGATTTTTATGCCTCTCTTATGTGCCTGTTCGATAAGCTCATCAAAATCGTTCATATCTCCAAATCTTTTATCAAGTGCCTGATAATCACTGATATCATATCCATTGTCTTTCTGTGGAGACTCGTACATTGGAGAAATCCAGATAACTGATATTCCAAGGTCTTTAAGGTAATCCAGCTTACTGATAATTCCCTGAACATCACCGATTCCATCCCCGTTTGAATCCATAAAACTCTTTGGATAAATCTGATAAACTACTGCTTCTTTCCACCATTTTTTGTCCATGTAAATTTCCTCCCTTTAGATTGTTGGACACTCCTACGCCAACGTATCGTTAATAATTTATATTTTCTCTTGTTGAATTCAACATAGCATAGGTGTTTTGAAAGGTAAATAGGTTATGTTGCAAACCTATAAATGTCACAAAAGTGCATTATATTTATAGTGCAAATTTACCAATCGATTTTAATTACAAAAAAATAGTGCACTACAATTTCGTAATGCACTATACACTATCTTCCCCAAAATTATATTGAATTATTATAGTCCTGCATCTCGTGATACATCCCCTCAATAATTACTTGCGATTTTTCTATTCGATATACAAACAAGTATCTATGTGTTGAAAATTTGATTTTATGTAATCCCATCTCTTTCAATCGATTACTATTACAATATCCAAAGCTATCTGCCATTTTCTCCAACTTTGCAATTGTATCATCAAAGTCATTCATCACACTTTGAAGTGCCTGAGGATTTTTCAAGTCATATGCAATATAAGACAGTATTTTATCATACTGTTGTTCTGCTAATTCTGAAAGTTCTACATTAAACTGCATACTTATCTCTCATTCTTTGCGATACTTCTTTGGCAGATTTTGTTACGCCCATTTCACTTCTTCGAATTGACTCGGATAGTTGTTCAACCAACTCATCTTCACCCAATTTTTTAAGCCCATCTTTTTCAGGCTTCTCGGACAATCTATTTACAAGCATGATTACCATATTATAATCTTCTTCTGATAAACTCTCAATTTTGGCTGTTAGTTCTGCTATACCCATATTAATTCAACTCCTTTTGTAAGTCACCTTTTCTATATTATACTTCCTATTCTCTTCAAAATCTATAGCTATATATTATTCTTGCTGCGGAATGCGCGTCAGCTTTGCTGACATCTTCCTATAAACATTCCTGCCCCAATGATTAAATATTATCAAGGCTACGCCCAGACATATATCCCAGGTTAATTTTTCATGATACAGGCCTATTCCTATGAGTGTTGCAACAACCGGTTCAAAAGTTGCAAGAACAGCTGCTTTACTGGCCTTAACCATTGAGAGTCCTTTTGTATAAAATAAATATGCCATTACAGTTGAAAACACTATCAGTCCAAATACAGCCCCCGCAAGCTTCCAAGAAAAACTTGTTATAATGACATCTGACTCTCCCAAGGTCCAAATCGTGACAAACATGGCAAAAAGAAATGTATAAAAAGTTATCGTCTCATCCGTATAGCCTCTCTTAATTGCAACTTTTCCAAATATGCTATACATTGCATACCCGAAGCCAGAACCAATTCCAAGCAACAATCCCAAAATATCCAAATTGACACCCAATGTAAATATACCGGAAGTCATCGCACATCCAACAATTACAATAATAATTGATATAACCTGTGATGATGCAATCCTTTCCTTCAGGAAAATCTTTGCAAGTACCGCTACAAAAGCAGGTGCAGTATATAAAAGAGCTGCCGCCACCGCAAGAGATGTTCTGTTAATACTTCCAAAATAGCAGAAGTTGAAAAACACCATGCTTCCAATTCCTGTTCCAAGAAAGATCCATATATCCCCTAATTTTATTCTAAGCTTATCCCTTTTTAACAAAACCATATATAAAAACAGAATGACAGTTGCCCCCACTGCACGAAGAGCAACAATCTGCATGGAAGATAATCCAGCAACATTTATCCCTCTTACAAACATCCCAATCATCCCCCATAAACATGCGGCAATAATTATGTATGCAGAACCCACTCTCTCTTTCATTACAAAACACTCCTACTATTTATTCTATTCATCTAAGTTTGGTAAACTTCCACTTCTATCAATGGTGATAGAAAACATATTCGTCTCAGTAGTATTTACAATCCCGGGTCTGAGATAAAATCCTCCAGCTGCTTGTCGAAATACGCAGCGGAATGTTACGCCAGACTCTTCCCTCATGCATCAACTCCATCGCTGTGCATTCTGGTAGCCGTGGGGGATGCGTAGGTGCGCACTAGTCTGGTCCCGGCTCTGGCGGCTTGCACCATATATAGGTAAAGCGCCGTATTGCGTTCAAGTGATTTGTTGCAAAAAGTTAGGTTTTATCTTCGATACACTAGGGAAAATTTGCCTGGATGGCAAATTTAGGTGGTATGGTGAACGGATTCACCATTACCACCGACCCTCAGGACCTAAAAAACATAAATATAAAACCTTAGTTTTTACACAAATCAGCTTGTGCAATACGGCGCTTTGCCTATATATGGTGCAAGCCGCCAGAGCCAAGACCAGACTAGTGCGCACCTACGCATCCCCCACGGCTACCAGAATGCACAGCGATGGAGTTGATGCATGAGCCAGAAATTAGCTTAATTTGCCATGTTTCTCGTAAGTTGTAACGCGAGATATTTTGTTGTCATCTGCTACAAATACAACCTTTGGATCATGTTCCTTAACCTCTTCCGGTGTCATCTGAGCATATGCCATGATGATAATTTTATCTCCTGTACTCACACATCTTGCAGCTGCTCCGTTAAGGCAGATAATTCCTGAACCACGCTCTCCTGAGATTGTGTATGTTTCAAATCTGCTACCATTATTCACATCAACAATATGAACCTTCTCATATTCATAAATTCCTGCTGCATCAAGAAGGTCCTGGTCTACTGTGATAGAACCAACATAATCAAGCTCAGCCTGTGTAACAGTTGCTCTGTGAATTTTACCTTTTAACATATTTACTAACATATTAGACCTCCACAATAAAGTTATCTATAAGTCTTGTTTTTCCAATATTTACAGCCATTGCAACGAGTACGCATCCCTCGATTTTATCAACTGGCATCATTGTTACCCCATCTACAGCTGATACATAGTCAATCTTTGCCATTGGCTCTGTATTAATGTTTGCAACCATGGCATCAACCACCTTGTTTGCATCGCGCTCGCCATCTTCTACCAGCTTCTGTCCAAGGAAAATTGATTTAGAAAGGATAAGTGCTGCCTTTCTTTCTTGGTCGTTTAAGTATGTGTTTCTTGAAGATTTTGCAAGACCATCTTCCTCACGAATGATTGGGCAACCTACGATTTCGATTCCGTAAGACATATCTCTTACCATTCTTCTTATAATTGCAAGCTGCTGTGCATCCTTCTGTCCAAAAAATGCCTTGTCAGGTGTTACGATGTTAAATAATTTTGCTACTACTGTACATACACCCCTGAAGTGAATAGGTCTTGTCTTTCCACAAAGCTGCTTTGGCATGTCTGACTGAATCTCTACAAATGTTGCAGCATCCTCGAAGTACATCTCTTCTACTTCCGGATGGAAAACCATATCACATTTATGCTCCTCTAAGAGCGCACAGTCGTGGTCGAAATCTCTTGGGTATGTTGCAAGGTCTTCGTTTGGTCCAAACTGTGTTGGATTAACGAACACAGACGCTACTACCTTATCACACATTGAAACGGCTTTATCAACAAGGGATGCATGTCCCTCGTGGAGATATCCCATAGTTGGAACAAGACCAACTGTAAGTCCCGCTTTCTTCCACTCAGCAACCTGAGCTCTTACTTCATCAATAGTTTTTGCAATTATCATAATTCTTACCTCACTTTACTCTATTCCTGTCTCGAACGTGGACTACATAGTCTCTAGCTGTTTCAGGAATTCATCTGAGCAGTCACTCTTTACGTACATCTGCTCCTCTGTTGGGTATGTTCCTGCCTTAACTTCATTGTCATAATCAACGAATGCCTGCTTCATGGCCTCACCGATTTCTCCAAATCTCTTTACGAATTTTGGAACAAAGGAACCTGTCATTCCAAGCATATCCTGATATACAAGAACCTGTCCGTCACACTCATTTGTTGCACCGATACCGATTGTGATGATATCGAGCTTCTTCGTGATAAGTGCAGAAAGCTTAGGTGGTACGCACTCTAATGTTACTGCGAAAGCGCCTGCCTCCTGAACGGCAAGGGCATCCTCTAAAACTCTCTTGGCATTCTCCTCTCCTTTTCCCTGAACCTTGAAGCCACCAAATGCATTTACTGACTGTGGTGTCATTCCGATATGTGCAACTACAGGAATTCCTGCTTCTGTGATTGCCTTAATCTGTGGACAAACGCTTTTTCCACCCTCAAGCTTAACTGCGCTTGCGCCTGTCTCCTTCATGATTCTTCCTGCATTCTCAAGTGCCTGTGCAGGTGAAATCTGGTAACTCATAAATGGCATGTCCACTACTACGAATGTGTTCTCACATGCTCTTTGTACGCTTCTTCCGTAAACAATCATCTCATCTACTGTTACCGGTAATGTATCCTTGTATCCCTGCATTGTCATTCCAAGACTGTCACCAACTAAAATCATGTTGATTCCGGCCTCTTCCATAAGACGTGCTGTTGTATAATCATAACATGTTAACTGTGTAATTTTTTCTCCATTTGCCTTCATCTGGGCGAGACTTGCTACTGTGTTCTTTTTGTTCATCGGTTAGCATCCTCCTGATTTTAAAATTTGTTCGATATTCTTATAATCTGTTTCCGGATGTCTCCGCTTTGCCATCTCTACCAGCTTAACCGATACAGACTTATACATCTGCTTCTCTTCCTCTGTGTGTAAGACATCCAAATGCTTTTGAACTGTCTTATCATCTCCCCTGTCAACCGGGCCTGTAAGAGAATTCATCGGTCCTTTTTCAAGACAATTTTTGATATTACTCATCACAAGTGGCTTAAGTGCCTTAAGTGCATCCTCCTGTGAAAAACCACACTCATCCATAAGCTCAAGGCTTTCCTGCAAAAGCCCACATACAAGGTTGCTTGCTATTGCACACGCCTCATGATACATAACCTTATTCTTTGTATCAATCACCCTTGTCTTTAAACCTAAATCCGCAAAAATCTCCTGCCATTTTGAAAGATACTCGGCATCTCCTTCGATACAAAAAAATGCATCCGCCATCTCCTGATAAGAAGTAAACTTACTGCTTACCGGAAATAACGGATGTATTGAATATCCAAAAGCGCCGTGCTCTTTAATTCCGCAAAATGCTTCCTCTGCGGTCATGGCACCACTGCAATGACATATTAATTTACCTTCAATTCCTATCTCAACCAACTGGTTATAGACCTTATTTATCTCTCCGTCTGTAACCGTTACAAATATTCCATCGCTATCTTCTACCAGTTGCGATATATCTGTGTAAACTCTGCTTCCTGTAAAATCGGCCGCTTCCTTGGCGGATTCTCGATGCCTGCTGTAATAGCCGGTCACCTGAATACTTCCTTCTACAAATAACATTCCCAGGGAGGTTCCTACCTTCCCAGCTCCAATAAATCCAATCTTCATTGTATCACCTCTTCTTCATGCCATGTTATTGCCCAAATGTGCAAATAAAAATATCAGCATAGCTGATGCGCATTAATTAGCAAAAACTCTGATGCGTTCATTAATCTAGCTCTAGTCATATAATGAAGCGATGGATGTTTTATCTTTGTCTAAGATAGAAATCGTCTGCCGGTAAAGTTTCTAAATATAGAATACAATCCGTTTCCATGGGGTATTCTAACACCTCGCCCCTAATCTGTAAAGTATTCTTTTAGATACTTAAGCCGTCTGATTCTACAGGCTACACAAATTTTAAATATATTTTACTGTTTCCTCTAATGGTTTGCGGCTACTATGATTAGGGAGAGGACCTGCGCCTTCTGCTGCATAACCTAAATCAAGTAGCATAAGAATCTGCTCATTTTCAGGAAGCCCCAAGTCTGCAGCTAATGCATCCGGATCAAAATTATTAATCCAGCAGCTGTCCACGCCCTCATTGCAGGCTGCAAGGTGAAGATGTGTAGCTACGATTGCCGCATCCTCGATTCCTGAACTATGTTTTCCACCTGGATATGTGTAAACATCATTCTTATCAAAAGCAACTACGAGTACTGTCGGTGCCCCATATCTGCATGGTGTAACCTTATCAACTTTTGCAAGATTTTCTTCTGAAGAAACTACATAAATTCTCTGCTCCTGAAGATTTTTTGCTGTAGGAGCAAGTCTTCCCACCTCTAATATTGCAGTGATTTTCTCTGCCTCTACTGGTCTGTTGCTATATTTTTTACAAGAATATCTTTCTTTTACTACTTCTTTAAATTCCACTTTTATTCCTCCGTCTTTTCTGCTCCAAGCAAGGGTCTCATTATTTTCACATTGAAGAAATCAACTAATGGTCCCATAAAAAATGCTGTTATGATTGTTCCAACTCCAACGATTTCAGGAACAGATGAAAAGCTGTTTCCTGCCAAAATATATAAAATAATTCCAATGATTACACATGTTAAATCAGTTGCAATTCGCACGAATTTAAATGGTCCGACTTTCCAGCCATCCGACATAATAAGTGCAACTGCGTCGTATGTCGAACCCCCAAGGTCTGCTGTAAAATACATTGCTGCTGAAAAACACATTACAAATATTGCTATAATCAAAAAGATTATACGAACAATCATTGGTGCATCCGGCACAATCGAATCAAGGACTGCATGTGTAAACTGTGTTATGTATCCTAATAAGAATAAATTTATAAAAGTCGCAAGTCCAATATAATGTCTGTCAAAAATCAGACTGAATGACAAAAGAACTACATTTACGATAACATAAAGTGTTCCATAACCTACCAGGCTATCCGGTACAACTGCATCTAACCCACACATAAATGATGTGAATGGGTCTACTCCGAATGCGGCTTTTTTAAAGAATCCTACACTGATTCCGCAAAGCAGAACGCCAACAATGCACATCATAATTCTTCTCACTTTGATATTTTTACTCATTTCCCACCTCTATTTATTTTGCCACGTGTTCTGGGTAGATTGTGTATACGGGAAGGGTGTCATATACACAATCCCTCTACATTTTCGCGTGACCGGTAGAATTATACACGAATAATTGCAAAAATGCTAGATATTCCTGCAATCTTAGGCTTCAAATCCTACCAGTATGGAATCCGGTTCTGCATAGTAGCTGCAGAGCGCTCTTGTATTATGAACCATGGCTTTCACTTCTCCGAATTCGTTCTTTATCAGCTCGAGTAGTGCTGCGGCTCCCACTTTATTGTTATTATGGGCAATCACAAGTTTACCGTTTGAGTATCCATGTGCCTTCATGTAATCCACTATTTTTTTATATGCCTTTTTCTCACCTCTGCACTTATCAAGTGATTCAAGTGTTCCCTCATCGCTTGCCCTTCCAACGAGCTTTATGCCAAGAAGATTTATTCCTTTTGCAAGCAAAGGATTTACCCTTCCATTTTTTGCAAGGTTATCCACTGAACCAAGTGAGAAATACAGATGGGTTTTCTTCATATATTCCATTGCCAGATCGTACACCTCATCAGGGCTTATATTTTGCTCCATAAGTTCCTTAAGCTTCTCAATTATCAGCACCATCTCAGGACCTGTAGTTAATGAATCTATTACATAAACCTTTTTGCCATCATTCTCGCTTTCATATATATCCTTTGCAATCTTTGCTGATGCATATGCTCCTGAAAGTTTACTTGTAATTGTTATACAAAAAACTACGTCTGTATTGCCAAATGCCTGCATCCAGTCCTGTGGCCCAGGACATGCAGTTGAAGTCTTCCCTTTATATGAAGATAAAGATTCCTGCATCTTTGCAAGGTCAAGGCTTGCATCATCCACAAAATCTTCCTCTCCTACAATTACATGAAGAGGTACAACCCCCAATTCTATTCCATCTATTTCTAACACATTTGCTGATGAATCTGACACTATTCTATAATTCATACATTTTCCTTTCAAAAAAAGACTTATTTTACTATCGGTTTTTCAAAAACCTCTCAAGTAGCATTATATGCTTTATATATTAGTTGTCAAGTATAGATTATTTGGTTTTTAATATACCCAAAACCCTTATTGCGGTTTTCCAAAAACCGATTATAATATTAAGGTAGGTTTGAATTTGGAATTTACTCCTCCCCGGATGGTGCCCCTTATATATATATTTGAAACACGCTTTCGCTCGGGTTACCAACATAGCGGTACTAAATTCGCGTGGCGCTGTTGGCACCTCGCTCATTAAGTGCCGATGTTGGTAAACGGTTTCAAATATATATATAAGGGGCACCATCCGGGGAGGAGTAAATTCCAAATTCAAACCATCCCAACACTCAGAACGGAGAATATGAAAATGGATAAAAATTTTATTGAGAACTTCAGATTACCTAGATATAATGAGATTCCCAACGTCGGACTTTATTTAGAGCAGGTAATTAAATATATAAATGAATGTTTAGAACCACTTGATATTTGTATTACGCCTTCAATGCTTAGTAATTATGTAAAAAAGGGCTACATAGACCGTCCGGTCAAGAAGCAGTATAGCGCAGACCAGATTGCATATGCCATGTTTATTGTTATTGCCAAACAGACTCTTTCCATGGAAAACGTTGCTTCTCTTTTCGAATTTCAGAAAGCAACATATTCTGTGGAACGGGCGTATAATTTCTTCTGCAATGAGCTTGAAAATATGCTTAGATTTATCTTTGAAATAGATGAAGAGCCTCCGGCAATGTCCAATGATGAACCATTTGCAACGAAGACTCTTCGTAGTGTTGTGATTGCTGTATCACATATTATTTACTTAAATTACTGCTTTAAAAATGAGCTTAATTGATTTTGTCCTCTATTTCAGACCAGATAGCAATGTTACCCTTCTGACTATCCTTGACGTAATACAAGGCCCTGTCTGCCTTCTTTAAGGCTATCTCAAAATCGACAGGTGCCGCACTGTTATATTGTGCAATTCCGACTGAGCTTGTAAACTTAAGTCCCTCAATGTTAGTTTTGTATGAAGCATTTTCTTTAAGCTGATGTTGAATCCTTAATGCAAGCTGTTCTGCAAAAGCTTCATTCTCTTTAGGAATTATTACGACAAATTCGTCTCCTCCATATCTTACTGCATACCCAAGCTTTCCAACATTATCCTTAATTATTCCTGCAAAAAGCTTAAGTATCTCGTCCCCAATGTTATGACCATATGTATCGTTATACTTTTTAAAATCATCTAAATCCATGTAAAGCACAACACCAGTATCTGAAATCTCTTCACCGAGAATCTTCTGAAATCCCATCCTGTTATATATTCCGGTAAGCTGGTCAATATATGCAGCTTTTTCAAGCTTTGCATTCATGATTCTAATTACGAGATTATTATTAATTCTGCCTATCTCCTCATCAAGCTGGCTTATTGCACATTTTATGACTTCGAGATTACTTGAGTCAAGCAGTTTTCTATTCTCTGTATAGTTCTTGTGTGCGTCGATTGTTGCTATGAAAATTCTCTTGAGCACACCCTCTCCATACACAGGTATTCCGATTATTGTGGCAACCTCATCTCCACCGATTTTCTCGGTTACTTTGTTAAATCGCTGAAAATTCTTATCGAAGCGGTTCACCATAAACTCTACTTTATAGTCTTCAAAGAATTCAATAATTTGTGCGACATCTTTCCTGTCAATATTTGTATTCTCGCTTGTGAAGGTGGATGACGCCCTCTTCTCCTTTTTCTCAATAAAGATGACACGGTCTAAGCTGAAAGAATTGCGTATCAGATTCATAGTCTGCTTTACAACTGTGCAGACATTAGAATCTTCATTACCCATTATGTTATGACATATGGTCATAAACTCGATATCTTTTTTTCTTTTCTCAAGCTCTATTTTGGCACCGACATATTCGGCCACATCAAGAATGTTTTGTACCGGCAAATCAGGAAGCTCATATAAAGGCTGGTTTTTATCACCATTATTATCAAGCAGATTCTTAAGTTGTTTCGCCTTATATGGCATATCATTATTCACGCAGTAATCATATTCTTCCTTTAGTACATTATCTCTCTGTTCGCATAAACCATATTTTTCTAAAAAGGCCGCCTTAAAAAAAGCATACTCATAATGGGAATAATACTTTTTACCGGCATTTCTTTGCATATATCTGTATGTCATATCAAAATGTATTTTTGCATTTTCTTCATCATTCTCATAGCAGAACAGATTAGCCTTACACAGATGATAGAGGAATAAATCTTCTAACCATAATTCCTCATCACTTTCCTGTGTCTTATTCATTACATACGACAGAATCATCTCCATCTTGTCTATGCAGTAATAACACTCGATATACAGTCCAAGCCTATAATATGAAAGCGCAAGAAACCCATAAAACTTTGATGTATTACAAATCTTAAGCCCCTGAATATGAATAATCTTCATGCTTTTCAGAATAAGCTCTATACACTCTATTGTCTTATCATATTGCCCCATCATGTAGTAATTTATGGAAATATTATAAAGTACTTCAGCTATATCCTCAGCCTGCTTGTGTTCAATCAGTATTTGAACAGCCTTCTGGAAATATTCATCCGCCTTTGCATAATCTTCTAATACTAACTCATTATATCCAAAACCTGTATACTGATGAGCAAGTCTTACCGGCTTGTCCTTATCAATATACTTTGCTCTCTTTTCATACATTAATCTTACATATCTGTAGCACCCGCAATCTGAATACAGAATTATATTCTTCATGTAAGCATTAAGCAATAGATTCTTATTCCCAAGTCGCTTTGCAATTTCTATTCCTTTATTAAAATATACCGACTCTCTTTCACCATTACCTATCGCATGGACAACACTTGCATCATTTTCAAATCCAAAAACATACATATATGCAAGGAAGTTTTCATTGCCAATTTTTTTAGCCTGGTCTAATACGCTCTCCTTAATCTGGTATGAATAATTACATCTAAACAGCTCCTTAAGACTTCCAAACTCTACCAAAGTCTCAATAATTTCGGTGTTCATAAGCATGTACTCATCATCCAATTTCCGGGCAATTTTTCTGGCACTTTTGCAAAATTTATGTGTAAGCTCTGCTTCTGCCATAAGAAGATGTGCTTTTGCCGAAAAATAATTGTATATGTATTCTCTGTATAAATCGCTATGATTATAAAAAAGAGGCACCATCTTCTCACAGAGTAAAAGGGCATCCCTGTAATCTCCTAAGCCAAGGTAGACCATTCCCATAAGCTCTAAAGCCTTAAATTTATCTTCATCGCTCACATTAGAATCTACTCTGTAGCAATAGCTTATTACAATATCCAGATAATATTTTGCATCTTCAAAAGCAAACAAATGCACCATATTGTTTAACAGCTTAATATATCTATCAATATCATTCTCTTCAAAACAAAATTTGTCTGGATAATCCTGAGTTGTAACAATTTCTTTATTATCTGCGATAAGAAGCATTTTTCGCTCTTCTGCTTTTTGCATAAGCAGATTCCACTCATTAGAACAAAGTTCATTAACCAGGAAGCTCTCAGCGTATGTAAAAATGTATTTTACATTGTCCTCCCAGTCAAATATCATATTTATAAGTTTAAGAACACAAAGAGGAGCCATATGTATTCTGCTTATAACAAAAAGCACTTTTTTATTCTGTGAAATATATTTAATTGCAGAATAAACAGATTCAAATATACACTGTTCCTCGTACTGATATTCATTCATCATTACTTCAAGTGTTCTTGTGCATATACCATCTTTAATATAACTGGTAAAAACCTCTCTCTGTAATGAGTACACTCCACAATTTTCAATAAATTCTTCAACTGAATATCTGTCGGCATAATCAGAATAATATGTCTGTCTTATCCACATCATAAATGGCTCAAAAGCAGCCTTCATAGTGTATAACTCATATTCATAACAGAATATTTTCACATCATCTGATGCCAATTTTTCCCTGCATATCTGCTCTAATGATATTCCGTTAACATCATGCTGTTTTATAAAAATAGCTTTCTTATTTATAATCTCAAGATACGACTCTAACATTCTTGAGATACTTTTTTTATCACCCATAGCTTCCCCATCCTACATTTATGTAGCCTATTTCTTTGTTTATTATATCTCGCACAAGTGCAGGGATGCAATCATTTTTGTATAAAATTTGCGGAAATAAAAAGACCAATTCTGCATACACAAAATTGGTCTTTTATAATTATTTTCTATTTGTTATTTCAACAAAACCGTAGCGTTCTAAGGTATCAATGTATGTTACCAGACGATCATATAAAGGATCTGCCTTTTCTTTAAATTCTTCATGAACAAGCTGGGCTATATCATAAACTGTATTCTTGCCGTCAAGGTGTGGCCAGATGAAATTCCCCATCTCATCAAGGTGAATCTGGGACACACGCGGGCGCTTAAACAACTTCTGGGCAATAAAGTTCATAATGCCTTTGTTCTCCTGAAAAATTGTCACAGCCTTATTTTCATCAATCTCAAATTTTAAATCTGGTTTTGGTACCGGAATAAAGTCTAAATAATTTTTATCCATTATTTTTCCTTCTTACTTCTTCCCGTCATCCATACAAGGGCAGCCATGATGGCAAGTAATACTACTCCACCAATCTGTCCTGTTGTAAATACTCCGGAGATGTTAATCTTATCTCCTACTCCGAATACAGCAAGGATAGCAAGGAGAATTCCTACAAGTCCTTCTCCGGCAATCATTCCAGAACAGAAGAGGATTCCGCTTCCAGCATCTGAGTTAGCATCAGACTTTCCTTCTTTTGCGTTGAGCTTGTCAACGAAGAGACGAACAAGTCCTCCAAGCATGATTGTTGAGCTAAGCTCAAGTGGAAGATATAATCCGATTGCTACCGGTAATGCTGAGATTCCAATTACCTCAAATGCAATTGCAATAAATGCTCCGATGAATACGAGTGCCCATGGAAGATCTCCTCCCATAACACCTTCAACGATCATCTTCATAAGTGTTGCCTGTGGTGCAGCAAGCTGTTCTGAACCAAATCCCCATGCATTGTTAAGTAATACTAATACTCCACCAATTACAAGTGCAGAAACAATTGTACCAATAATCTCACCAATCTGCTGCTTTTTAGGTGTTGCTCCTAAGATGTAACCTGTCTTTAAATCCTGTGATGTATCACCTGCCATAGCAGCGACGATACAAATGATAGATCCGATTGCGATAGCGCCCTGCATTCCGTGAGCACCTGTATCACCTGTAATCTTAAGTAAGAATGTTGCAATAAGTAATGTTGCAATAGCCATACCTGATACAGGGTTGTTACTACTTCCAACAAGACCTACCATACGTGATGATACTGTTGCGAAGAAGAAACCAAATACTACAATAACGATTGCTCCAACTAATGTTACAGGAATCTGTGGTAATGCCCAGAGAGCTAAAATCATAACGATAACACCAATTCCGATAACCTTCATGCTAAGATCCTGCTCTGTACGAAGCTGACCAGCCGATGAAGACCCCTTCATAGACTTAATTGCACCAGCGAATGTTGAAACGATAAGCGGTAATGATTTAATTAAACTGATAATACCACCTGCAGCTACGGCACCAGCACCTATATATCTGATGTAGCTGCTCCAGATTGCTCCTGCTCCACCTGTTGCATAAACTTCTGCAATTGGAACAGTCTGTGGGTACATAACAGTATTTCCACCAAAAATTACAATTGCTGGTATAAGTACGAACCATCCAATAAGTCCACCTGCGAACATGTAAGAAGCAATTCTTGGTCCACAGATATATCCTACACCAACAAGAGCTGGATAAACTTCTGCTGAGAACTCTGTCTTTAAATACTTGATTGGTGCTGTTACCACTCCTGCAACAAGACCAAATCCGTCAACTAATAACTTAGCTACTGCTGCAAATCCCATTCCAAGGAATACAGACTTTGCAGATGCTCCACCTTCTTCTCCTGCTAAAAGTACCTCTGCACAAGCAGTTCCTTCCGGATAAGGTAAAACGCCATGCTCTTTTACAATAAGCGCGTTACGAAGTGGAACCATGAAGAGAACTCCAAGAAGACCTCCACATAAAGCAATAATGGTGATTTCTATAAGGCTTGGATCTCCCATTACACCTTCATTTGCCCATAAGAATAATGCAGGCAAAGTAAAGATTGCTCCTGCTGCAAGTGATTCACCTGCAGAACCAATTGTCTGAACCATGTTACTCTCAAGGATAGAATCCTTCTTTAAGATAACTCTGATTATTGCCATTGAAATAACGGCGGCTGGAATAGATGCAGAAACTGTCATTCCTACTCTAAGTCCAAGATAAGCATTTGCTGCTCCAAACACTACTGCAAGGATAATACCCATTACAATAGATGCAACTGTAAATTCCGGTGTGATTTTCTCAGCCGGAACATACGGTTTAAAATTTTCGTCTTTCATTAAAACGTTCCTCCAATAAATTTATCTATTTAGTAATATACCTTCTGGTATTATTACTCAATTATTTCCGGTTCTGGATAGTCAACACCAAATGTGTCTACTGTGACTGTCTCCATAACCTGATCCTCGAGTGGACGGTCAGTGTAGTCTGTTGGCATCTCAGCAATCTTATTAACTACATCCATTCCCTCGATAATTTTACCAAATGCTGCATACTCACCATCAAGATGTGGTGCAGCCTGGTGCATAATAAAGAACTGACTTCCTGCTGAATCAGGAATCATTGTACGTGCCATTGAAAGCACTCCTGGTGTATGCTTAAGGTCATTCTTAAAGCCATTATTTGAAAATTCACCCTTGATGCTGTAGCCTGGGCCGCCAGTTCCTCTTCCATCCGGGTCTCCACCCTGAAGCATAAATCCACGGATTACTCTGTGGAAAATTACTCCATCGTAGAAATTGTGATTAATTAAACTAATAAAGTTATTAACTGTATTAGGTGCGATTTCCGGATAAAGTTCAGCCTTCATCACATCGCCGTTTGCCATTGTGATTGTTACTATTGGATTCTGTGCCATTGTATTGTAACTCCTTTTTTGATTTTTTATATATTGCACAACTACTTTGAGAGTGCTTCAATAACCTTTGGAAATTCCATAAAATGTGAAGCCTTAACCAGTACCGAATCGCCTTCCTTAACAAAACCGGTAAGCGCCTCTGTCATTGCTTCTCTGTCTGTAAAATAATAAATCTCACAGTCAGGATTTACTGCTTTTGCAGCCTTTGCATAATTCTTGGCAAGCTTTCCTGCTGCAAAGAGAACTGGAATTTTGTATTCTCCAACAGCCTCACCCACTTGATAATGAAGTGCGGCCTCATCCTCGCCAAGCTCACCCATATCACCGAGAACCGCAATTGCCCGACCTGCTGCATGAGATAATACTTCAACTGAAGTCTTCATAGAAACAGGATTTGCATTATAGCAGTCATCTATTACTGTCATCCCGTTAACCTTGATAAAATTGGTTCTTCCAGCAATAGTTCTGGCTTTTTCAATACCATTCTTTATATCGTCAATTGAAAGTCCAAGCTTAAGTCCAACTGCTGTAGCAGCAAGGGCATTATAAACATTGTGCTCTCCTGGAATAGAAATGTGCGCATCGAACTTTCCATCTGGTGTTACGAATGTAGCCTTCATTCCCTCAAAACCAAGATTGAAAACATCAGTCGCATAAATTGTCTTATCAATAGTACGACTTCCATCGTCAAAGCTGCTGCTATTTCCAATTCCATAAAAAACAGACGGATTATTTCCTACTGCAGTCTTGGTAGAAAGCTTATCGTCATCACCATTTAAAACTGCAACTGCACCATCTGGCATATGTTCAAAAACTTCCGTCTTTGCCCTAAGTATTCCATCCCTGTCAATAAGGTTCTCTAAATGACAACATCCGATATTTGTAATTACTGCAATATCAGGTTTTGCCATTACTCCAAGCCTATGCATCTCACCAAAGTCCGAGATTCCCATCTCAACGACTGCAACCTGATGATTCTCTCTTATTCTAAAGAGTGTAAGTGGAAGACCGATTTCATTATTGAAATTTCCATCTGTCTTAAGTACATCAAATTTTTCTGAAAGCACACTTGCTATCATCTCTTTTGTACTTGTTTTTCCAACGCTACCGATTACACCAACAATCGGAATATCAAGGTTGTCTCTGTAAAAAGCTGCAATATCCTTCATCGCCTGCTGTGATGATTCCACTAAAATATATGGACCATCCGGGTTATCTAATTCTTTCTCAGATAATACAACAAGGGCTCCCTGCGCAAAAACAGCTGGAATAAAATCATGACCATCTACTCGCTCACCCTTAATTGGAATAAAAAGATAACCATCTTCAACCTGTCGGCTGTCTGTGACCGCCCCCATAATTTCTCTGTTAATAAAGGACTCATCACCGATATATTTTCCACCGCAAGCCTTCGTAATATTTAAAATTGTCATATTTTTCATATTAATCTGCCTCATATTTTGCAAGTGAAATTGCTATGAGTTTTTCACATAACTCATTATAATTTATTCCTACTGCAGCAGCTTCCTGTGGTAAAAGGCTTGTAGCTGTCATTCCAGGAAGAGTGTTTGCCTCAAGACAGAACATCTCATTCTTCTCATTTAGAAGGAAATCAGAACGGGAATATGTATCAAGACCAATTACTCTTGCTACTTGCTCTGCGTATCTTTGCATCTGTGCTGCAATGTCTGCCGGAAGATCAGCCGGACATGTCTCTACTGCACTTCCTGCTTTGTACTTATTCTTATAATCATAGAAGCCTTCAATTGGTGCAATCTCAATTACCGGAAGGGCTTTACCTTCAATTACACCTACCGAGAACTCGCGACCCTGTACAAACTCTTCGATTACAAGCTCATCCTCCCACTTAAAAGCAGCATCAAGTGCAGCCTTAAATTCACTGGCATCGCGTACGATTGTCACACCTATACTTGAGCCACCGCAACAAGGCTTAACTATGCAAGGAAGAGTAAGATCAAGCTTTGTAACATCATCTTCTCTTGTAGCCTTTGTCATGGCAATTCCCTTTGGTGTTGGAATATTATTAGCAATAAAGAACTGCTTTGCAGTATCCTTATTCATTGCAATCGCACTGCTTAAATAATCACTACCTGTATATTTTATTCCGAATAAATCAAATGCCGCCTGAATCTTTCCGTTCTCTCCATTCTCGCCAT
Organism: Agathobacter sp.; assembly: GCA_036309425.1. Taxonomy (GTDB): domain Bacteria; phylum Bacillota; class Clostridia; order Lachnospirales; family Lachnospiraceae; genus Roseburia. The sequence goes on from JAXJTU010000055.1 coordinate 20,541, forward strand.
GAAGTGCCATGAAAACTATATCTGACATGCGACATAACTGTATTACATTTGGTCCAAAGAAACATGCTGACTGGTCTTTTCTTGAAGCCTTTACCGCTGCAAGATCAGGAGCCTCAGCCGGAATATCCTCAACCTGTATACTGATTTCATCAGCACGCTCAAACATTCCTGTACAATCGATTTCCTCATCCTTGTAACCCATGAACACGTCTAATAATATTACTCTGTGTCCATTCTCCCTGAGAGCTTTTGCAACCATGCTTCCAGTCTTAAAGGAAACATCACGCTCTGTACTTAGTCCACCTGCAAGTACTACAATATCCATTTTATTCGCCTCTCTGTTTTTACCTTTTTATTTGTTCTATATCTTAAACCGCAAAGAATTATACCATTTTTTAGCCAAAAAGAAAACACAGACATCTAAAAATGTCTGTGTTAATTTTTACTAATTATATTTAATTTTAATACTCTGGCTCAATCAAACCATATGTGTTGCCTTTTCTCTTGTATACGACATTAACTTCATCTGTCTCAGCGTTTGTGAATACGAAGAAATCATGTCCTGTAAGCTCCATCTGGATACATGCATCTTCAGGATACATAGGCTTCATACCAAATCTCTTTGTACGAACAATCTTAATCTCATCATCATCTGTATCATTACCAGCCTCAATGAATTCCTTCTTGAAACTCTCTGCTGCATTCATCTTCTTAGATGCGAGTCTTGTTCTGTATTTCTTGAGCTGCTTCTCAATTACTTCTTCTACAAGGTCAATTGATACATACATATCATTGCTAACCTGCTCTGAACGGATAACATGTCCCTTAATTGGAATTGTTACCTCAATCTTCTGGCGTTCCTTCTCAACACTTAATGTAACAAATACATCTGTATCCGGTGTAAAATATCTCTCCAGCTTAGATAATCTGTCGTTTACTGCCTCCTTAATTCCATCTGTTAATTCAATGTTTCTTCCTGTGATTGAAATTCTCATGATGTCAACCCCTTTGCAGTTTATTTAGTGCACATTGGTAAACCCCATCACCAATTCATGTGTGTACTATGGGAATATTATACCATACTGACAAAATAACGCCACATTTTTATTCTTTTTTCAGAAGTTTTTTTACTATTCAGACTAAATTATTCAACATTTTCCATGATTTCATTCAGCTGACTGCAAAGCTCCTCCCAGCTTTCCATGTCTTCCATAATTTCTTCTTCCAAGGCCTCAATCTGACCAGAGATTTCTGTAAGCTTTGAATAGCTTGACTGATACTCCGGACGCAAAAGCTCAGCTTTAAGTTCCTCGAGCTTTTCTTCTTTTACTGCAAGGTCTTCTTCGGCTTTACTTATTTTCTTTTCTATCTTTGAGCGCTCTTTTCCAGGATTGTAATATGGCTTCTTAGCAGCTGCCTGACTCTCCTCCTGCTGCCCATTCTGACTGATAAGTCCACCAAGAACATTTTGCTTAACATAAGCCCCTTCAAGCTCTTTAGCATCTCTATCAAGCTTCTCCTGATACTGGTCATATCCAAACTGATAGAGGTTTGTTGTTCCATCCTCAAATACAAGAAGCTGGGTCGCAACTTTTTTAACAAAGTATCTGTCGTGGGATACGAATATTAATGTTCCCTTAAAATCCTTAAGCATACTTTCCAGAGTTTCTTTACCTACGATATCCATGTGGTTTGTAGGCTCGTCGAGGATGAGGACATTTGGATTTCTCTTTAATATCTTACAAAGTGCAAGTCTAACCTTCTCTCCTCCTGAGAGAACATCGATGTTCTTGAATACATCTTCTCCTGAGAAAAGGAAAGCTCCGAGTGCGTTTCTTACCTCGGTCTCGGTCAATGTTGGGAACTCGTCCCAGAAATCCTGAATAAGGGTTTTGCTGCTTGTATACATGGCCATCTGCTGGTCGAAATATCCAATCTGTACATTGGTGCCAAATTTGAACTCTCCTGATAATGCAGGGATTTTGTTTACGATTGTCTTAAGAAAGGTTGACTTTCCTAAACCGTTACCACCTAAGATTCCAAGCTTTTCACCCTTCTTTAAATCTAGGGATACTGTTGAAAGGGTGTGGTCATATCCAATGCTTAAATCATTTACATAAAGCACATCATTTCCAGTCTCTTTATCCGGCTGGAAATTAGCATGGAAGGTCTTGTTATCGTAGCGGTCAGGAGCTTCGATTATTACCATGTGCTCAATCGCCTTCTCCTTTGAATGTGCCATTGATACCTTTGTTGGCTTTCCCTTAAAACGTGTAATCATTCGCTCAAGTCTTGCGATTTCCTTCTGCTGGGCGATGTGGTCCTTCATCTGCTTGTCGTAGTTTTCTTTCTTGCGTTGCACAAAGTATGAATAATTTCCAGGGTATCTTGTTGCTGTTCCATACTCGATTTCATAGACAACATCAGCGACATTGTCGAGGAACATTCTATCGTGCGATACAACAACTACTGCCTTTGGATAATTCTTAAGGTATCCTTCAAGCCACTCAATTGTTGTGACATCAAGGTGGTTTGTAGGCTCGTCGAGAAGCAGAATATCTGGTTTACTTAAAAGCAGTTTAATGAATGCTATCTTTGTCTGCTGTCCTCCGGAAAAATCCTTAAGAGGCTTCTTTCTCTCATCATCTGAGAAACCGAACTTTTTTATCATTACCTCGTATTCTTTTTCGAAGTAATAGCCTCCGTCCTCCTTGAAGGCTTCTTCCATTGCAGTGTATTTTGCTACTTTTTCGTCGGAATAGTCAGTCTCAAGCTCTTTTGCCGCAAGCTCTAATTCCTTTTTTCTGCGCTCCATATCTGCGAAGCATTTTCGAACTTCCTGCTCTAATGTTGTAGTCGGGTCATCGAAGGCAATCTGCTTTAAGTATCCGATTTCCGGATTTCCGGCTTTTGCAATTGTTCCAAGCTCCCCGTCTAGTCGGTCAAGCTCGTACTCTCCTGCAATAAGCTTAAGTAATGTAGTCTTACCACAACCATTTCGACCTACTACTGCAATTTTTTCATTGTTTCTTATCTCAAAATTTATTGTGTGTAAAATGACATCGTCGCCAAATACGACTGCGCCATTGTTAATCTGATATAACATTTGATTAATCCTATCCTAAAATGTAATTAATAAACTGACTTGCGGTACGACCCGAGATTCCGCCATGGCTTAACTCCCACTTGTTGGCCTCCGCTCTAAGTTCTTCGTCAGATAATGTGACTCCCTCTCGTCTTGCAAGCTCAATTACGATATTGAAATACTCTTTTGGTGTAGGCTTCTGATAGCAGATTGTAACACCAAAACGGTTAACAAGCGAAAGCTTCTCCTCAACCGTATCAGAATGATGTCTGTCATTAGTGTTATCCATATCATTTCTGTCGTTCCAGGTCTCTTTGATAAGATGACGTCTGTTAGAGGTTGCATAGATAAGGATATTATCCGGCTTTGTCTCAACTCCGCCCTCAATTACAGCCTTAAGGAACTTGTACTCAATCTCATGCTCCTCAAATGAGAGGTCATCCATGTATATAATGAACTTGTAATTTCTGTTCTTAATCTCTGCAATGATTCTTGAAAGATACTTAAACTGATGCTTGTAAATCTCTATCATTCTAAGACCATCATCATAATACTGGTTGACAATAGCCTTAATGCTTGTAGATTTTCCTGTACCGCTGTCTCCAAAAAGAAGTACATTGTTTGCTCTTCTTCCCTTTACAAATGCCTCTGTATTATCCACAAGCTTCTTCTTCTGAATCTCATATCCGACAAGGTCATCAAGCACAACTGAATCCATATTGTTGATTGCTCGAAATTCAAAGCCTCCATCTGAAGTCTCCTGGATTCTGAAGGCCTTATTAAGTCCGAATACCCCAACTCCATAATCTCTGTAGAAATCAGTTACTTCCCTGAAAAATTCCTTTTCATCTTTTGCAGCCTCAAGCCTTTTGCTAAGTGCCTGAACCTTCTGGCTTACATTCTTGTTGTACATCAGTTCTTTTTTCTGGATAGCCTGATAGTTACAAAGCTGAGTAAAGCAGCCGATTCCAAGAGTCTCTTCTATGTCTGAAAAATCATAATCAAAAAGTGCCTTGAAGACCTTAAAGTCATTCTCTACAAAGTTGTTAACACTTCCGTTGCTTGCTCCAACCTTTTCACAGGTCATGCTGAATGGATTCTCGTTCATCATCAGAAAATATGTAAGGTAGTTATGCCATAGATTCCCATTAAATCCGTAATCTGTCGCCACCTTAAGCAAATGCTTTACCTGGATATTTATATCCTTCACAAGCTCCATTCTGTTATAATCACCAGATTCAAATCTGAAAAAGATATCTGCTAATTTGTTTAATATTTCATTTTCTTCTAAATCACCGTACATTAAAAGCTGCGATATTTCGTTATACATAATTTTGTCTCCTTCCATTGGGGACGGTGTTTTCTGGCTCTTTTACTATCCCTTCCGGCTTTCTTCTATAAAATTTTACTACTCCAGATTTTCATTTTGCGTATTTATTGGTATTTGTACTGCACATGCCGCCTGCCGTGCAAGAATGTTAGCCAACATATCATAGTATGCTACTTTGCATAATAAAGTGCAATACACTCTTTAAAAAATGCTTAAAAGCCATTGGGGACAGACCATTTTTCTCCGTCCCCAATGGCTTATTTTGAGTTTTCTTTTATAAAATCAATGAATTTTTCTGTCTCAACAGGCTTCGAGAAATAGTAACCCTGAATATAATCGATTCCAAGCTGCTTCATCTTTGCATACTGTTCCTTCTCCTCGATTCCTTCTGATACAATTGCCAAATCCATCCCCTGAATCATATTCATGGCAGCATCCATTACATATGTTGCTGTACCATTTTCGAAATATGCATTAATCATTGTGCTGTCAAATTTTACTACATCGATTGGCATTTCCACAATGTAATTAAGGTTTGACTGACCTGTTCCAAAGTCATCAAGAGCAAATCTTACGCCAATTGCTTTTAATTTCTTCATATTCTCAAGCAGAATACTCTTTTCCCTCAGTGAAGCAGATTCTGTTATCTCTAATATAATTGCTGTTGGATCAACCTTTGTCTCCTGCATTATCTGTATAAAATCATCTGCAAGATTTTCGTAGCCGCACTGTACCATTGACAGATTGACTTCTATGTATTTCAGTCCATATTCTTTTAAATCATGTTCCTTTATGAACTCACAGACTTTTCTAAAAACAATCTCTCCAAGCTGAATTATAAGTCCTCTTTTTTCTGCCACTTCGATAAACTTACCTGGAGGAATGAGCTCTCCCTGTTTATCACGGATTCTTACCAGAGCTTCCGCACTTGTGAAGGCTTTATCCTTAACCGAATATATTGGCTGGTAGAATACCTCTACCCTGTCATCTTTCATGGCCTCAATTATCTCATTCTCCATATCGCGCTCTTCGTAGATTTTTTTAATCATTTGATTGTCTATACGCACACCATGAATATTTCCGGCTTTGCCTCTTTCAGCATTTGCACTTTGAAAAATCTGAGAGATATCTACTGCATTTTCGATATTCTTAGTTGACTCAATGCAGAACCAGTCCATTGAAAGATTTCTGTTATTTTTCTCTCCCCATGCAAATCTGAATCTATCCTGAATCTTATCTATTGCACTTAAAGAGTCTTCTTTTTGTGGAAAAATAAGTAAAAATTCTGAACCCGAGCCCCTGAATACAACAGACTTTGGAATTTCCTCAAGGAAATTAACTATCTCCTGAAGTATCTGTCTTTCTGTTTCAAAGGAGACCGTTGTCTCAATGCTTTTATCATATGTAATACATACAATTGACATATCCTCTTTCATTTTAATCTTCTGTGATACATATTCAAAAAATGCACTAAGATTAAACACTCCCGAAACTCTGTCTATTCTTGTTTCCGGGTTCTCAAGTATTAAATATATTATGAGCACACCTATGGAACTTGCAAAACCTACCACCAGAAGTTCGTTGTTAAGCAACTGGATAATGGCTGCAAATATCCATACGCACATCCATACGGTTACGCCTCTTCGCCTTCGGAAATTTATTTCCTTCTTATGTCTGACTGTCGTGTACAAAATGGCTGCCATAAGCAAGCTGGTCAGAATATAGGTTGCTATTGTTCCCGGTCCATATGTATATACTATTCTGTCTTCACTATATATACTAAGCGGCAAACCATTTATAATAATGATTATTACTATTCCTGTAAAACCAAGTCTGTATATCCATTTTATAATATCTTTGTCGCTTGAAGATATATCTGCACAAACATATCCAAATGCCATCAATGCAGCCCAGCATAAAGAGCATAGATATGCTTTGCATATTATCTTAACTAATAATATTGGTAATTTGTCCATATATGTTATGGCAATAATAGACAAAATATCCATCATAAGAGAAAAGACTACCGAACGTGAAACCCGCTCGAATGCCCGACCTGTATTAACATTAATTTTTCTACATCTATCATAGAAATATCTCAAAATAATGAGTATTACTAATCCACAACACTGAGTATATATATTCATTCTTTACCCATCCTTCAAAAACGCAAACCTTCTCCTGGTACTAGAGTACCACCTTGTGGTCAATTCTGTCAATGGAGTTTACTCATTATTTTAATAAGTTGATTGACTTTATTAATTTATAATTTTAAACTTTATAGTAAAAAAAGAACCGGTGCCCTGATTTCTCAAGTGCACCGGTGCCCCTGCCAAGGAATTGGGGTGACGAGATTCGAACTCGCGGCCTCTAACTCCCGAAGCTAGCGCTCTACCAAGCTGAGCCACACCCCATTAATTTGGTCTTAAACATTAATTATGTTATCATAACAAGTTTTTTTTGTCTAGTTATACAGAGGTATTAATTTATGAATAAAACAGCATTAATTACAGGCGCTTCAAGAGGTATTGGAGCAGCTATTGCAAAAGAATTTGCAGCCAATAATTATAATTTAGCAATTTGTTGTCTCAACTCTTCTGACAAACTCTTTTCACTTGCTAAAGAGCTTCAGAAAAAATATAAAATTACTGTACTTACATTTGTGGGTGATGTTTCTGACTATAACTTTGTTGAAAGTATGGTTGATTCTACTCTATCTGAATTTAACCACATTGATGTTCTTATAAATAATGCTGGAATATCTCATATTGGACTTTTGGCCGATATGACTATTTCTGATTGGAATAAAATTGTTTCAACTAATCTTACATCAGTTTTTTCTACATGTAACTGCGTTGTTCCTTCAATGGTTTCCCGTAAATCCGGAAAGATACTGCAGATTTCTTCTGTTTGGGGGAATGTTGGAGCATCCTGCGAAGTAGCTTATTCTGCCTGCAAGGGTGGTATCAATAGTTTTACAAAAGCTCTTGGCAAAGAACTTGCACCAAGTGACATTCAGGTTAATGCAATTGCATGCGGTGTTATTGATACCGAGATGAACCACTGCTTCTCCGATGAGGAGCGACGTGCCCTTGCCGATGAAATACCTGCTAGTCGCTTTGGCAAGCCTGAGGAAGTTGCCAAGCTTGCCCTTGATTTATGCACTGGCAATGAATATCTTACCGGACAAATTATTACCCTTGATGGGGGGTGGACATAATTCACATTTGAATCACGAAAATACTAATAAGGTTAAACAAAATAAAACATACTCATAAATTTATCACCTCTGTATTCCCTTTATCTTTAGCTGTGAGGATTTCTATCTGGCATTTCTTTTAAAATATTTTCAAGCTGACGCTCTAATGCACTTTCTATCAATCCTTTTTCTGCTTCATTTCCTTTCATTCCATCTATGTTCTGTTTATCCTCTGTTGACTGTGCCAGCTCTTCATTCTGTGCCAGCTCTGTATTCTGTATATCTATATCATCTTCAATTTCGGTGGCACTTATTTCCATAAATGGTTCTGCTGACAGAATAATTGTTGTTCTTGCCGGAACCCTTATTGTATTGACTCCCAAAAACTCAGTGTACTCTGTATAGTCTCTTCCATCTACATACTCACAATTTGTATTGACCTTAACTTTCCATACTTTTCCATCTGATAATACAGGAAGCTGCATAATAAGTGACTCCCAATATGCGTTCATACAGTAGAAAACAATATCATCATCTGTATTTGCTTCATTTCTTCCGGCAAACATTACACCTATCATATGTGTGTTGTGCTGCACAGAACTGTTGTATGGTGTGCCATTGTGAATACTGATTTCCGGCAACTGGCTTGCTGCTGGCTCTGTTGTTTTTCTGATAATCGGATGAGCCTTACGGAACTTAATCATGTATCTTACAAAATCATGAACTTCTTTGTATTTATCAAGTCTGGTCCAGTCAAGCCATGAAATAATGTTATCCTGACAGTATGCATTGTTATTTCCAAACTGAGTGTTGCAGAACTCATCTCCGGCATAGAACATTGCAGGACCTCTGCTGCAAAGAAGTGCAGCAAATGCATTCTTAACCATTCGTATTCTGAAACCATTTATTTCCGGATCGTCAGTCTCTCCCTCAAATCCACAGTTCCAGCTATGACCATTGTTATCTCCATCTGTGTTATTCCAACCATTTTTCTCATTATGCTTTGTATTGTATGCATACAAATCATAAAGTGTAAATCCATCATGGCAGGTAATAAAGTTTACAGATGCCCTATGGCCTCTTCCGCCTCCATATAAGTCTCTTGAGCCTGTGATTCTTGTGATGGCATTTCCTGCCATTCCATCATCACCCTTTAAGAAACAGCGCATCTCATCTCTGTAACGGCCATTCCATTCAGCCCAGATATTCCATGAAGGGAAACTTCCTACCTGATATAATCCACCGGCATCCCATGCCTCTGCTATAAGCTTCATTTTGCCAAGAACCGGGTCAAATGCCAGGCTCTCAAGAATTGGTGGATTCTGCATTGGTGCACCATTCTGGTCCCTGCCAAGAATTGATGCAAGGTCGAATCTGAATCCGTCTACCCGGTATTCAATTGCCCAGTGTCTCAGACAATCGATTATAAACATTCTTACAACAGGATGATTACAGTTCATAACATTTCCACAGCCACTGAAGTTATAGTAATGTCCGTCTGGTGTAAGCATGTAGTAAATATTATTATCAATTCCCTTAAAGCAGAAGCTTGGACCAAACTCATTGCCTTCTGCAGTATGGTTGAACACCACATCAAGGATAACCTCTATTCCGTTTTCTTTAAGCTCCTTGATTAATTTCTTAAGCTCATCACCCTCATGGTTATGTTCTTGTTTTTGCGCATATCCAGTATTAGGAGAAAAGAATGATACTGTGTTATAGCCCCAGTAATTGTAGAGCTGTACTCCGTCTACAACTCTGGCACTTTCCATCTCATCAAACTCAAAAATTGGCATGAGCTCAATTGCATTTATTCCTAAATCCTTGAGATAAGGTATCTTCTCTCTAAGTCCTTCAAAAGTTCCTTTAGCTTTTACTCCGGATGATTCATCTTTTGTAAATCCCCTTACATGGGCTTCGTATATAACAAGATCCTCGAAAGGATGCTCAAGCTGCTTATTATTGCCCCAGTCAAAGCTGCTTTTTACAACTCGTGCTTTATAAACAAAAGCTTTTCCGCCTTCTGGCTTTTCTCCCCATTCTCGCTGACCGGTTACGGCTCTTGCATATGGGTCAAGAATTACGTTTGATTTATCGAATAATAATCCTTTGCTTGGATCATTTGGTCCATCTAACTCAAAAGCATACTCAAAATCCTCAATTTTAAGGTCATATACAAGCATTGAATATGTGTCTCCGATTCTGTATGAATCCGGAAATGGAATTCTCGCATATGGCTCTGATTCATGAGGATGGAACAAAAGTAATGCACATGATGTAGCATTGTGTGAATTAATTGTAAAGCTTACTCCGTTAGCTGTCTGAAAGGCTCCGCCCATTCGGAAAAATCCAGGTCTAATGTTAAATCCTGCCACATTGTCTAATGGATGTAGTGCTGTGTTTACAGTCTCCACAGCTAAATCTCCCTTTATATTTTCTCTCCAAATATACATAAGCAACACCCCTACTCTTTTATTGTCAGCATTCCCGAATCACTGAACTTAATATTACTATATGGTTCGGAATATGTATTGACATTATCTATTATTAGTCCTTTTCTATCGTCAGTCGTGATAGTAGGCTTAAAATCGTTATAGCTGCTTGTTGAGCTTATCATGCATGGAATTATTTTTGCATTAACGTCATTTTTCAATACTCCATCCACGTATGTAAATGTCTGCTGAAACATCATTGTATCCTTGTCTGATGGATTCCTGTTTCCCCCAAAGCAGAAATTCCCAAGACTGTAACAAATTATTTTACCATTGTATAGTTCCACCCCCTGCAGAACATGTGGGTGATTTCCAATTACAAGGTCCGCACCTTTGTCGATTAGTTCATGTGCCACTCTTTTTTGATAATCATTAGGATAGTATTCTCTTTCGATTCCCCAGTGACAGCTTGCTATTATAAGGTCAGTACCCTGTTCTTTAAGCTGCTGTATTCCATTGTACAGATAATTTTCATAATCAGCGGACATGGACAAAAGGCTTGCAGATACAACTCCTATTGTCATTCCTTCATCAGTCGTGTATGTCCCTATATGGTCGTTATAAGCATACACTATTCCAGCCTCATCTAACACAGTCTGAGTATCTTTAAGACTCTGCTCTCCGTAATCCCTGGAATGATTGTTTCCTAAGCTACAGGCCTCAACAGAGCTGCCTGACATAATTCCAACATACTCAGGTTTGCCCTTTAAATTGTAGGTCTTATCCACCCTGGCTTCAGAATTACTCAAAACACATTCTAAATTAACAATTGTAAAATCGTCACTCTCAAAAACGTCTCTTACTCCGTCAAAGAAATAGTCTTCCCC
>JAXJTU010000056.1:0-20171 GCA_036309425.1 Agathobacter sp.
CGTTCATAACAATGGTGGAAACTTCTATAGTAGAGCTAATGCCTTTTCAATGTTTGGATTTGATACATTTACAAGCAAAGAGCTTATGAATATCACAGAGTACACTCCAAACGGAAGCTGGGCTACAGATGATATTCTTGTTGATGAGACTATTAAAGCACTTGATTCTACTAAGGATCAGTCAGATTTCGTATACACAATCACAGTTGGGACACATGGTGATTATCCAACTGAGCCAGTTATTGAAGATCCTCAGTTTACTGTTTCAGGATGCAAAGACGAGGCTACAACAAACCAGTGGGCATATTATGTAAATCAGCTTAACGAGTGTGATAAATTTGTTTCAGGACTTATTGATGAACTTTCAAAACGCGATGAGGAAACAATTGTTGTAATGTTTGGGGATCATCTTCCTACAATGGGACTTACAGATGATGACATGGTTTCAAATAGCATTTATAAGACTAAATACTATACATGGAACAACTTTGGTCTTGCAAAAGAAGATGCAGACCTTTACTCATACCAGTTACTTGCAGCTACAACCGATAAAGTTGGTATTCACGAGGGAACAATCCTTTCTTACCATCAGACAATGGCTGCTTCAGAAGACAATGAAGCCTACTTAGCTGGTCTTCAGAACTTACAGTACGACCTACTTTACGGAGAGCGTTTTAGCTACAATGGCGAGGACCCTTATCCTGCTTCAGACCTTGTTATGGGAATTGATGAAGTTACACTTTCAAAAACTCTCATTTCACCTGACAAGAAGAATTTATACATTTATGGAAATAACTTTACAAACTGGAGTAAGGTATTTGTAAATGATGAGAAAGTATCAACAACATTCTATAATAATGGCTGGCTTTCAATTAGCCTTGACAGTATATCAGATGGTGATGTAATAACTGTTTGCCAGATGGGTTCAAGCAATACAGTATTTAGAACATCAGAAAATGAATTGACTTATGTCGATGAAGAGATTCCTGTTGCTGATACAGAAGCAGAACTTCCTACAGAAGCTATTGATGTAGCTGAATAATTTATTTACTGGAACAGAGATTTGACTTACAAAAAATTAACCCCTGCGACTTATCATATTGATATGTCGCAGGGGTTTTCTTATATATTCTTGAGCACTTCAATTGCAGACTCTAAATAATTGTTATCAATTGAGTAAAACTCACCCTTATCTGCTTTCTCAGCATATGACGGATCAAGTGGAAGCTTTCCTAATACCTTTAATCCTAATTCTGCTGCTGTCTGGTCGATATTACTCTCTCCGAATAATTTAATCTCTTTTCCACAGTCCGGACATTTTAAGTAGCTGAAATTCTCTACTAATCCAAGTACTGGCACATGCATAAGCCCTGCCATGTTGTATGCTTTCTTTACTATCATTTGCACAAGCTCCTGTGGAGAAGTAACAATTACAATTCCGTTTACTGGTAATGACTGGAATACTGTAAGTGGAACATCGCCTGTTCCTGGTGGCATATCAACGAACATGTAATCAATATCGCCCCATGCTGTTTCATTCCAGAACTGCTTTACAACTCCTGCAATAACCGGACCTCTCCAGATTACCGGATCGGTTTCATTATCCATAAGCAAGTTTACTGAAATAATCTTTATTCCTTCTGCAGTCTCATATGGAATCATCATTCCATTTTCATCTCCAAGAATCTGCTCATTTGCACCAAACATCTTTGGAATTGAAGGTCCTGTAATATCAGCATCAAGAATACCAACCTTATATCCGGCCTTTGCCATGGCTACGGCAAGTGATGAAGTGACAAAGGATTTACCAACTCCACCCTTTCCACTTACTACTCCAATTACATTTTTGATATTAGAATACTCATTCTGCTCCTCTAAAAAACTCTGTGGGTTATTATTTGCCGGATTACTTGAACATCCTTCGCAACTTGATTTTGAGCAGCTTGAAGCACTGCTGCAACTACTGTTTTCTGGCATTTTTTTATCCTCCTAAATATAAGTAAATTAAAAACTCTCTAACCTATCTTAATTCAAAGATCCAAATCTGTTAAATGGGAAATAAATAAATGAGGCTTTTCCTATTATCTCATCCTTTGTCACAAACGAATTAACCCAGTATCTTGAATCCTTTGAATTATTTCTGTTATCTCCTAGTACAAGATAACAATCCTCTGGAATCTCATACTCAAATGGTCCTGTCATTTCAACCCATTCATCACGAAGATAAGGCTCTTCTAATGGCTCCTTTGAATCATTAATATATACTTTTGCATCTTCTATTCTTACCGTCTCACCAGGTAATCCAATAATACGCTTTACATATTTCTGTGTCTCATCATCCGGATATTTGAAAATGATTATATCTCCACGCTTAGGCTCTGAAAATTTATAGGCAAGTCTGAAACCTATTAAATCATCGCCTGGCATAATTGTGTTTTCCATTGAACCTGTAGGTACTGTGGCGTTTATTATTATAAAGCTTTTTATGAAAAAGGCGGCGCCTATAGCGATTGCAAATGTTAGTATCCAGCTTAGTATTTCCCTTAATATGGCTTTTGATGTACTAATCTGCTCACCGTTTCCTTGTTCCTTACTATTTTTTTCACTTTCCTTTTCCACATCAATGTGATTCATTTTGTCACTATCTGTCTTATTTACATTTAATTTGTTTTTATTTAAATTGGTCTCATTTGAATTTATTTCATTTGAAATACTTTCATCCAACTCAATAATCTCTAAATCCTTATTCATCTATAATACTCCTGTCTGATTTATCGAATATCACTATCTTGGCGGACACCACCAGCTTATAAAATCATCGTCTGTAAAATACAATCTTGCTAATCCATATTGTGTAATTTCTCTCGGTGTAAAAGTCTTCTCTATCAATTTATTTATTGACTCTGCAAATCCATCTTCAAGACACCATACAGATTTAATACTTAAGGCCTTTGATGATTTATATTCGTCTATACACTCTCCACCAAAATCTATTATTTTGTGCCAGTTCTTTAGATTTCCAAGAATTCGCTGTTTTATGTTTTCAACTATGACTGCCTTAAATCGCCTTACTTTCTCATAGCACTCTCCATCAAGCAATATCTTTGCATTTCGATTGTATGGATTAAGTATAATCTCCATTGGCGAAGTAAGCTCATTCGATACAAGGCAAAAAACATTTGGCATGTCACAGCCGTCAGGCTGCAACTGTACTTTATCCCTATACTCAGATATTTCTTTTTTGTATGTCATATCAGCCGAGATATCGGTATAGATAACTCCAGGTGTATCCTCAATAACATATCTCATCTGCGTAATATATGGTGTCATGAACTGTATGAACATTCTTGCATTCTGTTCAAAAACTGCCAAATCATATTTATTTGCAAATTTGTTAAAACTATATGCATATCCAGTCCTGTAATAATTGAACAAATCTCTTGAAATAACAGCTATTCGCATCTTGCTGCCTATTAAACCTTGTATAACGGTCTTTAAAGGCACTTCAACATCTTTACCCTTGAAGAATACCCTTAGCATAATTGCACGGCTTATGAGGTCATTTTCCTGCTCAAAACGGGTAAGTATTAGTTTTCTTCCATCTGAAAGATATTGTCCTAATGTTGGAGCAGATTTATTAAAATGATTTATTACTATCTGGCCTATTCTCTGACGCAGAATTCTTAAATTTTCATCTTTTGCCGCTGTTGTCCTTGCAAGGTTCATGTTTAGCAGACGCTTTTTGATGTTAAGCTGATATGTAAAATTTTCTATCCATTTTGGTTTAAGCTCTAATGTCTCAACATGTTCTGTCACCCGGATATTTTGCTGAAAAATCTCAGAATCACCGAATAGATGTTTCTGCTTTTCTGTATAAATTGCAATATATCCTTCCAGAAGCTCGTTATCCACCTGAATTACTGTCGTTCCAATCACTTCAGTATGTGGAAACCTCCAGTTCATCTTCTGCTGGTATAAAACCGTTTCTTCATCGTCATATTTTATGGTTATTGGTATCGGCTGGTACATTAAATAATGTTTGACGCTTTCGACCAGAAAATCCATTGTAATTTTGCCTGAATATTCAGCAATAACCGGCAAAGAAATCTTTGTTCCTGATTCCTTTCTGTTTCCAGTAACATATTCAATCGAGTTGTTGCTTCCAAGCCATTTTGCCATAATCGGCTCAAGCGACTGTTTATTTGACATGTTCCATGCTGTGTTTATACTGCTGTCTTTTCTGGATTCAATCAATATACCACGTGAAATCATAAAACATGAACAAAGCCCTAGTCCATGCTTTGAGATAGCCTGGAAATTCAGTCTTTGTCCATAGAAATCTTCACTGTCATAATAACTCTTCCCGACATTTGCAACATATTTTTCCAAATCACTGACACTTATTCCAATACCATTATCTTCAATCGAAAATAGTTTTGAAACTGAATCATATGAAATAGTTATTTTGGGTGCATAATTTTTTCGAATCTCACTAAGCGTTTTTGCCTGTTCATATTCAAGAAATTCTGCTCCCCAGCTTTTCTCAAGTGCATCTCTTGCTTCACATGCATCGATTGCATTTTGCAAAAGCTCTCTTATAAACACTTTCCAGGATTCATAAAACTCCTCAGTTGCAAAAGTAGATATCATATTCTCTTTGTTTAAATCAATCGGAATACTTTTCATTTAATTTTACTTCCCCTGAAATCTACCACTGGCTCCACATGGAAGAACCAGACCATTTGATGATACCAAAAGTCCGATTTCCTGTGATTCTACATCCCCTTTAAAACCTTTTAACGCAGTGCTTATCATGTACGTAAGTACTGCCGGCTGAAGCCCTGTTGTATATGAATTTACAAGGAAAAACAAAGGTTCATCAACAAGAATCTGTGTAGTGAGCTTGATTAATGGATAAACTGACTCCTCAATCTTCCAGATTTCACCCTTTGGACCTCTTCCGTATGATGGCGGATCCATGATAATCGCATCATACTTATTTCCTCGTCTTATTTCTCTCTCAACAAACTTAACGCAGTCATCTACAAGCCATCTGATTGGTGCATCACCTAGTCCTGACGATACTGCGTTTTCTTTTGCCCAGGCAACCATGCCCTTTGCCGCATCTACGTGTGTAACATGCGCTCCTGCCGCTGCCGCCGCAAGTGTTGCCCCACCTGTATATGCAAAAAGGTTAAGTACCTTTACCTGTTTGCCTGTTGCCACTTTATCTGCGATAAGCTTTGAAAACCAGTCCCAGTTTGTAGCCTGCTCCGGGAAAAGACCTGTATGCTTAAAGCTAAATGGCTTTAAGTTAAATGTAAGTTCTTTTCCAATAGGCAATTTATAATTAATTGACCACTCTTCTGGCAAATCGAAAAATTCCCATTCGCCGCCACCTTTTTTACTTCTGTGGTAATGGCCGTTCATTTTTTTCCAGCCCTTTTCCTTCTTTGGTGTGTCCCAGATTACCTGTGGGTCTGGTCTGACCAGTGTGTACTGGCCCCAATGTTCCAGCTTTTCTCCAGCTGAACAATCTATTACCTGATAGTCTTTCCAATTATCTGCAATCCACATAAATTATCCTTCCTGAATAGTGCTTATTTATAACATCTTCTTTCTACGCAATACCAATAGTGAAATGATACAGATAAACAGTGTTATTACACATACTATGGCAAATCCCCATACCGAATCTGCAAAAGGCATTCCCGCACCATTAACGTTCATTCCGTATAAACCTGAAATAAGTGTTGGAATAGCAAGCACAATTGTAACCGATGTAAGAATCTTCATTACGTTGTTAAGTCGGTTATCGATAACTGAAGACATCAGTTCTCTTGTTCCGTTTATAATATCACGGTAAATACTTGTCATCTCAATGGCCTGTTTGTTCTCGACGATAACATCGCCAAGCAGCTCCTTATCCTCAGGATACTGCTCAAGTCTCTTATATCTGGTGAGTCGGTCGAGCACATTTCCGTTTGCTCTGAGCGAGGTCGCAAAGTATACGAGTGTAGACTCAAGCTCATGTAACGCGATAAGGTCTTCTTCTTCTGTGTCCTCGCCAACTCGCTCTTCAATTTCTGTTCGCATCTTATCGATAATTCGAAGATCACTCTGATATAAAACTGAGATTCTGTACAGAATCTGATAAACAAATCTTAACTTTTTCTTAGTCGAAAATTCTTTTACCCTGTTATTCAAAAATGCCTGAAGCACCGGAGTATCCTCTGTACAGATTGTGACTATCTCGTCACTTGTAATTATTATGCCTAGAGGAATTGTCGTATAGGACTCCTTGTCATGTCGAATCTCAGTCGCTGGAATATCCACTAATATAAGTGTATATCCGTCCTGCAGTTCAATACGTGAGCTTTCCTCTTCATCGAGTGCAGCAAGGATGTCCTCAATGTCGACGTTTAAAGCATCGGCAATAAGCTGACCTTCTGCAACACTGGGGTTAGTCATCTGTATCCATACTCCGTTATCTATCTGGTCTACCTCATGGATTAATCTATCGTCAGTTCTATAATACTTAACCACGTCGCGCCCTCCTTACTTTTATCATTTTACCTAATCTTTATATTTTATGCTTTTGAAAAATATAATCATCCTTATATATTTCTGTCTATTCTATATATAAATAATTACTGACATTCTATTCTTCAATTCCTGAATATTTTATGCTCTGTGCCTTAATAAGCTCTGCATCATCAAAGTAATTAATCTGCATTGCGCGCTTAACCTCCGAGAGAGTCTGTGCAGCTGTTGCTCTTGCAACTTCACTTCCCTTACGGAGAATTTCATATACAGCCGGGATGTCCTTCTCATACTCAGCTCTTCTTGCACGGATTGGAGCAAGCTCTTCCTGAATTACGCTGTTTAAGAACTTCTTAATCTTAACATCTCCAAGTCCGCCTCTTTCATAATGAGCCTTAAGTTCATCAAGATTAGCATACTCTGGAAGATACTCTGCAAAATGCTCCGGCTTGCTGAATGCATCAAGGTAAGTAAATACCGGATTCCCCTCTACATGTCCTGGGTCAGAAACCTGGATGTGTGTAGGGTCTGTATACATACCCATAATCTTCTTCTTAACAGTTTCCTCAGTATCTGCAAGATATATACAGTTACCAAGTGACTTACTCATCTTTTCCATCCCATCTGTTCCTGGAAGTCTGCAGCAAGCCTTATTATCTGGGAGAAGTACATCAGGCTCAACGAGAACTTCATCGTAAATAGAATTAAACTTACGAACAATTTCTCTTGTCTGCTCAATCATTGGAAGCTGGTCTTCTCCAACTGGTACTGTTGTAGCCTTAAAAGCTGTAATATCTGCTGCCTGGCTGATTGGATATGTGAAAAATCCAACTGGAATACTTGTCTCAAAATCTCTAAGCTTAATCTCATTCTTAACTGTTGGATTACGCTGTAATCTTGAAACTGTCACGAGATTTGAATAGAAAAATGTAAGCTCTGTAAGCTCTGGAATCTGTGACTGTATGAATAAATTTGACTTAGTAGGATCAAGTCCTGCTGATAAATAATCCAGTGCTACCTCGATGATATTCTGGCGAACTTTCTCCGGATTCTCAAAGTTGTCTGTAAGTGCCTGAGCATCCGCAATCATAATATAAATCTGGTCGAACTCTCCTGAATTCTGTAACTCTACTCTTCTTCTAAGTGATCCTACGTAATGACCTACATGTAATCTTCCTGTTGGTCTGTCTCCTGTTAAAATAATCTTTGACATTTTCTTTCCTCCTAAAATTGTTCATGTGAGGAAATCTAGGTCGCACAGCGTTTTAATATATAGAATAATAGAACTCTTTTCCAATATTAAAAACGCTTCCATCCTCAAGGATAGAAGCGCTCTGTTCTCTAGCCACCTAAGTTACCACACACTATCATGTGCCTTCAACATAACGGGTTGATGCCGTCAACGCCTACTAATCATTGACAATCCCTATTTTCTTACTGTCAACTCTGTTCGGGCTGCCCTCATGGGTCCATTCCATATCCCTTACCAGTACCGGATTCTCAGCACTTCCGGCTCTCTGTCACTTTCCAGAATACATACTACTCCCAATCATCAGTTTTACTCTTAAATGCTAACAAATATGCGGGGTTCTGTCAACCCTCGAGGGGCAATCTTTGACATTCTCGAAGGGCAATCTTTGACATTCGTCCTCCCAATATTTTCCATATAATTTTTCAGTTTATTCCATATCTTTTACTATTTAATCAAGTCATCAACTGCGGCAACTGCCTGTTCAAAACGCCTCACATAATCACCCTTAATTGTTTGAAAATTAAATCCATGTTCCTTGTAAAACGCTTTTATCTGCTCACTATATTTGATACGGTCTGAAGCAATCACCTCACTCCTGTCTCCGTCCTGAACCCAGGTCACATCTGGTTCCAAAAACAGAATCAGATCATAGGAATTCAGTTTAGCGATTGCATCTGCAAGCCTCGCATTATCTTCTATTTTTTTATCATTCAAAAAGCCCATATAAAATCTTGTAATCAGACAATCTGTATCCTCAAACAACACTTTATTACTCTGCTCGATTAAGCGCATTTCTTTTGCTTTATGTTCAAGCAGTATTCTTGTAAAATCGTCTGACAACATATAAATATCCGTGCCGGATAATTCTGATAAATCCCTACCGACTTCCTCAAGATAATTTGTATTGTAATAATTCGCAAGATTAATTGTCAGTGTAGATTTTCCAACACTCTCCCCGCCGATTAACAAGACTTTTTTCACATAATGTGACCGTACAATCTGTGGCATCCATTCCCAATGCCCGTATATGTCCTTTCTAATCGCGGTCGAATTATATTTTGAGCGTGGGAATACAACAAATTCACTCTCTGGATAACACAGGTTCCAAAAGCTTTGTTTATCATAATCACTTCCACAAAAGACAACGTCTATTTTCTTTCCGATTTGTTTTTTTACATATTCACAGTCAGGCTGCCATAGCTCCTTTGTATAATCTTCTTTGTTAGTAAGTTTATCTTCAAGCGTTATAATCTTCACATTTCCTAAATGCTTTGTAAGCTGATATACCCACCGGATTTTTACTTTCACGTCCACATCACTTACATGATTTCTATAGGATATAACAACAAACAATTCATCACACAAAGCTGCGGCCTTTATTATGCATTCGAGATGTCCCAGATGTAAAGGATTGAATGAGCCTCCGTACATACCTACTTTATATTTTTTTCCGTTTACCATGTTTTTTCCTCCTGCATTGTAACATCAGACTTAGACTCTTTGAGCCATTTTACAAACATAATCACTGCATTTACCAGAAATACTGACCACATAATGAGTACTGCTACGCTTTCGCCACCGTTGAAAAAAGCTGCAATCCACATTATGACAGATACGACATCTACAATAATCCAGATTACCCATTGCTCCATAAAACGCTTTATCATAAGTATCTGTGCAATTACGGAAAATACGGTACTCATACTGTCGACAATCGGCAGATTTCCTCCTAATAGTTTTAATATGTAGCTATAAGCAAGAACCCCAAAGACACTGATTACTGCCAAAACAAAATCCTGTTTCCATGTCATTCTTTTCTTATATACTTCATTTTTTTCTTTGTCGATATGCTTTGTCCATGCTACCCATCCGATGATATTGGTTGGGAAGTAATACAAAAGGTTGAGCATTACATCCCCATAGTATTTAGCATTCCATGCAACAAATGCATACAATAAAACATTGATTGTTCCGAAAAAGTAGTTGGATACTTTTCCCATTCCGCACAAAATTACACAAGTGACGCCGGTCATTGATGCAAGGATTCCAATTGCTGTATCTCCTAAATACATTGAAACCCCAAGAATGATAGCATTTGCAAAAATAAGCCATATGATTTGCCACTTTTTCCAACCTGAAAATTCTCTTTTCAAAACGCTAATTAACTTTTCCATATACTTATTCTCCCTTCACATATCTAAAAAGCCTTGATGGTCGATGCCCTGCATTGCCGGTCATCTTTCCCGTATCCTCTAATTTATCTGAAATTGTCCTTCTAAATGCAGGCGCTAGAAGTTTTTCGCCAAGTATCATTTCATACACCTGCTGCAACTGGCTTATTGTAAACTCCTCCGGCATCATATGAAACACAATGTCAGTATAATTGATTTTTCCGCGCAAACGCCTGATTGCCTCCTCAATGATTTTTTGATGGTCGAATGCCATCTTTAGCTCCTTGATTTGATTTATATCCACCCATGTGGCATCCTTTATCTTTGCTTTTTTTGTGTCTAGTAGCGAAATGTACGCGCAACTTATTACCCTCATTCTTGGATCTCTGTCTACCTCCCCAAATGTATATAACTGTTCGCTATAAATATTCGTCAGGCCAGTTTTTTTCTTTAATGTTCTTTGCAAAGAATCTTCAAATGTTTCTCCGGGCAAAACGAATCCTCCAGGCAGGCTGTAACAATCCTTGTATGGATAATCATCTCTTTTTACAAGTAATACTTTAATTGACTGCTCATCTAATTTGCGGTAATTTTCTGCATTATCTTTTTCGACTCCGAATATAACTGCATCTACTGTAACTGCAACCTGTGGAAACTCATTTGGATTGTATGCCTGCAGAAATTCTTGTTCTTCTTTGTTGCAAGGTTTATATTTCGTCATTTACGCTCCTCCTTTTTAATATTATGTTATTATCTTTTTGTTAATATCAAAATACTATAAAGACTCGGCCTTGTCAACAAAAAAATCCCTCCTCGGTAGAATGAGTTTTATTATTTCTCATATCCGCCTGGGAGGGAAATATTATTTAAACAGGTTCTCAGATTTTATACAAAGTATATCTCTACATCACCAAAAGCTACTTCAGCCCTGATTTTTACATATGGCGCGTCCATATCCGCATTGCCACTTCCGTAAATCTTTACATTACCAAAAGAACAGTCTCTTACTACGTCAGCTCTCCAGGTTTTTGGAATGTACAAAACGGTCTGTCCAAAGCTGTTTTCCACTTCGATTAATGCATTACCGTTTTTCATAATGGCATTATCAAAATATACTGTATTTTTTCCAAATGTGTTATGAATCTGTGCTCTCTCAAAGCATGGGCTGTTGACATATCTTGTTGCACCGTCAAAAGCACTGTCAATCTTTACAAATCCGTTGTCTGATACATCCTCAACAAAAGTTCCTCTGAACTCTTTCTGGGGTATGCTGTAATTATCCTTTTTTTTAAAAATCATATCACATCCAATTGAAAGAAGTACTGCAACGAATAATAATGTCCATGGTGTAAGTCTATAAAATGCATCACCTACTACATAAGAAATCTGGTCGTCAAACATACAGGCTATCAACGCCATAGGAATAAAGATTTCAAAGAAATTTCTTTTTACGATTCCGTCATAGATGAAATATAAGAATAATACGCTTAAAAGTATTGATACCACTGGAAGATCAATAAATAATCCCAGTTTATTAACAACTACATACAATGCCAGCAAAATTAATAGAATGCCCCAAATTACGCTTTTTCTGTCTTTCATTTTTTTATCCTCTTTTCTTCTAATTTACTCATAAGAGCTTTTATGTACATTCGTGATACATAAGCTTTTTTGACTGTACCACTAAATTCCACTTCGCTTGCTCCGGTTATGTTTTTGTGAATTGAGCGTATCATGATTGTGTTAATTATTGTTGATTTTGATACCCTCATAAAGCTTCCCGGAAGCAGTTCCTCAAGCTCATACAATTTCTGTTTTGTAACATATATCTGATCACTGGTATGGACTGCTACCATCTGGTCTGCCGTTTCAAGAAATAATATCTCTTCCAGTGTAATAAAATATTCTTTATCGCCCTTTGCCACATGAAGCTGCAGCTTTTGATTTACTGCTTCTGATATCTGGCGCTGTAGCGATATAATCTCATCACTTAGTGACCTGCATTTAATGACGATTTCATCTTCATCTATGTTTTCATCAATTTCCATTCGTATCTTCATTGCGTGACTCCTTTATGTTTCTGAGTATAAAAAAACTACCTCCTGATGTAAATACTTTTACACCAAGAGGTAAGTTTTTGAATGTAAGAGGTAAGAAGTCCTCTATTGTATTGTATGAAAATAATTAGTAAGCTCTGATCTGTCCATCAGATGTCTTAATTGAGAATGAATAATCATTGAGGTTAGCATCAAGCTCTGCCACATTTCCATCCTTTTCCCATGTAAAATGCATAAGACCGTCATTGCTTGTTACTGTAAGCTTTGAGTCAAATGCAAATGCAGGATCGCTGGCACGAAGAGTCAGCAACTCAAGCTGCTTTTTAACCACATCTGTCTCAAGAAGAGCATCCATCTGCTCTGTTGTGAGATTTGTACGGTTAATCTCTTTGTGTCCACCTGCTCCGGCTCTCTTAACAGCTTCATGGTCATTTTTTCCAGCAAATAAATCAAGATACCATACCTGTGGTTTTCCAGGCATGAAAAGCTGGAGAGCTCTTGCAAGTAGCATCTTCTTGTCGTCCTCACCAAGGGCACTGTAATAAGTCGCGTTAACCTGATAGTAAACATTCTTCTGTCCATGAAGGTTCTTGACGAATCCACCTCTTTCTACAATGGTATCGATAAGAGTCTGGATTCTCTCTTCAGGGATGAGTCCCTTAAGGTCAAGAAGCGGAATACCATCATGACATCCAAGCATGTTTACTACGTGAATATCCTTTTCCATTAGCTCATCAGCCCAGGCCTTGAGCACATCACCATTCTTACCCTCGATAGCATCGATGATAAGTCCTGGAAGGAAAAAGTCATAAGTCATGTAGCCCTTCTGTGAAATCATCTCGTAATTCTTCTCGCCATAGCTTGCATGAATCTCAGGAAGAAGCTCAAGATTATATTTATCTGCGAGCTGTCTTACCTTCTCGAGAAGCTCCCATGTACCAGGCTCGTTTAAGAAGTTCTTCTCACCCGGCTCCTTTGGAGCATAAGCAAAGGCATCAAGTCTTACGATTTTTGCGCCGTAATCTGAAAGTTTCTTAAGTGTATCTTCATAGAACTCCCAAACTAATGGTGACTTAATGTTTAAGTCCATCTGTCCAAGGTATTTTCTCTTAGACTCAAGAAGTTCAACTACTGCATCCTTAACATCTGTGTAAGCTGACCAGTCAATCTCTGCTGGTGTCTTACCTGCTGCAAGCTCTGTATTAACAAGTTCTGCGACAACTGAAGCTCGGCTGTACTGTACACCGGCAACAGCCATAACATCCTGTGCGTCAAGTACTGGATATTTAACCTCCTGATAGAAGGTGTTCCAGTAAGGCACATTACGTCCATCCGGGAAACGAACCATAAGTATTGGAAGCCCGGGCTTTCTGAAGAACATGTCCTTAATGTATTCCTCGTCTGGCTGAATGTATCCATCCTCAGTCATCTGACCGCATCCGTCCCAGAATTTATTCCAATCAATGAAAAAGTCCCTGTATTTTGATGCATCACCGTTCTTTATAATATCCTGAAACTGCTCAGAAAGAACTGATGCATGATTTAAGATAAAATCAAGCTTTAAGTCGATTCCCAGGTCGCTTATTGCCTGAATATCCTCACGCTTTGCAAGCTCTGTATTAAGTGTATAGTCTACAACAGAAAATCCTCTGTCCAAGTCTGTGTTAAACACGCTTGGAAGAATATAGAAAGAAGAGAATACTCCTTTCATCTCAGGTTTCTGAAGGAAACGAACTATGTCCTCCATCTTGCCACCCATGCTGTCCGGATAAGCATTGAGCATTGGTCCATTATTTGCATTCATCATGATAATATCCTCACTATTACTAACAATCCCTATTTCTTTAGATTTTTCTCTTTAAAACTGGCCATCCATAAGTTGGCTGTACTGTTCAAATGTCAAAAGCTCGCCACTCTTTGATACTATAATCTTTGCCTTGTGAGCCTGGCTGTGAAGCATTCCCTGCTCAATTTCAAGAACTCTTGTTGTAAATGGACTATCTGTTTTTCCATCACGGTTTCTGGCTCTTCTGTGTGCAAGTGTCTCTTCCGGTGTACTATTTAAAAGGATTGGCACATCAACTCCCTCATAGCAGTCACTGTTGCCGTGTGTCCACTCGATAATTAAAATGTTGATGTTACTAAAGTCTACCTTTTCAAACCAGAGCTCTGTATCTGTTCTTCCCATTCTCTTAAGGTAAATCTCATTGTTTCCAGCCTTAAACTGATCAAGAATATCTTCAACCTGCTTGAAATTACTCTCATTTGGTGTTCCAAGATAGCCCTTAAGTCCCTCGATTCCACCATTTATATATGATGCAAACCATTCGTTATCCTTGATATAATCCTTATTTGCATCCTCACCCTTTAACTGAAGCTCATGTACGAATTCAAAATGTTCTGGTGTATATACTCCATCATGAACCATCTTAAGTAGTCCACTCTCACGGAAAATCTTAAGTCGCTCAGCATCGTTGTACATAGGAATTCTTCTAGGATAGTTATCTCCTGAAAGTGTGTAGCTTCCAATTCCTGCCTGATTAAAAAAGTATGATAAAAGTGAAGCGATTTCTGATTTTCCTACACCAGAACCTCCACAAACTGTAATTACTGCTCTCTGTGAATCTCTATTCTCTACAACTTCCTTCACAAGCTTTACAAGCTCTGGGAAAATAGTTTTTGCCTTTTCAATGTGTGACTCTCCGATTTCAACCTTATCGCCTGGCATATCTCCGTGTGGGATATCCGCTGTGATTTCTGGTACACTCCATGCCCCATTATCAATACTGCTTAAAATTTCTACTACCGACATTTCTTATCCTCCTAAAAATAATTACATATATTAAAATTTTGTCTTCATAAATATCTTTACTTATATACTTTATTATAGGAGCCACTATATTCAATGGCTCCAGGGAAGAATATCGCTTTATGGCTTCTTGCGATTTATCTGTATAATAGCACCATATTTTTTATATGTCAATCGTTTATCATATTTTTTATAAATAAAATGCCCGGCCAATTTTTCCAGACATTTTATCTTTATAATGATTTTATCTTTTAATTTTTTGGGTAAGTTCGTTTATCTTTTCTATTGGAAGTTCAGTAAACTCCATTATCTCTTCTAATGGTTTGTTCACTTTTATCATTTTTATTGCAATTTTCTCTCTTTCCTGCTGTGTTCCAAGAGCTTCGCCTTCGGCTCTTCCTTCCTCTCTTCCTTCGGCTCTTCCTTCCTCTCTTCCTTCGGCTCTTCCTTCCTCTCTTCCTTCGGCTCTTCCTTCCTCTCTTCCTTCAGCTCTTCCTTCCTCCCTTGCTTCTTCACGTTCCATAGTTATCTGTCTGTCAAAAGTATAATCTAACTGTGTCACTTTTACCACCTCAGCTCTATTCTCCTTCAGAAAGTCAGCAAGAATATCTTCTTGAATACATCTGTCAATCGCCTGATTAATTGCCTTCTCTAAATCTTCATAGCCATACTCTTTGAGATATAATCTAACATAACCGACAAAAATCATGTATTCTTTTAAAACCGGACATCTGTCAAGAAGATCCTTGTTCTTTCCAAAATTAATATTGTACACTTTGCAAACCAATTCAAGCTCTGGATTATCCGTCTCTTTCTCAAACGCATCAGACAATTTCATGTCGTATTCTTCCGGCTGTTCCTCATCACCGTTGTAGAAAACCACAAATTTGGGAATAGGAATTTTTATCAGTTTCTTTCCATAAATGTTCTTTTTCTTCAGAAGTTTACTTACAATCGTCGTGTAATAAATCAAGTTTCTTACTGGCATATTGGGACAAACAGTGGATTGGTGCTCGTATATACTTAATGATGCATCAACCACGAATGCTGCATCATTTCGAACAGTCAGAGAAACACCCTTGTCCAGCGTATGAACTTCTAAATCGTCTAAATTAGTAAAATTAGTATCATTTAGGCAATTATATACCGACATGGCATATTTTTTAATTTCCATCAACATACTAAAAACATCACTTTTAAACTCACGGTTACCATTACTCATAAATTACTCCTCCTTTGTATCAGCAGGAGCTGGTCACAGTGATATCATGAACTCCTGCATTTATAAAATTAATTGATTAATTAATTGGAAATAAAAGCAAGATTTTCAGGATATTTAAATATATGTTCTAAGAATTGTATACGCACCACAATGATTAAGATACTCCGCGCATCAGATTACATTATGCAACTCATTGTCTGCTCGTTTAAGAAAATGTTTGCTTTTGCTTATTATATAATCATATGTGAATCAATACAAGAGTATATTTTAAAAACTGTAAATTCCCTTATCCAAATACACTGTATATCAAATATAGAAATACAATTCCTAATACTATATATACAAACTTAATTACCTTCCAGGTTCTTGGCGAAAAACCCGAATCATTTTTATGTTTTATTTCATTACTATTTACTTTATCTTGTCTTGAACGCATAATATTTGCATCCATCACATGATCATCTAATTCATTTCTTAATTTCCAATTATAAATCATATTTCAACCCTCTCTAATACTTTACATGCTTGTAATTATTATAATTCCAATTCATCAACTGAACTTCTAAGTAAAACTATTATTGCAATAATAGTCATTATAATTAATATTGGAATTTGATAATTTGTAAAATCATATTTACTCAAAACAGTAAAACGATTCATCGACATCTGATTATCACAAAAACTCGTATAATTCCATAAAAAATGTAATATTGCTACTAATATATAACTTTTTGTTTTCAAATAAATCACTGCTAAAAAGAAACCAAGTGGTATTGCTAATACGATAGTTAATATCTGATAATATAATATATCTTCATAAAAAAAGATAATAAAAATATGACTTAGCCCAAAAATCAGAGAAGACACAATAATTGCATATACATAATTACCTTTAGTCTTTTCCAAACCAGATAATAAATAATTTAAGAGAAAACCTCTAAACAATAATTCCTCATAAATTCCAACCATAAAACATGATAATAAGTTCATAACAAATACAGTTTTTATCTCTGGTGAGTATATGCTGTAATGCTCTCCAAAAATCCAATTTATTGCCCTGCAACAAAAATAGAATGAAAAAAGAAACAATGGTAAAGAATATATTAATCCTGCTACAATATTCTTTTTGTTAAAAATACTAATTTTATATCTACATAAAAATAAAATCAGTATTGCAATTAACAATCCCATTATCCCTGTAATAATCCAAGGTAATTCTGGCACATTCATTATGCCTGGACAAAAATGTACAAGTGCACCTAAAAACATATTTAGAAAAAAAGCTATTGCCAAACATACTATTGTTGCTATAAACACTTTCTTAACTTTCATACATACTCCTAAAATTATACCCTTAAAAATATTATCCCCAAACCACAACAAATTTTTACAATTCCTACATGAAAACATTCTCATACTCTCCCCCTTTATATTCGCCTCAATTATATATATCACTATACCTACTTACAACAACAAACCCATGAAACGTCATTTTTTCCCCATGAAATGTCCTTTTTCCCCATAAAAATCAAAAGATCATCTATGCAAAACTGCTAGACTCTTACATGATTTCAAAAATTGTTCAGCTGGATTTTTATATAAAATAAGTATTGAAATACCCCCCATGATAAGAGCTACAATAAACTGATACAAATAAAATTTTATTTCACCTGTATACCTATATCTATTCTTTGCCATCTGCCAATTACAAAAACTTGTAAAATTCCATCCCCAATGTAATATTGATATAAATAACAAATTATTTGTCTTTAAATATATTACTGCAAAATAAAATCCAATCATAAAAGTTATTACAAATGTCATAATCATCATTATGATATCAGCTTCATCCATAAAAAATATACCAAAGTGACCTATTGAAAAAATACAAGATGAAGCAATACCTGCATATATGTAATTTTTTTTACTTTTCTCTAACTTTTCCAACAAATAATTAATGATTAATCCTCTATAAGTCAGTTCTTCTGCAATACCGACTAATAAACAAGAAATAAAATTTATCCCAAAAACTGTTTTAATCTTTGGCATATATAAACAAAAATGCTTTATAAATATCCAATTGATTGCTTGTCCACAAAAAAATAAATAGAACAAAATTAATGGCAGTGAATAAAGTATTCCTTCAAAAAATTTTTCGCAATTATATAATACTAATTTATATTTCAACATAAAAATAATACTTACTATTATAATAATGCGTATTGTATACACAATACATTCATCTATTGCAAACTGTGAAATTTTTGGATAAAAAAAACATATACTATTTCCAAGCAAATTTGTAAAAATAATTGTAACTGTTCAGAACCCCTAATGGGTTCTGATTAATTTTTTGTGCAAAACAGAGATTTTGAAAATTCTGTTTTAAACCTTTATTTAGTGTTTTGTGGATATCTTAGCATAGATTTTATTAAGTCGTTAATGCTTTTTGAATATCCATTTATATTTCATCATATATAGCTATTTTCATTGCTTTTCTGATGAGTTTATACCTTTGTAGCTTGAAAATTTAATACTTATCCACCGTCATTTTTACCATAAGCGTTTTTCCTGCAATTCGCTTATTTCCTTGATTTTCGTTATAATTATACTACAGAAATCAAGGAAAGAAGGTGGTCGTTTTGCCTATTAATATTACAATGGAATTCGTTCAACAGTTAATGGACCAGAATACTGCTTTGACAAAGCAGGTATCCGACATGAACGAAACAATTAAAGAGCTTAATCACACCATCAAAGAACTTAAGGAGCAGCTTAACAAAAACTCCAAGAATAGTTCGAAACCACCTTCAAGCGATGGACTTAAGAAACCACCAGTAAATAAGAATCGTAGTCTGCGTCAGAAGTCCGGTAAGAAGCAGGGAGCTCAGAATGGTCACGATGGAACATGTCTTTCTGTTATTTCTGAACCTGACATTATAGAACCACATATGCACTCTGATTGTGATAGTTGCCCTTATCATGATAGCTGTCTTGACAAAGCCTGTATCAAGGAGATTCGTCACGAAATTGATGCTGAAGTAACTGTAAATGTCACAGCACATCAGCTAATTGTGGTAAGAAACTGTCCACTTCATAACTGTGAGAAGGCTGGTTCTTTTCCAGCTGACATAAAAGCAACCGTACAGTATGGCAAGAATCTGCAGGCTATGGTTGTTGCATTTAATACCATAGGTGCGGTAAGCATTAATCGTACCCACGAAATACTTTCAAGTGTATTTAATATTCCACTATCAACAGGAACCATAAAAAACATGGTAACCAGATGTGCGGATGCAATGTCTGGGGCATATGAAAGAATACGTCAGACAATGATTAAACGTGGTCTTATTCATTGCGATGAAACAGGAACTCGTGTTGACGGTAAAACATGGTGGGTTCATAATGCTTCAGACAACTTATTTACCTATCTGACCATAAATCAAAAGAGAGGTCATTTAGGAATGGATGCAGCAGAAATTCTTCCGCACTATACAGGGATTATCGTTCACGACTGCTGGGCTTCATACTGGAAGTATGAAGATGTGAAACATGCCATTTGTTGTGCTCATCTGCTTAGGGAACTAAATGGTATCATTGAAAACCACCCTGAGCAAACCTGGGCTGTAAGCTTTAAGAACCTTCTTCTCGAAATGAAAAAGGTAAAAGATAAAGCTGTAATCAGCGATAAGGATGAATTAAGTTATTATTATCTTCATAAATTCGATATGAAGTATGATAGCATCCTCAAAACAGCATATAAAGAAAATCCACTTCCTGATGAAACGCCTAAAAAGCGTGGTCGCAAGAAGAAAAACAAAGTATTAAATTTGATTTGCAGACTGGATAAATACAAGGAATCAGTCTGTCTATTTATAAAAGATTTCTCTGTTCCATTTGATAACAACCAGGCAGAGCGAGATATTAGAATGGTTAAAGTAAAAACCAAAGTATCTGGCTGCTTTAGGAATGAATCAGGAGCAAATGAATATCTAAAAATAATGAGCTGCGTTGGAACAGCCAGAAAGCATGGAATTAATGCATTCACAACTATCCGAGAAGCACTAAACGGTAATACCGAAGTCATATTGGGCTAATGGGGGTTCTGAATAGTTAC
>JAXJTU010000057.1:0-2741 GCA_036309425.1 Agathobacter sp.
CTACCATATAGTCCTCCATGTCCTGTGCATTTACAGAACAACAGAACATAAGTGATAATATGACTGCTATGGTGTATATGGATTTCATCAACTAATTTTTAATAACTCACACTTGTATTAAAGTTAGCATTTCGTAATTTTAATGCTATTTCGTCCATTGTTTCATTGCTAACCTTTTCCAATCCTTCAGTAGGCCATTCTCTGTCCAAAGTGTATATCATCACCTGCTTAGGTTTTATTTTTTTCAGTGCTTTTATGTATGGCTGAATATATTCGTCTTTACAGTTATCCACTGATGTATAATTTCCTTCCTTATCCTTAATGTTTCCCTTCATGAACATGGTTTGTATAATAGCCTTCCCATTCATTTTTGTAAGGTACTCTATGATATTATTGACATCATATTTTCCAGTAGGCTGGTCAACAATATTGATATATTCAGGAGAAACGGTGTCCAGTTTCATAACTGCATTGTCTACCTTCATCAGTGCATCAAAAACTTCCTTACGATGTATTTGGGTACTATTGGACAATACCGTTACATTAGCTTTAGGAAAGTATTCATCACGCAGATACAATACTTTGTCCACTATCTCTGAAAACTTGGGATGCATTGTAGGTTCACCGTTGCCGGAGAAGGTTATAGTATTAAGGTCTTCTCCATTTGTTTTCATACTTTTCAGCCTTTCCTCAAGTTTGCATTCTATTTCTTCTACTGTTGGCAGAGGTTGTTTTGGACGATGATCTTTATTTAAGCCGCATTCACAATATACACAATCAAATGAGCAACATTTACCATCACCTGGCATAACGTTTATACCAAGTGATATTCCAAGTCTTCTGCTTTTTACAGGACCGAATATGGGTGATTCGTGCAACAATGTCATACTCTTTTTATTTTTTATAGAAACTTGGCATTAAGAGGAACAATACGGTATATATCTCCAAACGACCTACGAGCATGTAGAAGCTTATCAGCCACTTTATAGCCGGATGTATTTCGGCATAGTTACTTGCCGGGCCTGTAAGTCCAGTACCAGGTCCTATATTGCTAAGTGCACTTATACTGCTACCAAATGCCGTTACTGAATCCATACCCAAGATGGTCATTATGGATATAGAAAGCATTATCATCATGATGTATATGATAATGAAGCACAATGTGCGCTTAACTCTTTCGTTTTCCATTACACGTCCGCCAAGGTTTATCACCAGTACAGCTCTTGGATGCAGTTGTTTGATGAATTCGTTTCTTATAGCCTTCAATACTACTATGAATCGTACAACCTTTATACCACCAGCCGTACTTCCGGCACACGAACCTATAATCATCAGTATAAGTGTAGGCATTAAATATGCATCACCCCATGCAACATAATCGAACTTTGTAGCTGCATATCCAGTACTGCTTATGATAGTGGCAACATGAAAAAGTGCAGATCTAAATTGCTCTTCAATTCCTATAGGAAGTTTGCATAGACTCTCTGGTACATGAGAGGCGAAATTAAAGAGAAGCATGAATACCACCACTGCCACAAGTACAATCCTGATGAATGCATTCATTTCCTCGTTATTCCTTATTATGTCCCATCTTCGTATAATGGCATAGTAGAACATGCCAAAGTTCAAGCTTGAAAGAAGCATGAATATTGATGCCACATACTCTATGTATGCAGAGTTATAATAAGCTATACTTGCCGTACGTGTTGAGAAACCTCCAGTTGCTGTGGTTGTGAATGCATGACATATAGAGTCGAATGCATTCATTGGCCCTATGTAGTACAGTGTAGCACATATTCCTGTAAGAACAAGATATATTAGAAGCAACCTTCTGGCTGTTGTTCCTATCTTAGGGCTGAACTTATCCAGACTTATTCCTGTGGCTTCGGCAGAGAATATATTATTGTTTCTCATTTCCCCTGTAGGTACAAGAGCAAATGTAAACACCACTATTCCCAAACCTCCCATCCACTGGGTTATGCATCTCCAGAATTTCAATCCATTGCTCAATCCGTCCACATCTGATATTACCGAAGCTCCTGTGGTGGTAAATCCAGACATCGCTTCAAACATGGCATCCGTAACACTCATGTTTTCCAGCACTATGTATGGAATCATGCCTATTATGGAGAATAACACCCAGGTAAGTGTTACTACCAAGAAACTGTCTGCTCTTGAGAAGTATTTGCCTTGGTCTTCATTGTTGTGCCTTGCTTTCCATTTTCCTATGCTTATGGTAATGGCACCTATCACAAAGCTCAGTGTGGCACATAGCATGAACACCCACCAGTCTTTTTCATTATATAGAAAACTGACTGAGGCAGTAAGAATCAGGAAAACAGATTCCAGTTGCAGTAGTGTGCCGAAGATACTTTTCTTCATTTATCGTATGCGTGCTTCGGATAGTCTATTGTATAGTGCAGTCCTCTGCTTTCTTTTCTTTCCAGGGCGTGACGTGTAATAAGATAACCTACGTTTATCATATTTCTGAGTTCGCATATGTCTTTCGTTGGCTTCACACGCTTGAACAAATGTTCTGTCTCTTCGTAAAGCAGATCAAGACGTTCCCATGCTCTGTGTAGTCGCAGGTCGCTACGCACAATT
Source organism: Agathobacter sp. (assembly GCA_036309425.1). Lineage (GTDB taxonomy): Bacteria > Bacillota > Clostridia > Lachnospirales > Lachnospiraceae > Roseburia. The sequence goes on from JAXJTU010000057.1 coordinate 2,605, forward strand.
CCTACATATGTGGACATTATCTGATTCACCTCTTTCTTATCCTGGGCTATCAGCACCTGTTCTTCATTTGTCAGTGTGCCCTCATCATTCCATTCCGGTATGTTATCATTGAATTTATATCCGTCCACTACCTCTAC
>JAXJTU010000058.1:0-8886 GCA_036309425.1 Agathobacter sp.
ATAATGTAGAGATTGCTGTAATAGACGAGCAGGAAAAAAAGGGCAATGTTGAGAAGATTCTTGAGAGAAAGAATGAGCTTATCAGACCGGCAGTTGCTAATATTGATATGGCCCTTGTAATTTTTGCGGCAGCAAAACCTGATCCTAATTTTAATCTTTTGGATAGATTTTTATGTATGATGGAGTATCAGAATATTCCTGTTACAATATGTTTTAATAAAAAAGATTTTGTAAATCAGGATGAGATAGAGCACTTAAAATTAATATACCAACCAGCTGGATATAATGTACTTTTTACCAGTACCAAGTCAGGTGAAGGTATTGATGATATAAAGAATCTTCTTAAAGGAAAGACTGCTACAGTAGCTGGTCCATCAGGTGTCGGAAAATCTTCTATAATCAATATGCTTCAGGATGGAGTAGTTATGGAGACTGGAGTGATAAGTACTAAGATTGAAAGAGGAAAACACACAACAAGACATTCTGAAATCATTCCGGTTATGAAAGATAGTTTTATCATGGATACCCCGGGATTTAGTTCCATGGATGTTCCGGGATTCGAAAAGGAAGAACTTTGGACTTGTTATCCCGAGTTCCGGGAATATGAACCATATTGTAGATTTCAGGGATGTAGTCATATTAACGAGCCTGATTGTGGAGTTAAATCAGCCCTTGATGAGGGAAAAATCAGTCAGGTAAGATATGAAAACTACAAACTTTTATATGAAGAACTAAAGAATATACGCAAATTTTAGGAGGTGTTTATGAACTGTTTATCACCATCAATTTTATCGGCTGATTTTTCTAAATTAGGGGAACAGCTTGAAATTCTTGATAATGCTGGAGCCCAGTATGTCCATATAGATGTTATGGATGGGGAATTTGTTCCAAGTATTGCAGTAGGTCTTCCGGTTATCAAATCTATTAGAAAATGCACGGACAGGATTTTTGATGTGCATCTTATGATAGAGGAACCAATCAGATATATTGATGATTTTGCAGAGGCGGGAGCAGATATTATTACAGTACATGTAGAAGCCTGTAAACACCTTGACAGAACTATAGATGCAATAAAAGAAAAAGGAATTATTGCTGGTGTTGCAATTAATCCTGCAACCTCATTGACAACTATTGAGAATATTTTGAACAAGGTTGATATGGTGCTTATAATGACAGTTAATCCAGGTTTTGGTGGACAGAAGCTTATTCCATATACAATTGATAAAGTAAGAGAATTAAAAGACCTTTTAAGACGCACTGGCAATAAAGTTGACATTGAAGTTGACGGAGGCGTTAGCCTTGAAAATGTAGAGGAAATTTTAAGTGCTGGTGCAAATATTATTGTAGCAGGAAGCGCTGTATTCAATGGAGATATTGCAGAGAATACAGAAAGATTCCTTCAAAAGTTAAATACAAAATAGAGAGGTATGGGGATGAATCATTTAATTGTATCGGGTGGAAATATTGATTGTGATTTTGCAGTAGACTTAATCAAGAATAGTGGATTTGAAATAATAATAGCAGCAGATTCCGGTTTGAATTTTTTTAGAAAAGTAGATCTGACACCAGATGTTGTTGTTGGAGATTTTGATTCAGTTAATAGTGAAGTATTAGAATATTTCAAAGAGAATGAATTAATAGATTTTCATGTTTTAAATCCGGAAAAAGATGATACAGACACAGAGTATGCAATACGATTTGCAATTGAACAGGGAGCAGATTCTATCACTATACTAGGTGGAACAGGAACCCGCCTTGATCATGTGATGGGAAATATTACTCTTCTTGGAATTGGAATAGAGAATAATGTCTCTATTCAATTGCTTGATTCATATAATCGTATCAGAGTGTTTGATAAATCATTCAAAGTTAAAAAAGAAGAACAGTTTGGAAAATATATTTCCCTCATTCCCTTTATGGGCTCCGTAAAAGGAGTTACAATAAAAGGAATGAAGTATTGTTTAGACCATTATGATATGTCGGGATTTAATTCATTGGGAATAAGCAATGAAATTTCTGAAGATGAAGCAAGTGTTGAATTTGAAGATGGAATCATGCTTGTTGTTGAATCTAAAGATAATTAGGGCGTTTCTTTTGACATGAGAAACACCCTTTAGATTGATTTTAATTTAAGACTTTACGGTTGGCAGGGAAGACAGATTATTGTCTTCTGTGCCATCCGGAAGCGATTTTAAATACACAGTATCTTTTTTATGGGCAATTCCAACGCCCCTTATTTCGCCGGCTTTCGCCATACTTACGCCTTCTTCGCGGCTTACAATTCTATTATCAGATAACTGATATCCACAGATACGTCCACGTTTTTTAACAAGCCCTGTTATTGAAAGAGCATCATCCTTTGGTGTCGGAATTTCATCCATAGCTGCACGAGGGAGAGTTACATTGTCAATCATTATTCTGTCCTCCTAAATTTATGTGTTAATTATTTTGTGCAGTTATGAAAAAAATATGTTTCTAAAGATCAGAAAAAATACTATTGTAATCTGTATGAAATAATAGAACTAGAGCTTTCAATTCTGATATACGAATATTATATGTGCCACATTCAATTTGGGAATAAGAGCTTCTTGACAGGTCAAGCCCTTGTAATTGAAGATGTGCAACTACTTCTTCTTGAGTTAGACAGTTTTGTAATCGTAGCTCTCGGATCTTTGAACCAATTTGGATATCTTGTTTGAGTTTTTGTTGTTTTTTAACATCTTTTGACATTGAAACTCCAATCTGAAAATTCTTTCCATTAATTTGCAATAAATAAATTGCAGTACAGATTGATTTTAGTTTGTAGAGATGCTATAATTGCAATGCATACATTGCAAAGACTGATGAGAACAGATTATTTCTGTTCTCATCAGTCTTTAAGTATGTATTTGATATTAATTTGTCCATTTTATGGGAAAGGAGGAATAAATACTATAAATTATTAGCAAATGATAAAATTGGAGGAATGTTTTAATGAATGAAAATGTTAAAAAATTATCAATAAAAAATGTACTTAGAGCATTATGCGCACTATGTACAGTATTTGTTTTTTGTCCATCTTTTTTGGTTTCGTGTTCTGGGCAATATGTAAAAGTTGGAGTAATGACTGCAGTTGGTGGTGTATATGCATATGGAGAGAGGATTGTTGCCCCACATCCACTTATGCTAATTTGTTTATTAATTCCAATTGCAGGTTTAGTACTATTGATTGTGAAAAAATATAATGATAAGAAAACTTCTGTTATTATTATGATTGGTTCAGTGATTGATACCATTATTTGGATTGCATTCAGGGTTACTGTTAAGGAAATTGCTGAACAAAACTATTGTGAATTTAGCACTACAGTGTGGTATGTTTTTAACATTATTTCATTGTTGCTAATTATTTTTTTGTCAGCATTAATTGTATTTAAAAAGTTACAGATGGATAGTGACCTTTTATGTATTATAAGGAAGAACTTAGGAAAAGCATTAAATGATATACAAAATGAAGCGATAAATCAAAATAAGATAGGGATATGTCAAAAGTGTGGAGCTTCTATTGTTCAAGGATGTAAATTTTGTTCATCCTGTGGAAGTTTAGTTCCAGATAGAATGTTAAATAAAGAGGATAAAGTAATAAACAATAATAAATTCTGCCATGAGTGTGGTGCTGAGATAAAATCAGATTCTGTATTTTGTGTTTATTGTGGAAAAAAGAATGACTAATAGGAGTAAATGAAGATGTTTTGTGGAAATTGTGGAGTAGAAAATTCTAGTGATGCAAAATTTTGCAGAGAGTGTGGAAAGACATTAGATAATTTCGAAAATAATGTTAGTAATGAGGAAAAGTTTCAAATTGGAAAATTATTAAAAAAGATACCATTAAAAATTGCTTTGGGACTTGCAGCAGTAGTAATGGTATTGATTGTAGTTATTTGCGTATCTCTTAATTCGGGTAAAACAATAAAACTTGATAAGTATCTTACTGTAGAAGTAGATGGTTATAATGAATTTGGAACGGCAAAAGTTTCGGTTGACTGGGATGAGATAGAAGAAAAATATGGTTCAAAAATATCATTTACAAATACAGCAAGAAAACGATATGGTGGATTATTAAGTATGATGACACCTATGGAGACTCTTGAAAACTCAGTTAATGTAAAGATTGATAAAACAAATGAACTATCAAATGGTGATGTTATTGAGTATACATGGGAAATAAGTGATGAGTTAACCGATATTCTTAATTGCAAAGTTGAATTTGAAGATGGAGAGTATGAGGTGTCAGACCTTGAAGAAATTGAAAAGTTTGACGCATTTTCAGACCTTAAAGTTGAATTTTCGGGAATTTCTCCAAATGGTAAAGTTTCGTTTGATTATCAAGGAGAAGAATTAGAAAAAAATGCATTTTCTTGTGATAAGGTTAATGGTCTTAAAAATGAAGATACTGTTACTATTTCAATTAATGGTAAAGATATGGCTTATTATGCAGAAAATTTGGGGAAAATTCCTGAGAAAACAAGTAAAACGTATACTGTTAGTGGATTACAGGAATATGCTCAAAAGTATGATGACTTATCAGAAGATTTTATCTCTGAGGTAAATTCTGAGGCTGAGGATACAATAAAAGCATATGTTGCAAGTAACTATAAAACTGATACTTCATTATCTGATTTTAAATATGAAGGATACATAATGAATAATGTAAAAGATGCTAGTGGTTATGTGAAGAGTTATAACAATTTAATTATAGTTTACAGTGGTACGGTTTCAAATTCGGATGGAAAATTTCAAACAACAAAAGTATACTACCCAGTACGTTTTATAAATGTTTTAATTGGTGATACAATTACTTATGAAGAAAATGCGGGAATATTAGGATATACAGACTTAGCAACTATTACATACCATACTAAAGGATATATAGATGGCAATGAAATGTATTCTAAAATTGTAACAGCAAATAGGGATAGTTATATTTCAGAAGTGTCAAAGGAACTACAGCATTTTGAGCAAACAAACGAATAAGTTCTTTATAGCTTTACAAATTGTATTTAACAATAAATTCCGCTATACTATTTATAGATTAAATAGTGTAGCGGAATTTTTGTTTTCGGAGGGCAATATGTCAAGAAGAGTTGCAATAGGAATACAACAATTTGATAAATTAAGAGAGGGCAATTATTTTTATGTAGATAAAACAAACTTCATAAAAGAATGGTGGGAAAGTGGAGATGAAGTAACTCTTATTGCCCGTCCAAGAAGATTTGGAAAAACGCTTACAATGAGTATGGCAGAACATTTTTTCTCTGTAAAACACAAGAACCGCGGAGATTTATTTGAGGGGCTTTCGATATGGGAAGATGAAAAATACAGAAACCTGCAGGGAACATATCCTGTAATAAGTCTGTCCTTCGCAGGCGTAAAGGAGCAGGACTACCTTTCGGCAAAGCAAAGAATTTGTGCCCTTATCGCAGAGGTTTATAATGCCAACTGGTTTCTTATGGAAAGTGATATTCTAAAGGATAACGAGAAGAAGGATTTTCTCAGGATAACAGACGAAAAAGGCGATATGCCAGAGGTAATTGCCACATTAGCAATTTATAATTTGTCTAATTATCTTAGCAGATACTATGGCAAAAAAGTAATCATATTACTTGATGAATATGATACTCCTATGCAGGAGGCCTATTTACATGGTTTTGGAATGAATTTGTCGCATTTACCAGAAGTCTTTTTAACTCAACATTTAAGTCAAACCCATATCTTGAGCGAGGCTTAATGACTGGAATTACAAGAGTTAGTAAAGAGTCTATTTTTTCGGATTTGAATAATTTGAAAGTTGTGACAACAACATCAGATGAATATGCTACAGCATTTGGATTTACGGAAGAAGAGGTTTTTGAATCAATTAAGGAATTTGGATATTATGATCAAAAAGATGATGTAAAGCGATGGTATGATGGATTCACTTTTGGACATTTTAGAGATATCTATAATCCATGGTCAATACTTAACTTTATTGATACAGGAAAAATAGGAACATATTGGGCAAATACAAGTAGCAATGGTCTTGTGGGAAAGCTTATCCGAGAAGGGGATACGGGCATTAAAAATAATTTCGAAGACTTGTTAAGAGGAAAGAGAATTATCTGTCCAATTGATGAGCAGATTGTCTATAATCAGCTTGATGAGAATCCGGAAGCGATTTGGAGTCTGTTATTAGCCAGCGGATATCTTAAGGTGACTTCATTTGATAAACTGGATGAAGTAACGATGGATGAAGACCCAATGTATGAGCTTGAGCTTACAAACCTGGAAGTGTATCGAATGTTTAGAAGCATGGTGCAAGGATGGTTCATGACAGCAAAAAGAGACTATAATGGCTTTGTGACAGCACTTCTTGCTGACGATATAAAGTCAATGAACAAGTACATGAACAGTATTGCACTAAAAACATTCAGTTATTTTGATTCAGGAAATAGTCCGTCATATGAAGCGCCAGAGCGGTTTTATCATGGATTTGTATTGGGACTTATTGTGGATTTGGCATCAGAGTATGTCATTACCTCCAACCGTGAAAGCGGGTTTGGCCGTTATGATGTTATGATTGAGCCTAAAAATGTAGACAATAAGCTTGCATTTATTTTCGAGTTTAAAGTATTTGATCAGGATGACGAGAAGTCTCTTTCAGATACTGTTTCTGCCGCTCATGCTCAGATAGAAGAAAAGCTGTATGAAGCTAACCTGATTGCAAAAGGAGTTTCGGCAAGGAATATTCGTAAGTATGGGTTTGCGTTTGAAGGGAAAAAGGTTTTGATAGGATAGAAGAGCTGACTATGACTCGTAGTGGTATGGCAGAGTGGCTAGGGTGCTCTGAATCAACTGTAAAGAGAGCATTGCAAGCTATGGTTGAAAAAGGTGCTATATTTTTTATAAATAATTGAGGTATTTGTATGAAAATATATAAAAAAGAATTATTAAAAGGTTATATCCAAAAGAAACTTAATTCTATTACAAAGCATTATGGAAATAAAAGCAGATTTTGTAAAAAAGAATTATTGAATTTCCTAAATGATGATACAGATATAAAAATATGTGGATTATATGGATTAAGAAGGACTGGGAAATCTGTATTAATGTATCAGACAATACAGGATATGGACTTTACTAACTGTGTTTATATAAATTGTTCAAATGCTGATAATTATTTAGAATTGGAGAATGAAATAGAAGCCTTAGAAGAAAAATATATTTTCATTGATGAAGTTACAAAAATCGAAGACTTTATAAATTTATCATCATCACTTGCTGAAAATTATCCAGATAAGAAAATTGTAATAGCAGGAACAGATAGTGCGTCTATATTGTTTTCAAAAGGTTCTGAATTATATGACAGAATACATTTGATTCATACAACTTGTATTCCATATGCTGAATATAATTATTTATTGGGAAAATCTTTAGAAGATTATATTAGATATGGTGGTACATTAACAGATGGTAAAACTATTTATAATGATGAAGATAGTTTAGAAGAATATACTAATACTTCAATTATATCCAATATCTGTAAAAGTGTTAAAAATGGACGAAATAATATCGAATATAAAAGATTATATGATTTACTAATAAGTGATTCTTTGGAATCAGCAATAAATAAAACTATTGAAATAAGAGCCAGAGAATTTTCATTAAAAGTAATGACATGTATATTTAATAAATCACATATATTCGGTTCTGCTAAAGATTTAGTATTAAAATCAAGAAAAGAATTAGATAAAAATGATGCTTTACTTTTATCGAAATGGAAAGATGATAAAGAAATTTGTGATTATATTATTAGTCAGATAAAAATGGAAAAAGCTGATGATATTAAAGAAAGTGATATAGAATTAATTACTAATTTTTTGGTTAAACTCGATGTACTAACAAAACTGCCTAATGGAGAAATAATATTTACCCAACCAGGTATGCAGTATTGTTTAGCAGAAATATTAATGGATGGAATTGTAAATACTTCTAATTATCAAGCATTATTCCCAAATACACAGCAAATAATTCTGGATAAAATTCATCAGGATATGGTTGGAAATATTTTAGAAAATATAATTAGAACAGATATAATTAAATCTTCTTCTCTTACCAAAATGAAAGTAAATAAATTAGATTTTAATGGAAATGGAGAATTTGACTTATACATTATTAATCCAGATACAAAAAAAGCTATTGTGTATGAAATCAAACGTAGTTCTAAAATTGTTGAAAACCAGTATAAATATTTAATTGATGAAGAATTTTGTGATGATTTTGAGATTTCTCATCAGTGCCAAATAATAGAAAAAACAGTAATATATAATGGGAATACACAGATTTTAGAAAATGGAATTAAATATTATAATGCTGAAGAATTTCTAAAAAATATTAATAATGCTACAAAGATATTATTATAAGATAAAAATATAATTTCATTTTTTTATATCAATTCGAACTCTAATGTGTTATATTATTCAAGGATATTCGAGCTCTTTCAGAATTAAAGAGAGAACAGTTCGACCAAACACAGTAAGAAATTATACTGCGCTGTTTAACAATATGTGATAAGGTGGGAATCAAGCGTTTTTTCTATGCATGTTCTTAGACATAAATTTGCGGCTAGATGCATTAAAGGTTGTGTAACAATTGGTACATGAATTGGTTCATAACCAATAACATCACATTATAAAATCCTATAAAATCAAGGTTTATCAGAAGGAGAATAGAATAGAATAAAATGAAATTAGGTATCGTTGGATAAACAGCCTTTTCATATCTCTATATTCCTTCATAAACCTCAATAAATCCCATATTTTCGTACTTTTCCGTTATATAAATCCATGTACTTACATATAGTTTCATGGGCAT
>JAXJTU010000059.1:0-19055 GCA_036309425.1 Agathobacter sp.
GAAACTTTTTCGCCCATATTTGTAAACTTGTGCTATAATACAAATTAATTAAAAAATTTTAACTAATTTATCAATAAGTTTATGATTATAGAAAGGGCAGGCTGATTATTATGAAGAAAAGTTCAGATACAGCTAACAAAAAGAGTAACATGAAGAACAAATATGAGATAAGATCATCAAAAGCGACATCATTTTTCAAAAAGCTCGCTTGGTTCAGAAAAGCTATAATCGGTTATTTTAAACCAATAATTATCAATGAAGACAATCTCTGTAGTGCTGATGATGTTCCGGTTATCTATGCACCAAATCACAGAAGCACGCTCGATCCAATTATTGTTAATGCCATAATAGGAAAGCATATACACTGGGCGGCCCTGCTTAGATTTTTTGAAGGAACAGACAGTATATTTAATAACAGCAAGAATCCAATCTTATGCAAGTTTACAGCATGGGTATTTAGAAAATTAGAATATATTCCAATTGACCGCAAAAAAGATAATCCTGATGCGGTAAATTATACTTCTGTTGTAGATATGATTTCTTTCCTGAAGATTAATAAAAAGATTGGAATTTTCCCGGAAGGTACAACTTCAAGACCAGAAGGGGAAGAATTTGGAGAATTTGACCCTTCGTTTGTTCAGATAGCAAAGAAGACAAAGACAAAGATTCAGCCAATAACATTATATTGGTTTGAAGATAAGAAGGGAAAGAAACGCCCGGTTATCAATTTTGCCAGCACAATTGATGTGACAGGTAAGAAGGTTGATGAGATATATCAGGAATATCTGGATGTTCAGAAGGCACAATTACCTGAGAATAAGAAAAAAAGTGAAGAGTATTTATAGAAAAAGAAAGTTAGATTATGACATTAGTCATTATTCTAACTTTCTTTTTGGCTTATCAAAATAGTATTGACATAACTGTAAATGATGTGTATATATGTATATATACAGTATATATCAGCTGTGTATATAATAGCAAAGCGAGGAGCAAAGTTATGATTACCCTTACCAATCTAACAAAAAAATTAGATAAATTCACATTGCGTGACATAAACTTATCAATTCCCAATGGCTATATATGCGGTCTTGTAGGAGAAAATGGCGCAGGAAAGACAACGCTCCTTAACACGTTACTGGGTCTATATAAAGCAAATGAAGGAACAATACAGATAGACGACATGGATTATGAAAAAAGTGAAAAACAGATTAAGAACAAATTTGGTGTAGTGTTAGTAGATGAACTTTTTGACTCATCAATCTCCGTGATTTCAAATGCCAATTATTATGGCGCTTATTATCCGCAATATAGCAGTCAAAAGTTTTTACAGTTATTAGAAGACTATAATATATCGCCAAAGAAGAAATTTAAAAAGCTTTCAAAAGGTGAAAAGCTAAAATGTCAATTTGCATTTGCCTTAGCACATAATCCGGAAATTTTAATTCTCGATGAACCAACAGCTAATTTTGATCCTGATTTTAGAGAGAAGTTTTTTGAAACAATAAGAGAGTTTGTATCTGATGGAAAGAAAACGGTTATTCTGGCAACCCATATCACAGATGACCTGGATATGCTTGCAGATTATCTGATTTATCTTGAGAAGGGGGAACTGGTTTTTGCAGGAGATATCGAAGAATTCAGAGATACATACCGAATCGCAGAGGGTGAAAAATACAAGATTAATCTTATAAGAGAAGACCGGATAATAAATATTGAGGAGTCAGCATATACGACAAAAGCACTTATAAAACCTGGAAAAAGAGATACATATGACGATAGTCTTACAATTAGCAGACCGACAATTGAAGAGTTTATGTATCTGTATTCAAAGAGAAAGGGCAGAAGAAAATGAGAAGGTATTTGGTTGAATATTTATATTGGTTTAAAATCAAGAAAATCGATAAAGAAGCAAAAACAGATAATATAAATAAAACAGTATTCTGGATTATAATATGCTACGATATTTTTTATTTTTCCCAGACCAGCACGGCTGCTTATGCATTAATGATGCTTTCAATTTTATTACCGCTTGCAATTATTACCTTATCAGTATCAAAGCATCCTGCAAAATTAACACAACTAGAATATTTATGCCCACTAAGTTATGAGGAAAGAAAAACAAAAATAAAAAATGCTTATTTGTTTAGAGTCTGTATCCATCTGGTTATTGCAGCTATAAGCTTAGGAATTCTGACAATAGTTTATAAAGCTAACTGGTTCATTTTTATACTGCTGCTGATTAACGACATCATGATGTCAATTGCAATTTATCCAGGAAAGGATACTAAATCTACTGAATATAAAATGGGATACATCCTGTATTATGCAGTAATGATTATGGCTTTTATGGCCAATGCCTTTATAGTTGCATTTGGAATGGAGACTGAATTAGGTATAACCGCAAAATGCATTATATCCATAATGTTTTGCATAATATTTGTCCCTGTATATTTGAGTTATTTAAAACATATAAAGAAAGAACTGACTAGAGCAATAGATTTTGAACAGGTGAAAGAATGAAGATAACAATCAGACCGCAGGGTACACTTGCAATATACGAACAGATAGTGAATCAATTGAAAAATGCAATCGTCACTCATGAGCTTACAGCCAACGAAGCGCTCCCTTCTATAAGAGCCCTGGCAGCCGACTTAGGAGTAAGTGTAATTACCACAAAGCGCGCATACGAGGAACTTGAGAAGGAAGGTCTGATTCGTTCTGTTGCAGGAAAAGGCTTCTATGTATGCGAATACAACACAGACTATTTAAAGGAAAAGCAGTTAGTAATGCTTGAAAACAGAATGGGAGAGCTGATAAAGGATGCAAAACAGGCCGGGCTTACTTTAGAGGATATGGTAGAGATGATGGAGGCTTTGTATAAACTATGAGTACAAAAATTTTAGAGCTAAAAGATGTAACTTCAACATCAAGAGGCTTTTGCCTTAAGAATATAAATCTAACTATCGAAGCTGGATACATATATGGATTAATGGGTGTAAACGGCGCAGGAAAGACAACACTAATGAAAACAATAATGAGTGAAAACGTCAAATATGCAGGACATATTTTTGTTCAGGGTGAAAACATAAAGAATAATCATGCAAAAATCATGAACAGGATAGGCTTTGTCTCAGAGGATGTGGCATTTTTCGGTGAATGCAGTGCAATTGAAAATGCACGTATACTAGGCTCATTATACGACGAGTTTGATATGGAGTTATTTAAGAGTGTCATGAAGAAAATGAACCAGTCATGTGGCAAAGTATATGGGAAAATGTCCAGGGGAGAAAAGTTGAAATTCCAACTGGCATTTGCAATCGCACACAAACCATGTCTTTATCTCTTAGATGAAGTTACAGCAGGAATGGACCCGGTATTTAGAATTGAATTTTTCTCAATTCTGCAGGAGCTTCTTATAGATGAAAAGGCAGCAATATTAATGACCAGCCACATAGCATCGGAGATGGAAACAAAGGCAGATTATATCGGAATAATGAAGGAAGGAAAGTTAATTCAATTTGGAGAAAGCTTAGATATTATTCCGAAACTAAAGGAGATTACGAAATGAGCAAGCTTGAAAAATTATTAAACAATGCAGATGGATGGAATCCGGATAGATGGAGTTTTACTTTTCTGGCATATTTACTTTGTTCAATAGCAGAAATTGCTTTCATTTTACCTGCACAGATGTGGAATGATGATTATTTCGTGGATTTGGTTATGTCAGTTGTCTTTCTTATTGGTGCAGAAATGTATGTACGAAGATATGAATTCTATAAGGAATTCGATAAAAACTGTAGCATATATAAAGTGCTCCAATATATGCCTGTAGAAAAGAAACAGATATGGAAATTCGAGGCTAAAAAATTATTGGATTTTTGCAGTAAGTTCCTATTGGTTGCAATAATCGCTCAGATTATATTTGCATTGACCTTTTATCGCCAAATATCTATTATGAATAATATATTTATGCCGTTTGTAATTTTAATTGTAATTCCATACGTTTTGGTATTATTCCCAAGAAGAATTAGATAATAGTATAAATTCGAATAAAAGCACAAAAAAGGAAGATGAAAATGATAGACAGAGAAGACATGCTAGAGTTAACCAGAAGAATGACTGTAGCAAGAAGCAATTTCACAAGAATTGCAGGAGTATACTATGATGAAGAAGGATATGTTGATGGAACATTTAACACCAATTTTCTTAATTTATCATCATCTGATAAAACCAAAAATCTAGAGCTTGCAAAAGCTGTTCTCTTTTCCAAAACAAATGAGGAACTAAAAGAAATTGAAATTCCATCATCTGCCAGAGGAAAGGACAAAATGATAACACTACTAGATGCCGTATGTTCCGAGAATTTAAAGAACGACGCATTAATGGAAATTTTCTACGAAATATTTGGCGAACAAATTCCCTTCGAAACTACTTTCGCACTATATATATTTCGCGGAAGTTATGATATACCAATAAAAGGAACTGATAATGAATCTGAATGGGAATCAGAAGAAGTCTACGATTATCTAATAGCCTCCATTTTCCAAGTAGATGAAGATTACGAACCAAGCGAGCCTATTTGTGGCTTCTTATATCCTGCATTCAAAGAAAGAAGCAAGGACTTGAATCATGTGTTAATCTTCGATAAAAGTGGAAAAGATTACAGTGAAAATATAAAGTTAGCATTAAATCTACAATGTTAGAAATGATATAGTCCCAGCTTCTTACAGCAATGGATACATACTTTGATATGATAGAAGGTTTTCGTGCCGGATGCGACGACTATATTTCCAAGCCCTTTGATGTAGAAATCCTGTATCAGCCAATTCAGGCCGTATTAAGAAGAAGCGCCAATGACAGCGAAAATTCGCTTTTTTATTACCAGGATATGAGAGTCGATTTTGCAAGAATGCAGGTCAAGGCAGCAGTAAAATCGAGGGAGTCGGAATAGGCCTGTACCTTACTCGAGAGATAATCCAAAAGCAGGGCGGATATGTGGTTGTAAAGCCTGGCGACGTAGGTCATAAAAGAAATTGAAAAAGTTAAGAAAGAACAATAAAAGTGTGTTGCCTTATGGCGTAAGTACAACTTACGACAAAGGTGCACACTTTTTTTGAAAGAATACACAATGAAGAAGAAATAGAAATCACTGTTCCATATGATCCACAAAGAATTGCAATTCTGGATTTGGCTGCACTTGATATAATCGATAATTTAGGAATGGGAGACAGAGTAGTTGGAATGGCAGATACATCCATTGATTATCTTTCGGACTATGCAGAAAACAGTGAACTGACAAACCTTGGCACTATTAAAGAGGCGGATATGGAAGCTGTGATGGAGTGTGAACCAGATGTAATCTTTATTGGTGGTCGTTTATCAGCATCCTATGATGCTTTGAGTGAAATTGCACCAGTTATTTATCTGTCAACAGATACTGAAATTGGACTGGTAGAAAGCGTTACTAAGAATGCAACAACGATTGCCTCTTTGTTTGGATTGGAGTCAGAAATTGAGGAGAAAACAGCAGACTTTGCAGAACGTATTGAAGCATTGCAGGTTATAGCGGATGGAAAGACAGCATTAGTAGGTATGACAACAAGTGGAAGCTTCAATCTTCTTGGAAATGATGGAAGATGCTCTATTATCGGAGTGGAAATTGGCTTCAATAATCTTACGGCTTCCAATATAGATTCTGCACATGGAAATGAATCTTCATTTGAAACAGTGATGGCAGAAAATCCGGATTATATTTTTGTTTTGGATCGTGACAGTGCGATTGGAACAGAAGGGGCTCAGCTGGCACAGGAAATTATGGAGAACGAACTTGTAGTTGATACAGATGCATACAGGAATGGTAATATTATTTATTTAGCACATCCGGCAGTATGGTATACTGCAGAAGGCGGAATTACTGCTTTGGATTTAATGCTGCAGGATTTGGAAAATGCACTTTTAAACTAAATTTTTTAACAATTAAAAAAACATAATATATATTTATAAAAATAAATAATATATATTTATAAAAATAAATATAACTTGACAGTAACAAGTATATAAATTATCATAAATAAATAAAATATGTTTCAGGGCAGGGTGCAATTCCCGACCGGCGGTATATCTGTTTTATAATTGATAGATGAGCCCGCGAGCCGAAAGGCATGATCCGGTGAGATTCCGGAGCCGACAGTAAAGTCTGGATGGAAGAGACAAAGAGAAGTATGTATAATTGTTACATATTTTTGAATTGAATTATTATGTCATAAACAGATTATAAGCCTTGAGACCAATCGGTTTCAGGGCTTTTTTGATTTGATGATAAAATTTAAATAATCTTTGTATAATTCTAATTGCATATGATATGCATTCTAATATAATCCCTGAAATTTATTCCATTAAAGTAACTATTCTGAACCTATTAATAAATATATAGAAGTTTATCGAGGATAACGCAATGACTGACCATGATTACATGAGAAGAGCAATAGAGCTTGCACAAAAAGGTTTAGGCTTTACCAATCCCAATCCAATGGTAGGAGCCGTTATAGTAAAGGACGGAAAAATAATCGGAGAAGGCTATCACGAAAGATGTGGTGAACTTCATGCAGAACGAAATGCAATCGCATCCCTTACCGAATCCGCAGAAGGCGCAACCATCTACGTGACCTTAGAACCCTGCTGCCATTACGGAAAAACACCACCATGCACAGAAGCCATAATCGAGAATAAAATATCAAGGGTTGTCATAGGTTCAAGAGACCCCAACCCATTAGTATCAGGCAAAGGTGCCAGAATCTTACGAGAAGCAGGTATCGCAGTTGAAGAAGATTTTCTGCGAGAAGAATGTGACCAGATTAACAAAGTTTTTTTCCATTATATAACAACAAAACAACCATATGTGACAGTAAAGTATGCCATGACAGCAGATGGAAAAATCGCAACAAAAACAGGTGCCTCAAAATGGATTACAGGAGAGGCAGCCCGAAATGAAGTTCAGAAAATGCGTCACAAAAACATGGCAATAATGGCTGGGATAGGAACTGTACTTGCAGATGATCCACTTTTGAATGTCAGAGTAGATGGGCTTAAGAGTCCCATAAGAATAATCTGTGACAGCAATCTAAAGATTCCGTTAGATAGTCAGATCGTAAAGACTGCTGATAAACACAAGACAATAATAGCCTGTGCCTATAACGAAGCCTGCCCTTCACAAAAGGATAACCATAATCAAAATAATTATCAATTTACACAAAAGAGAGATTTGCTAACTCAAAAAGGATTTCAGATAATCAATGTGCCTGATGAAAATGGCAAAGTCGATGTTACAAAACTTCTTGAAATTCTAGGCAATCAGGGAATTGACAGTATTTTTGTGGAAGGCGGCGGAATCCTTAATGACAGCTTATTCAGAGCAAATCTGGTCAACAGACTTGAGGTATTTGTAGCACCAAAGGTCTTTGGCGGAGCCGATGCCAAAAGTCCGGTCGAAGGAATTGGAATAGAAGAAGTATCTGAGGCTACAGAATTTAATCTTATTGATATCAAAAAAATAGGGCAGGATGTACTGCTAAGCTATGAAAGGGCGTGACAAATGTTTACAGGAATAATTGAAGAACTAGGAACTGTCAAGGCTCTAAGCATGGCAGGAAAATCAGGAACAATTGCAATAAGTGCTAAAAAGGTATTAGAAAAAACAAAAATAGGCGACAGCATCGCAGTAAATGGTGTCTGCCTTACAGTAACCAAACTAAAGCCAGACGGATTTACTGCAGATGTTATGGCAGAGACAATACGACGCTCAAGTCTTGGAAGTTTAAATCCAGGCTCAAAGGTAAACCTGGAAAGAGCCATGGCTGCAGACGGACGATTCGGAGGCCATATTGTATCAGGTCATATCGATGGCACTGGAACAATAACCGAGTTTAGAAAAGAAGAAAATGCTGTATGGGTTAGAATAGAGGCTTCAGCAGCAATAATGAACCTGATAGTAGAAAAAGGCTCAATCTGCATTGACGGAATAAGCCTGACAGTAGCAACAGTAAGCAAAACTGATTTTCAGGTGTCAGTTATACCACATACAGGAGAGGAAACCACTCTTCTAAAAAAAGTACCTGGTGATAAGGTAAACCTGGAAAATGATGTGGTAGGAAAATATGTTCAAAAGCTTTTGGGAATTGCCCCTGTAAGTGAAGACAACAATGAAGAAAATAAAAATTCCGGTTCCCAAAAGACCGGGCTTACAATGGATATGCTAAAAGAATTTGGATTCTGATAAGGAGGACTTATGAATTACGAATACAATACAGTAGAAGAAGCATTAGAAGAATTAAAAGCAGGAAAGATAATCTTGGTAACAGATGACCCGGACAGAGAAAATGAAGGAGATATGATCTGTGCTGCTGAATTTGCAACCCAGGAAAATATCAATTTCATGGCAACTCATGCCAAAGGATTAATCTGTACACCAATGAGTCTTGAGCTTGCAGCAAAACTTGGATTCCCACCAATGGTAGCAGAAAACACAGATAACCATTCAACTGCATTTACAGTAGCAATAGACCATATTGATACAACGACAGGAATCTCGGCAGCTGAGCGTTCCTACACAATGATGAAATGCTGTGATGAGAATGCAAAGCCTTCTGATTTCAGACATCCAGGCCATGTATTCCCTCTTACTGCAAGAGAAGGTGGAGTTCTTGTAAGAAACGGACATACCGAAGCAACAGTAGACCTTATGAAGCTTGCAGGATTAAAGGAATGTGGTGTCTGCTGTGAGATTATGGATGATGACGGAACCATGATGCAGACTCCTAAAATCTGGGAAATGGCAAAAAAATATGACCTTAAATTCATAACAATAAAGCAGCTTCAGGAGTATATAAGAATAAATGTAAAGCATGTAGAAAGACAGGCAGACGCCAAGCTCCCAACAAAATATGGAGATTTCAGAATAACAGGTTTTGTAAATGACATAACAGGCGAGCATCACGTAGCTCTTATCAAAGGAGACATTGGAGACGGAGAAAATGTGCTCTGCCGTGTTCATTCAGAATGTCTTACAGGAGATATATTCGGTTCAAAGAGATGCGACTGTGGAGAGCAGCTTGCTAAGGCAATGGAACAAATCGAAGCTGAAGGCAGAGGAATACTTCTTTATATGAGACAGGAAGGCAGAGGAATTGGTCTGATAAATAAGCTTAAAGCCTATGAACTTCAGGAACAGGGTTACGACACAGTAGAGGCAAACATCAAGCTTGGTTTTGCTCCTGATTTAAGGGAATACTGGGTTGGTGCCCAGATACTCAGGGACTTAGGAGTTAAATCTTTACGTTTGTTAACCAACAACCCTGAAAAGGTTTACGGACTTGAAGGCTTTGGAATAACAATAAAAGAGAGAGTTCCAATTGAAATTCAGCCACAAAAGCATGATGTTTTGTATATGAAGACAAAGCAGGAAAAAATGGGACATATTTTCTCAGCAATTGATTTTGACAATAATTAATTATTGCGACATTTTTGAGTCTGAAAATAAATTATTAAAATACAAATATATAAAAATATACAACTATATTATGGAGGAATAAAAATGAATCAGATTAACTTGGTAGAAGGAAAATTAGTAGCAAAAGAAGGCATGAAGGTAGGTATTGTTGCATCAAGATTTAACGAAATTATCGTTAATAAGCTTTTAGGTGGTGCAGTTGACGGACTTGTTCGTCATGGAGTGGACGATAACAATATTACTGCTGCATGGGTACCGGGAGCATTCGAGATTCCTATCACAGCACAGAAAATGGCCCAGTCAGGAAAATATGATGCAATTATCTGCGTTGGAGCAGTAATACGTGGTGATACAACACATTATGATTATGTATGCAATGAGGTTTCAAAGGGAGTTGCACAGGTTGGTCTTGCAACAGGAGTTCCGGTATTATTTGGTATTATCACAACAGAAAATATTGAACAGGCAATTGCAAGAGCAGGCAGTAAGGCAGGAAATAAGGGATATGACTGTGCACTTTCAGCTATTGAAATGGTAAATCTTCTGGGCCAGATGTAATATCTTTGGGATAAATTGATTAGTACTTTTTGCTCATAAATTCTTGATTAATTTCTGATAACACTATATAATCTAATTAGCATGATGTAATTTAGGTAGTGGAGGATCAGGGATGAAGAATAAACTATTAAAACTTGCAAGCTTTATACCTGCTGTATGCATGTTATTAACAGGCTGTGGCGGTGCAGCGGGTACAAATAATTTATCGACTGAGAGCGTAGATGGCACTGCGCAGTCAGGTGGTGATGTTAATCTGACGGTCTGGTGTGCAGAGGAAGATGCAGCCCTTATGGATCAGATAATAAGCAGCTTTAAATCTCAATATTCAGATACGAACTTTACTATTTCTGTAAGTGGTGTTGCTGAATCAGAGTGTATGACAACATTACTTGGTGATGTAAATCAAGGACCGGATGTATTTACTTTTGCTGATGACCAGCTGGCAACATTAGCTGCAGCCGGTGTATTAAAGCCTATAGAAGAATCAGAGGATATTATATCAAGAAATACCGAAGCTTCTGTTGCGGCAGCAACACTTGGAGATGATTTATATGCCTATCCACTGACTGCAGATAACGGATATTTTTTATATTATAATAAGAAATATTTATCTGATTCAGATGTAGAGACTTTAGATGGCATACTAAATGTGGCAGCTTCAAATGGTAAGAAATTTTCCATGGATTGGACCTCAGGCTATTACCTGTATGCATTTTATGGTAATACAGGACTTCAGGTCGGTCTGAATGATGACGGTATTTCTAATTACTGTACATGGAATTCTACAGATGGCTCTATAACAGGAATAGATGTCGCACAGGCCATGATGGATATAAGTTCAAACAGCGGATTTATAAATGGTGGTGATTCAGTGCTTACAGAAGGTGCAGCGGATGATTCAGTAATTGCCGGAGTAAGTGGTGTATGGTCAGCATTTGCATTAAAGGAAGCCTGGGGAGATAACCTAGGTGCAGTAAAGCTTCCTACATATACATGTAACGGGCAGCAGGTACAGATGGCATCATATGCTGGTTATAAGATGGTAGGAGTTAATTCATACTCTTCTAATAAAGACTGGGCGGCAAAACTAGCGGACTGGATTTCAAATGAACAGAATCAGACTCTTAGATTTAATATGAGAGAGCAGGGACCTTCTAATTCAAAGGCTGCAGCTTCAGGAGAGGTTGCTTCTTCGGTTGCTCTTTCAGCAGTATATCAACAGGCAGAATTCTCCAGCCTGCAGAGAATTGGAGCAGCATATTGGGATGCTAGTGCAAGACTTGGCCAAGCAATGGCAACTCAGAATACAGGTGCATTACCATTACAGGATTTCTTAGACAGTATTGTAAAAGAAATCACAGCGTCTAATTCATAGTAAGCGGAAAGGAGAATTGATATGAATAATAAGAAATCAACAAGTATCCGCTTAATGATATTAATACCAGTAGTGATTCTTGGTATTGTAGCAGTATTATCCAATATCATGGCGGTAGTAAGTATTAGAAATGTAAATAAGACAGCGACTGTAATTTCAGATAATTATCTTACCGGAGTACAGTGTTTGTCTGATGTAGAAGCACATACAAAAGAAATCCATAATAAAGCACTATCTCATATTATCGCAACAGATTTTGAAACAATGATTGGTCTTGTCGGAACAATTGAAGAACTTGAGAGTGAGCTGGAAGTAAGTCTTACTGAATATTCAAAATATGTAGATGAAAGTGATAGTAATTATACGCAGCTTAAGGATAACTATGGTAATTTTAAATTATCTGTAAGAAAGCTTATGGCATACAGTGCAAATCAGGATTCGGTAGCCGCATATGCATGTGCAAATGGAGAGGTTTCGGACTATGCTGCAGCCATGGGAGCTAATCTTGATGCATTAAAAGAAGCTATTAACACAGGTTCAGTTGATGCAAGACAGGCATTATCAGGTGCATACAATTTTGCTGTAGTAACAGACGTAATTCTTATTATTGTAAGTGCTGTTTCAGTAATTGCAGCAATTTATATCGTATTTACATTTGTAATTAAGCCACTTGTTCGTGCAGAAAGAGAAATTGAGGATATTATAAGCGGAATTGATGCTGGTGAAGGTGACCTTACAAAGAGAATTACAATTACATCTAATGATGAGATTGCTGCTCTTGGTAACGGAATTAACGCATTCATGAGCAAGCTTCAGGATATCTTCTCTATGATTACAAACAATTCCGGAAAGATGGAAATTGTAGTAAGTGAGGTACTTGGAAGTGTTAGAACCTCGAATGAAAGTGCATCGGACTTATCTGCAGTAACAGAAGAGTTATCAGCAACAATGCAGGAAGTTGCAAACAGTGCAGGTGTAATTAATAAGAACACAGCCTCTGTAAATGAGGAAGTAAATAATATCGCAGAGAAGTCAAATGAACTAAATGAATACTCTAAGAATATGAAACAACATGCAGATCATATGGAGCGTGCGGCAAGAGACAACATGGAACAGACAAATGCCAAGGTTAACGAGATTCTTGAAATCCTCAGTCAGGCAATTGAAGATGCAAAGAGTGTAGACCAGGTTAATTCGCTTACAGATGATATTCTTACGATTTCCAGCCAAACTAATCTTTTAGCTCTTAATGCATCAATTGAGGCTGCCAGAGCAGGAGAAGCAGGTAGAGGTTTTGCTGTTGTTGCAAATGAAATCAGTTCACTTGCGGATTCAAGTGGTGAGGCTGCAAATAACATTCAAAAGATTAATAGAATTGTTACAGATGCAGTTCATAATCTTTCAAATCATGCGAATAGTCTTGTTGCATTTATGCAGGATTCAATTCTTCCAGAGTTTGCTTCATTCGTAGAAGAAGGAGCTCAATATAGAGAAAATGCAACATACATTGAAAATTCAATGCAGGATTTTAACGAAAAAACTGATTCATTACAAGAAGTAATGGCAGAAATTGCAGGTTCGATTAATTCGATTACAAATGCAATTGAAGAAGGTGTAAAAGGCGTAACAGGAGCAGCTGAAAGTACTCAGGCACTTGTTTACGATATGGATAATATTACAGAGAGAATGGGCGAGAATGAAAAAATCGCTGGTGATCTTCAAAAAGAAACTGCAATATTTAAGAATCTATAATTTCTAAAAAATTAAACCCTAATATCCAATTAACTGTATTGGATATTAGGGTTTTTTATTAATATGTATTCAGTATAGTTTTAAATAATCAGTTTTTACTTATTTAACACCATCGAATATTTGAGCAATAGGGCTATCTTTGTCAAGGAAAATTGTAGTATTTCCATTTGTCACAGATTCTTTTAAAGCATCAAGTTGCAAAGAATATAAGTAAAAATCAGCTTTTGATGGATCATTATAAGCATCTGATAATATTTTCATATATTCTGCTTCGCCTGCAGCTATAGTAGCATCAGCAGTTGCCTGAGCTTCAGAAATCATTACAGCAACCTCTGCATCTGTAGTGTTTTTAATAATCTGGGCTTCAGATGCACCCTGTGCCTGATAGGCAGCAGCGATATTATTGCGCTCTGTAATCATTCTTGTATAAACGGCTTCTTTATTCTCGTCAGGAAGATCAAGAACTTTAATTTTTATATCAGTAATTTCAATGCCATACTGTTCGCACTGATTTCCAATACAATTTAAAAGTCGTTCAGAGATTACAATAACTTTTACAGGTTCATCATTTGCTTCTTCAACTACATTTCCTTCTTCGTCCATTTCAGATGATTCAATATCATTGATCTCAACATCATCAAGCTCAGCCTCAGTTGTATCAATAGAAATAGAATTGTCACGGCTTGCAATAAGTTCATCTTGTGTCATGGATGAAATAGTAGTTTTAATTGCATTATAAACAATGACATCAATTCTACCTTGGGCAGTAGCTTCACTGGCATTAAGAGATTTTGTATATGTTTTTGCATCTGTTACATGCCAAAGAACATAAGCGTCAACAATCATTGTTTTCTTATCGCTTGTAATAACTTCCGATACAGGAAGATCGTAAATCTGCTTAGCTTTTGGAACCGTGTTTACTGTTTGAACAAAAGGAACTTTCACTCTTAGACCAGAAGAATTATTTGTTGTTACAATTTTTCCAAACTGTTTTACAACAGTGTACTGGTTTTCATTTGTTACATACGTAGCATTACTAAAAAGGATAATTCCTAATAATATTATTATTGGTATCAATACTGCTTTTTTCTTCATAAATAAAACCTCCTACTGTTCAGACTCAGATTCATTAACAGCAGCACCAGCTAAATCTGAAATAGGATAATATTTTAGAATATCTCCGTTGCCGTTATCAATTACTACCTTTAATTCAGGAAGAACATCTTCCATAGTTTCTAAGAACATTCTCTGTTTGGTAATAAGCGGATAATTTTTAAACTCTTCATATTCAGCATTAAAGCGGGAAACCTGACCATTAGCTTCATTAATTCGTGATACTTTTGAAGCTTCAGCATCTTGTAAAATTCGATCAGCCTTTGCCTCAGCAGCAGGAATCTGTTCATTTCTATATGCATTTGCTTCGTTAATTGCAGATTCTTTGCCCTGCTTTGCAGTTTCAACAGCTGTAAATGCACTTATTACGTTATCTGTAGGTGGTTCAACATCCTGTATACTAGCATCTACAAGTGTAATGCCAATGTCTTCTTTTTCTATTTCTTCAATAATCATAGTTTTAACATTACTCTGAATTTGAGCCTTTCCAGTTGTTATTGCTGTATCAACTGTATAGGCAGATACTGTAGAACGAATGCATGACATGGCGATATTTTTAACAATTTCATCAGGATTATCAGAATTATATAGATATTTAATTGGATCTGTAACCTGATAAGAAATATAAAAATCACAGTCAATAAAGTTAAAATCGGATGTTATCATGATTGATTCGTGTTCAACGCTAGCAATATTACCATCCTTATCTTCAGCATAACCAATTTGGATACCCTGTACAGTAGTATCTACTTTTCTTGCCTTCTGAATAATAGGAAGCTTGAAGTGTAATCCTTTTTCATCAACAAGTGTTGCTTTACCAAACGTTGTGATAACGACGGATTCAGTTTCCTTAACTGTATAAAAAGACGAAAGAATACAGATGGCAACAATCAATCCAAGTAAGCAAAATAAAAAGTTTTTACCCAATTTTTTTAGTTGCATGTTATCTTGCATAGTTGGTTCCTCCTCATATGTGTTTTTTATAGTAATACTATAACTGAAAGTAGAAAATTCGTAAATTGCTATTACTACAGTTTATTAATCTTTAAGATGTATATTTAACAGAATTGGATGGTTATTTTATGGAAAAAAAGAACAAATTGTGATAATATTTTCAAAGAGACAGTAGAAAGGGTGAGAAAATGAGAGAATTTAAGAAATCATCAAAGCTTGATAATGTTTTATATGATGTAAGGGGACCAGTAGTAGAAGAAGCAAAGAAAATGGAAGCTCAGGGAATGAATGTCCTCAAGCTTAATATTGGTAATCCGGCACCCTTTGGATTTAGAACACCTGACGAAGTGGTTTATGATATGCAAAGACAGTTAGTTGACTGCGAAGGTTATTCTGATTCAAAAGGACTTTTCGCTGCAAGAAAGGCAATTATGCAGTATTGTCAGCTTAAGCAGATTCCAGATGTTGGAGTTGAAGATATATATACGGGAAATGGTGTAAGTGAATTAATTAATTTAAGTATGTCGGCATTACTTGATAATGGAGATGAAGTACTTGTGCCTTCCCCAGATTATCCGTTATGGACAGCATGTGTTACTTTGGCTGGAGGAACAGCAGTTCATTATGTGTGTGATGAAGAGGCTGATTGGAATCCTGATATTAATGATATTAAATCAAAAATAACAAGTAAGACAAAGGCAATTGTAATAATAAATCCAAACAATCCTACAGGTGCATTATATCCAAAAGAAGTGCTTGAAGAAATTGTGAATGTCGCAAGAGAACATCAGCTTATGATTTTTTCTGATGAGATATATGACAGACTTGTTATGGATGACGAAGAACATATTTCAATTGCTTCCCTTGCTCCAGATGTGTTCTGTGTAACATTTAGTGGTCTTTCAAAATCGCATATGATTGCTGGATACCGAATTGGATGGATGGTTTTAAGTGGAAATAAGGCATTAGGAAAAGACTATATCGAAGGAATAAATATGCTTTCAAATATGCGTCTATGCTCAAATGTTCCAGCACAGTCAATTGTACAAACTGCACTTGGTGGTCATCAGAGCGTAACAGATTACATAATTCCAGGTGGTCGAGTTTATGAACAGAGAGAATTTATTTATAAAGCATTAAATGATATTCCAGGAATAAAAGCGGTCAAACCCAAGGCGGCATTTTATATTTTTCCTAAGATTGATACAAAGAAATTTAACATTACAAATGATGAACAGTTCGCTCTTGATTTGTTAAAGGAAAAGAAAATTCTATTAATTCATGGTGGCGGTTTTAACTGGAAAGAACCAGATCATTTTAGGGTAGTATATCTGCCAAGAATAGAAGTGTTAAAAGATGCAAGCGAAAAATTAGCTGATTTTCTCAGTTATTATAAACAGTAAATTATATATTTATATGTTATGTTTTGGCATAAAAACATCTTATCTACTTGACTTATAAATAAGTGATGATAGGATTAATAGTGGATATTTTATGTATATAAATGCAATAGAATTACACACAATACATAAATAAGATAGGAGCAGCTAAATGTTAGAATTAAAAGATATAACATATCAGGTTTCGGATGATAATGTTACAAAAAATATTATTAATCATCTTGACCTTTCGATAGGTGATGGAAAGTTTGTTGTAATCACAGGACCAAATGGCGGTGGAAAGTCAACAATTGCCAGACTTATTATGGGTGTAAATAATATTACAAGTGGACAGATTTTGTTTGATGGAACAGATATTACAGATAAAAATATTACAGAGAGAGCGAATCTTGGAATAAGTTTTGCTTTTCAGCAACCAGTTCATTTTAAGGGGATAAGAGTAATCGACCTTCTTAGAATGGCGTCAGGAAAGCAGATTTCCGTTTCGGAAGCATGTGAATATCTTTCAAAAGTTGGTTTATGTGCAAAAGAATATATTGAAAGAGAGATAAATTCTTCACTTTCGGGTGGCGAGTTAAAGAGAATAGAGATTGCAACGGTACTTGCAAGAGGAACAAAATTCTCTATATTTGACGAACCGGAAGCAGGTATTGATTTATGGAGTTTTCAGAATCTTATCCAAGTTTTTGAGAATATTAGAGAAAGTATAAAGGGAACAGTTCTTATTATTTCTCATCAGGAAAGAATACTTGAAATTGCTGATGAAATAGTATTGATTGAAGATGGAAAAGTTAAAAAGCAGGGCACAAAAGATGAAATATTGCCTGAATTATTAGGAACAACTGCCGCGGTTAATTCTGCATGCAGCAAACTTGTATAGGAGGGCAGAAAATGTTAGATACAATTCAAAAACAATTATTAGAAGAAGTGGCAGATCTTCATACTATGCCTGAAGGCGCTTATAATATACGCTCTAATGGTGAAATGGCTGCTAGAAATACAACAGCAAATATTGATATTGTTTCAAAAGAAGATAAAAGCGGTATAGATATCAAGATTAAAGATGGAACAAAAAACGAAAGTATTCATATTCCAGTTATTTTAAGTGAGAGCGGAATCAAGGAAACTGTATACAATGATTTTTATGTAGGAGAAGATTGTGATGTGACGATAGTCGCAGGATGTGGAATTCATAACTGTGGCGTACAGGACTCCGAACATGATGGAATTCATAGATTTTTTGTAGGAAAAAACTCAAAAGTCAGATATGTCGAAAAACATTATGGAGAAGGAGATGGACAAGGAAAGAGAATTTTGAATCCAGTTACTGAGGTATATCAGCAAGAGGGAAGTTATGTTGATATGGAGATGGTCCAGATTAAAGGGGTGGATTCTACAGAAAGAACAACAAAGGCGGAGTTAGCCGCTGGAGCTACTCTAATTGTTCATGAAAGATTAATGACTCATGGTACTCAGAAAGCTGTGAGTTTATATGAGGTTGAATTAAATGGAACTGATTCAAGTACAGATGTAATTTCACGATCTGTAGCAAAAGATGAATCTGAACAGATATTTGAAGCAAGTATTGTTGGAAATACTGTGTGTCATGGACATGCAGAGTGTGACGCAATAATTATGAATAAAGCACATGTGGTAGCGATTCCAAAGTTGGATGCAAAGGATGTAGATGCTGCATTGATTCATGAAGCAGCAATTGGAAAAATTGCTGGAGATCAATTGATTAAACTTATGTCTTTAGGTCTTACAGAACAAGAAGCAGAAGAACAAATTATTAATGGATTCTTAAGATAAATATTTTGTGGTAAGGATAAGCGTTTTCTAAATATTGAAAACGCTTATTCTATTATATTACCAATAATCAATAGAATAATAAATGCAATCAGAATTTAAATTGGGTGAATTGGACGAAAAAATCAGACAATTTAGACAATTGATAAAAAAACAGCCTATTTACTAACTTTAACAAATGTCGAATTTTAGTGTTGACTTTATGGTTGCAGGATGATATTATAAACGAGCTGAAGCGCGGAACACATTGATTTGTAGAGTTCGCGGTCAGAAAAAAATAAAAAAAGTTCTTGACAAACACGAAAGAGTTTGATAAGATGTAGAAGTTGTCGCTGATGAATATACAATTCAGACAACTCAACAAAGAACATTGAAAACTGAACAGTGAAAAACCTTGAAAGATTCTAATGAATAATTCATATTTCGAATCTTAAAGATTTGACGAACGTCCAATCGAAAGATTGGAACCTTTAAAAACAGTAGATTTGGTACACAAATCTAAAAGCCAGATTGTTTTGATCTGGAGATCAACTTTTAACATGAGAGTTTGATCCTGGCTCAGGATGAACGCTGGCGGCGTGCTTAACAC
>JAXJTU010000060.1:0-21220 GCA_036309425.1 Agathobacter sp.
CATATGAATATATCTCCTTTAGGTGGATTGGTTGATAGTTTTTCGACAATTCTATTTTACCATAAACCTAGAGGAGATATTTTATTTTTGCAACAAAAAAATGCCGTATTTATGCGGCTTACGGCGTTTTGCAAACGCCTATTTTAGTATGTACTAAGGAGGAGAAATCATGGCTAGAAAATGTAGTGTAGAAAGAGCCGAAATGAAAGTTGGTGGGTTTGCAACCGCCAAGAAAAATATTACAATTCAGTACCGCGGACAAGACAAATCAGAAGATACAATTCTTGCAAATATTAAAGAAGAGCTTTCAAACCGTGGTATAAATGATGCTGATATTGACATAATTGATATCTACATTAAACCAGAAGAACAGAAGGTCTTTTATGTTGTTAATAAAAATATAGAAGGTAGCATCGCTTTCTAATCGGGAGGAAATAGTATGAAAGTTTTTGTAGTAGCAAACCAGAAGGGTGGAATTGGAAAAACAACTACTGCCACTAACTTAGCTGGTATCTTATCAAGAAAAGGGGCAACTTTACTTATTGATGCTGACCCACAGGGAAACAGCACAAGTACATATAAGGCACAAGTCAATGATGTTGCAACACTTTATGATGTAATAATCGACTCAGACAAATTGCCTCTTAAGGAAGCAATTCAACAGCTTGAAAATGGAGATATTGTTGCATCCGATCCACTTTTAACCAAAGCAGAAAAAATGCTTGATGGAGATGTTGAAGGATTCTATAGACTAAAGGATGCTCTTGAAGAGCTTGAAGGATATGATTATGTTGTAATCGATACAGCACCTTCACTTAATGTAATTTTATATAACTGCCTTATCGCAGGTGACGAAGTAATCATTCCACTTACAGCCGATGCTTATTCTGTACAGGGAATCAGCCAGTTATATGACACAATAATGGCAGTTAAACGCAGACAAAATCCTGCTCTGAATATCGCTGGTCTTTTACTTGTAAAATATTCAGGTCGTTCTAACTTGGAAAGAAACACAAGAGATGAAATTGCTGCTGAGGCTAAGAGAATGGGCACAAAGCTTTTTGATACAGCAATCAGAGAATGTGTTAAGACAAAAGAAGCTCAGGAGAACCAGAAACTTTTAATAGATTATGCTCCAAAATGTAATACTATGGTTGATTATATTCAGTTTGTAGATGAGCTTTTATAAATATGATGACCCCTGCCATAAAAGGCAGGGGTCTTTCTTTTTATTCTTTGGTATATGCATCTGACTGGCTCTAAAATGGATATCAGGCTACAGTATGGTAAATTATTAACCCTGTCCATGTTAAGAAAAATAAAAGCATTCCAAGATTTAAAACTATTGTCTTAAATCCTTCACCTTTTGCAATCTGCACTTCTGCCTGCTTAAGATTGATTTTCTTTAGATTAACGAAAAACAATACCACTCCGGTTATTACAATTGTAACCAACATAATAGCGTAAGCAAAAAATACCAATAATCCTGCAACATTTTGCATTAAAGCATTTGTCATGGCATTAGGATCATTTGCCAGCTCAAGTATTTGCATCATTCCAGTTGCTTTCAACATAATCACTCCAAGAATTCCGCCCATGAAATTAATTATCATATGTAAAATAATAGTATATTTTACCTGTCCGCTCTTTACATATACATATCCAAAAATAACACCAAGTACAAATGCATAACAGAACTGATAAAGATTTCCATGAAAAAATCCAAACATTAATCCTGATAAAATTATTGCAGTCTTCTCACCAAACTGTATTGTTCTGTCAATGATGAATTTTCTAAATAATAGTTCCTCCATAATTGGAGCACAGATAACCATTACAATCATGTTTATCCATAGTGAATTTGAAGTAGAAATTTCAAGAATTGAATTCTCTACTGCTGATTTTTTGAATGCTTCTATTATCCTTGCAATCACATTTCCCCCAAGATTTGAAATATACATTGCCGCATATGAAATCATAAAAAAAGTAAACATTGCCTTAAATGATAGTTTATTTTTCTCAACCGGCTTCTCCACTTTAATCTTACCCAATAAAAATGCCATTAATGGGAAAAAAATTACATACATTGGAATCATTGATACAAGGAATTGATAGTCGCTATATTTCTCATCGATAAAGCTGTCAAATAGCCATATCATTGCATACTGCGCTGCATAGATTATTATTGTTCCGATAAAAAATGATAATCCTATTTTTGAAAATACTTTTCTGTTTTCTTTTAAATTACTAATTTCCATAAATTACTCTCCTCTTTTCTTGTCATAACAACATAACATTGACAACTTTTCTTGTCAACCTGTCGTAATGTGTTTTTTTAATTCCACTTTTTATTTTTGGCTTGAGAAAAAGAGCAGGGGCTATATATGCCGTCAGACACGCTCGCGCTCCATCACAACATAGCGGTACTAAATTCGCAAAGCACAAATGTACTTTGCTCATTAAGTGCCGATGTTGCTCAAAGGTCTGACGTCATATATAGCCCCTGCTCTTTTTCTCAATATTCACATTTTCGGTGTGGTTTAGTTGTGGCAAGTCTGTTCTCAATGACATATGATGGTGTAATAGTTACTTCTCCGGTTTTAGAACCATATGAACTTACAAGGTTCTCAAACGATTTACTTGGATTCTTTAAGAATTTTCTTGTTTTAGAACCATATGAACTTACAAGGTTCTCAAACGGACTTCTGTATATGACTCTGATATTAAACGTTTTAGAACCATATGAACTTACAAGGTTCTCAAACGTGGTAACAAGTCGGATAATGCAGGTAATAGTTTTAGAACCATATGAACTTACAAGGTTCTCAAACTGCTTAACACCTGTTGCATATTCTAACGCAGTTTTAGAACCATATGAACTTACAAGGTTCTCAAACATACATCTTAGTGCCTATTGGAGCGGAATTGTTTTAGAACCATATGAACTTACAAGGTTCTCAAACCTCAAATTGGTTATCACCGAACCATGACATAACGGTAATTATGCTGTAAGTTTATAAATTTATGACACACTTATCTTCATCAACAATAACTATTTTTTCACATTTAATTTGCTCTGTCAATGTTGCCTCTAACAGAATTAGATGAACTTTTTGATACAATGTCTCTTTATACAAATATACGAGCTCTTCTTTTGTCAAAAATGCTTTTATGTTAACTAACACTACCACTTCAATTTTACATAAATCATGAAGCAATTTTATATACTCAATAACGGAATCGATAAGTTTATCCGTCTGTATATCCACCTTTACATCAAGAAACTTGATTAATGACATTGTATCAATATTCATATCATACGAAACTGAATACATCATTTTATCTAATATATTCTCAGCGTACTGACATATCATCCCTTTGGTTTCAATAAATCTGTCATAAAAATACTCCTCTGCTTCTTCTTTGACTAATTGGAATAATTTAGTCTTTATTCTCTTAGAATTAAAATCTATTGACCAGGGATCAATAATCATTTCCATCATTTTATCAATCCTGCATATATCTTTGTCTGATAAGACAAATTGACCTTCTTCTCCTGATATTTGGCACTTTAATTCTGAGATATATTCTGTCAAGACTTCTGGTGATTCTACAACAATTACATTTACTTGATTTTCACATAATTCCATGCTTAATCCTGATAAAGCATTTACTAGTTTCAAAGAATCACCAGCCTTTCATCTGAATTGAGAATATCCGTCTTATTTTCTCCAACAATATACTCCATTTTTGAATATTGTTTTTCTGTTACTTTTAATACCTGAACTAATCCACTTGATGGTTTATTTTTTCTAATGTTTTCCACAATAGAATCTGCCATTGTACTGTTTTGCGCAATTTTACAATATATAGATTCCTGAAGCATTAAAAAACCAGATTTAATCAGGAACTTTCTAAATACAGTATATTCTTTTCTCTCTGCGGCTGTTGTTACAGGCAGGTCAAACATTACTATTACTCTCATATATCTATAATTCATAAAATCTTATCAAAGATACATCATTATCCTGTAGTGCGTCGAAAATACTTCTGGTATATATTTTTATCGCATTTACTACATATTCATTTCTTCCATTAATACTTACTTCATTATTTAGAAGATTGACTAATTCCATTTTCTCTTCTGATTCAAATTTATCATTTGACAAACTCAAAACTTTTCTATCAACAAGTGTTCTAAAAGGTTCCATTAAATCTGATGCCAGATTAAATTGATTGAACATATTATCATGGAAAAGTCCCAATTGTGTAACATATCCATTAGCAACAATCTCACGTGTAAAAGCAGATAACAAAATACTATACCCATAGTTTAATGCCGCATTTGTATTGCATTCAATACTTCTGCTAAATTCCTTTCCAAACAAAGCATTAAAATACACTTTCGCCGCATGTCCTTCGCGATTTGTAGTATCCCCAAATTCAATATTGTTAATATATTCTCTTAACATTTCCTGTTCTGGTTTACCAAAATCCTCGAGAACCCTCATTTGATTTCTTATTTTTTCACTTACAATTTCTGTCCAGACTGCTGTCTTTATATCCTGAGACCATGCAATCTGGTTTCTAACCTTGTTGCTTGTATCGTGTGAACCATAATATGGTATGAGTTCTGAACTTGGATTTCTTTTCTCATCACAAAAGACTACTTTTACTTTATGCTTTGTTAGTTCTGATAATAATGCGGCAGTTATAGACACAGCAGTAGTTTCAATTATGACTGTATGAATCTCATTAATATGAATCTTCGTTACTGTGTCTCTTCTGACTACCATATATCCCATGGAATAATCCAATTTAGCGCTTGTTGATATTACAATTATTCGCCAACTCATAACTCTAATAAATCGAGAGTCTTTTCATATAACCCTGTTGTTGAATCAAATATTAGTTTTAGTTCTTTTGAAGCTGTTACCTTTTTACCCATCAGGCAAGTACCGGTTTTGGGAGATCCACCTATGCGCGATAAATCGATTCCAGTACATACATTCCCCATCCATCTAATAATTTGTAACAAAACCTCACACTGTTCTTCTAATTTAAGATTTAAGAATTTATCTTCACCGAATTCCATTATCTGTCCTATTGAAGATTTTCTATTAGCATAAACATTGCTTTGTATGTTTATTAACAAACTGATATATAACTCTCTATTTTTTTCTTGCGATAATACTAAATTATCATTACTATCTTTTTCTCCATAATAACCACTTGTTTTTGCCTTCTCTATCTTCTTAACATACTTTTCAATATTATTGTTCAAAAATAATTCGACTGCATTTTCTATATAAATTTGTAAATTAGTCTTTCCTGCAATATAGTAATAATGTCCATCAAGCTTAATCTTTGTATTCATCCTTATGCACTTATACTTAAGCTTAATATCTGTGACACTCTTACCTGAATTTTCAGCAGTAAGCATCATGGTCAAATATTCAACTATCTTATCTTCTGACAATGTTTCTACATCACCGATATATACTGGCAATGCCTCTATTGACAATACACGTTTTCCTTTTACTTTATATTCAACCAGACAATAGCACTGTGTTGCAATATCAGATCTTCCACCGTATTTGGTAACATCAGACAATCGTTCATCTGAACTCATCGGAAGATACACAAGGTTTTTAGCTTTTTGAGCACTCCATACAGTATCTTTTCTTGTTATTGAACCATGAGTGACGTAGGAACGCTTTGTAATAAGTGGAGTATTTCTTCTCATGTTTCTTTTAACAATATCTAAAGAAGAACTGCTTCCCTGTTTTGTTCCAATCCATGCAACTTCGTCACCTCTTATAACATCGTATTCAAAAATTTTATCCATATGGTATTTATAAGCCTTGTTCTGTGGATCTTTTTCTGCCTTCTTTATAAAATTCAATGGATTGTTTGTAAATTTTACAAAATATGTATTTCCTACAACAATGTTAAGATATGCATCTTTTGCATGATGCAGATTGTTAAGACATCTAACTTTATCCATATCATAATTTTGTCTGAATCTAGATACTTCTCCTGCCTTTGAGAACACAACTGTCGCATTAGGAAATGCCTGTTTTATAATCTGCGTAATTGCCTTTGTTCCCTGACGGGTTTCAACAAGCTGTCTTGCAATAAATGCTGCCTTTTCTTCTTCTGTAAATTTTGTTTTTCTTGTTAACCTAAAATATTTTTCCTTTGAAAGGAAACCTTTTTTCATTAAAGATTTCCATAATGCACTCATATCTTTCTGAATACTTTGATCGATTGGATATATATCACTCTTTCGTGAATTTTTTCTCTTATCAACAAGTACCAGATTATTATCTATGTTGTTATCAGTAATAAAATGTCTTGGGTATATATGATCGATATCATATGCTGTATTATCCTTAAGTAGAAGCTCCAAATCTATTGGCTGTCCTGTATACATGCATCTTCCCATCTGCATATAATATAAATATAGTTTCTTAATCCTAAACTCTGCTTCACTTCTTGAGTCAACTTCATCTTTCCACTCTTTACCTTCTTTTTTGAGGGCAGCATATAAATCAGATACCTTTTTCTTTCTTGATACCGTTCTTACCTTTTCGCCTTCTTCACGTGGCATTTCAACATATACTCTATCTGGAGTTTTACCTAAAACCTCTGTGAGTTCATTCATAATTTTAATCGTTTGCCATATCATTCTTTTTACTGGAGCAGACAAATACATTCCATCTAAGTCGTCATATGACCACTCACTAAGTTCCTTTTCTGACTTTGAAATCTTCTCTTCAAGTGCTGATTTGTAAGTGTATTTTTCACTTAGCAATTCCATGAGATTATCATTTGTTTCCCACATAGCACAAAGAATCGACTTCTCATCCTCACGAGCAGTTCCAGCCAAATTCAAAAATTCTTTAGACAGATTTCCCCAACCTGAGAACTTAAATCCAAGTATTCTTTTTACCTGAATATCATCCAATACATCTGGATAATTCTCTTTTATTCTCTCTTTAACAAATTTTTTGTCATCACCATATACGGTAACCCAAAATACAATATTCTCTATAATCTCTTTCGTTTGTTCTTTTGAAATGCTATCTCCGAATATTGGCTTAAATTTATGATACGTTGACAGACTAGATTTAATGCCACCTTCAACATCTATTCCACCTAGAAAATCCGTCGCATCAGCTGACACAATACCATTTTTCACAAAATACTTTTCAATATCCTTTATAGAGACTTTTTTCTTTTCCATAAAAAGTTGCTGATACAAATCTTGTTTTTGTTCAACCTGAATTTTCTCGCCATATACACGTATATTATTTATCTCGTTTAATACCATGAAACGCTCATACATAAGAGAATTCTTCGGTAATGTTCTCTCAGAATTGATATATGAACAGTGCCTTACCATGCGCTCTATAAACTTTTCAGCAGTCCTCTTGGTATCAATTTTCTCCTCAAAATTCCATGGCAATACTTTTCCAGAAGACTTCCGTTCCGCCCATACATTGTATCCTGGCTTATCCAAATATTCCTGACCAATTGGTCCCACATAATATGGCACTCTAAATGAGAATAATTGCAATATTCTCTCAGATACTGACAAATTATATTCATCTTTTTCTTTTAGAAAATCCAAATATTCTTCAGCATTTGATAATATAGCTTTCATCTCTTTAACATACACCTGATTTGGAATTACTCCATTATCAGAAGTAAGTTGTTTTGGTAGAAAAGTTTCTGATTCAATCCTTTCAATTATGGCCTTTACATCTTCATCGTCCTGCGGGTATTTTGATAATATGGTTTTAATCGTCTTATACAATGCAGTACTATCTTTATCCGCAGCTTTGTATCCATTTCGTCTTACCTTTTTATTACTATTAACACTTCCAACATATGCGCTATAAGAACCTGGTATCATATCTCTGAACATCTGATTATAGTCATCCATACTGTATTTCTTTAATACTTTCTTCAACAACTCCAAATCCTTTTTGTGATTGTCATATGATTCTACTCTGGCAAATGTGAGATACTTTTCTCCTTTAAGAATATTTGCGAGCAAACCAATATCATGTACGGCTTTTGCAGCTCTTATTAATTCAAAATATTCCTCGCCCAGAATATTTATTGCATCATTTTCTTTCTCATCATAATTTGAGTCTCTAAAACTAAATGAAAAAGTCTTATTTTCTTCGCCTACAATTTCACTTCCATAAATATTTACAAGCTTTCCGCTTCGGCCACAAATTAGTAATACTATTTCGTATTTTGCTTTGTCTGCTTTTCTCACTTGCAGATATTCGCATAATTTCTCCGATATACGACTCTTTGATACCCCTTTTTCACTAAGTATTTTTTCTACCTCTTTATGATTTATATCATCATCGAATATGATTCCAAAGAGTTCTGCTGCATCAATAAATTCCTTCCATGCCTCCTCCATGTTTATTTCATCACTACCACTATCTAGTGAACTATTCAAAAAATTACCTCTATGCTTATACATATTTAAAAGTGCCAGATAAACCATACGAACATCCACTGGTTGTTTAGATTCTATTAATCTCTTTCTAAGATGAAATATAGTAGGATATTCTTTATAAAAATCTTCATCTGTATAGATTTTGTCATTAAATATTGCATATTTTTGCTTATTGCTTTCGCATCTATCTTCTAAGTGAAATTTACTTTCCTCAAGACGCACAAAAAAACCTGGATCTATTTTGTTTATTTCTTCTTCGAAATAACTTCTAAGCATAGATATTCTTGCTTTTTCTCTTTGAGCTCTTCTTCTAGAAGTTCTATGGTTTCTTCGTTCAACACTTGGCTGTGCTTCATCAAACAAACGAGCCCCCCATAAATCTTTTCCTTTTGCTCTTCTTATATTGTAGTTTTCATCAGTCACTGCCCATCCTACAGAACTTGTTCCTAAATCAAGCCCAAGATAATACTTGTCCCCATAATTATTCAATTTTAAAACCTCCCTTGACACCTTTCTCCATTAGTGTTATTTTAAAAATGAACTTACAAGGTGAGTGCAAATAAGGCTTTAGCCGAAATCGTATGCCCGCATTGTGCGGCGATTATTTTGACCACCTTGTTTTTTTATGTTCATTTTATTATTTACTATAAAATACTTATTTTTATTATAAACCATAAATATGTATTTTTCTATTAATCTATTTATTACATTTTTACTAATTAATACTGTTTTCCCTATAATACCCAATCCTATAAAAAACCTACTCTTTATATATTAACATTTACTACTTTCAAAACATAAAAAAGCCTCATATGACTCTTCAAATCATATAAGACTTTTTTATAGATATTTATAATATTATGATACTGTCTCTAATCTGATTGTGTTTGTATTTCCAGAGGTTCCGCTTGCCTGGCCTCCTGTCAGAATGACATTATCTCCTTTTTCCAGCTGGAATACGGATTTTGCATGTCTCATTGCATGGTAGAACATAACGTCAACAGAGTTAAATTCCTCACTCAGTACAGGTGTTACGCCCCAGCTTAGATTTAATTTGCGCCAAGCTTTTTCAGATGTTGTCATTCCAATTATGTCAACTGGACAACGGAATCGGCTCACCATTCTGACTGTTATTCCAGAGAGGGAGCTTATTACGATTCCTCTTGCTTTTGTATCAATTGCCATTGCACATGTTGCATGTGATACTGCATCTATGTTGCTCTTAATTACATAATCTGTTGTCTTGAAACGCTTTGTGTAATCAATATTTTTCTCTGTATATTCAGCGATTTCAGCCATACTTCTTACTGCATCAACAGGGTATTTTCCTGCTGCCGATTCTCCTGAAAGCATGATTGATGAAGTTCCGTCGTATACAGCATTAGCTACATCGGATATTTCGGCTCTTGTCGGTCTTGGATTATTTATCATTGACTCAAGCATCTCTGTAGCAGTTATAACTCTTTTGCCAAGGAGGCGGCACTTCTTAATGAGGTACTTCTGGATTGCCGGAACCTCAACAAATGGTATCTCTACTCCTAAATCTCCTCTGGCAACCATTATTCCGTCTGCGATTTCACAGATTTCATCAATGTTGTCAACTCCTGAGCGATTTTCGATTTTGGCAATTATATCGATGTCTTCTCCACCATTCTCATTTAGGAAATCTCGGACTGCCTGAATATCTGCTTTTGTTGATATAAATGATGCTGCTACAAAATCAACTCCGTTTTCGATTCCGAATAAGAGATCCTTTTTGTCTGTTTCGCTTAAATAAGGTCCTTTCATTACATGGTTTGGGAAATTCATGCTCTTTCTGTCAGACATTACTCCGCCAACGATAACCTTACAGATTGCATCATTCTTCTTTAACTCTGTTACCTCAAAAATGAGTAATCCATTGTTTACAAGAATTCTGTCTCCTACATTAAGTTCTTTTATCAGATTCTTGTAGCTTACAGAAACTCTTTCTGCTGTTCCTTCAACATCATCAACTGTAAATGTGAAGGTATCGCCTTCATTGACCTTTACCTTTTTGTCTTTGAAGGTTTTTATTCTGTATTCAGGTCCTTTTGTGTCTAACATAATGGCTATTGGAAGATTTAATCTTTCTCTAACCTTTTTTATTAAATTAATTCTTTCAAGATGTATTTCATGTGTCTCATGCGAAAAATTCATTCTGGCTACGTTCATTCCAGCTAGACACATTTGTGTTAACACATCCTCATTCTGGCTTGTTGGTCCAATCGTACAAATAATTTTTGTTTTTCTCATATTTTATTCTCTTTCTATTTATTTTCTAAAAGTTACTTCCGTTCCAGCCCCAGTCATTTACTCCGTGGTATGTTACATATACTTTGTCTCCTGGAATTGAGAGCTCTTCCTCTAAAATCTCACAAATTCTGGCTGTCATTTTATCATATGAATCAGACGAAGCATTTCCGAATAAACTGACTGAAACATATGCTCCTTTTTCAAGCTTCTTTCCAGCCATAAATAAGTCGTAGTTGTCTTCAAATCCTACCATTAAATATGTCTCTGACTTGTTTAAAAGGCTAATTGCCTGGCCAAGTTTTGTTTTAACGGCTTCTTTTTTCTCGTCTGATATTTTTCCTGTAATCTTTGAATCAATAAATGGCATATTTTTTCTCCTTAAAATATTTTAATCATGTCACGTGATTATTATAACACTATTTTGGCATAAACATCACTACTATTCCTAATATAACCAAAACTGCACCTGTTGCCCGGTTAAGGGTTTTTGGCTCAGCCTTGTTTGCAAATATGGCTGCGATTCGTGCCCATAGGAATGTGAATACTACACAGAGCACAAGAACTGGAATATCTGGCGCGCCGCCTATTGAAAAGTGTGAAACTGCACCAGTCAATGCAGTAAATGTCATGATAAACACGCTTGTTCCTACTGCTGTCTTTAATTCGTAGCCCAGCACACTTGTAAGAATAAGCAGCATCATCATTCCGCCGCCTGCTCCGACGAATCCACAGATAAATCCTATCATCATTCCGCACACCAGGGACTGAACTAATCTTTTCTGAGGAGAAACGCTTTGCATTGCTTCTTTTGTAACCATTACTGGTTTTAATATAAATTTAATTCCTAAAAGGAAGGTCATGAATACAGAAAAATTTCCCATTGTCGCGGATGGTACCAGGCTGGATACATAGCTTCCGACAACAGTAAAAGCTAATACACTTGCCATCATAACCAGGCCGTTTTTGATATCGAGATTTTTATTTTTTCCATAGGTGTATGCGGAAACTGCGCTCGCTAAAACATCTGAAGCTAATGCAATTCCAACTGCCATATATGGGTCCATATGCATGAAGTTTATCAGTATTGGGGAGATTACAACTGCTGCACTTAATCCAGCAAATCCGGTTCCAAGTCCGGCTCCCATTCCTGCAAAAAATGTTATTATTATTTTCCAAAGTAAACTCATTTTTATTTTCAATCCTTTGCTTTTTCTACTTCTTTTTCTTAACCGCAGTCTGGCATAAACTGCTCACCCCACTCACACATTGCATCTAATATGGGAATCAGGGTCAGTCCTAAATCACTCAGACTATATTCTGTTTTTGGCGGTACAACTGGATATACTTTTCTTACTATCAGATTATCTTTCTCAAGTTCCCTCAATTGCTGGGCAAGCATTTTATCAGTTATTTTAGGTATTTTCTTACGAATTTCATTATATCGTAAAGTGTCATTCTTAAGATGATACAATATCACAGCTTTATATTTGCCACCGATTTTTGAAATTGTAGCATCTACCGGGCAATTATATTCTTCTGGATTTTTCATTTTTCCACCATACTTTCTTTTTGGTTAGTATATTACAATAATGTGCGTTCTTGTCTTTTTTATATTTATATAATTATAATCAATATGACTAGTCAAAACAACACTATTTAACAAGGAGAAACTTTATGAATATTTTAGATATCGCTAGAAAGCGTTTTTCAGTACGCTCATATAGCAACCGCGAAATCCCACAGGAAACATTAGACATAATTCTTGAGGCAGCACATGTTGCGCCTTCCGCCGCCAATCTGCAGCCTGTTCGAATTTTGGTTATTAAAAGTGATGAGGCAAAGAAAAAATTATCCAAAGCTGCAAACATATACAATGCACCTATTGCTTTACTTGTGTGCTCAGATACTTCAAAATCATGGACTCGCCCTTTTGATGGAATGAAGTCAACCGATATAGATGCATCCATTATTACAGATCATATGATGCTCTCTGCTACTGAGCAGGGTTTAGGCTCAGTGTGGATTTGTTATTTTAAACCTGATGTTATTAAGAACGAGTTTGATCTTCCGGAAAATCTTGAACCGATAAATATTCTGGCGATTGGATATACAGATGAAAGATCAGACATTACACGGCATGCTGGTGAACGCATCCCAAAAGAAGAGCTTATTACATACTTATAAAATTTCACTAAAAGCTATTGGGACGGAAAGCCACTTTTCTCCGTCCCCAATGGCTCATTTACTTCTTCGATATTCTATAAATGAATAAAATAAAAATCCCCACCATATTACACCAAATAACATGGTTCCAAATCTGACTCCATTACCGCAAAAGATATCCTCAACAACAGCAATTGCCGGACAGACAAGAATTGCTATGATTACTATAAAGCTCAATGCTCTATTCCTTCTAAATTGATTAAAAATAAACATCTCTGCTGAACTTGCCTGCAATAGATATTCACCAAATTCCGTAACCTCATCCAGAAAATCATCCAGCCTTCCAAATACTTTACCCTTTTCTTCTTCTTCCTTCACATACGCCAAATAATAATCAGTATCATCTGAAGTAAATTTACCATCACTTACA
This sequence comes from Agathobacter sp., assembly GCA_036309425.1. Taxonomy (GTDB): domain Bacteria; phylum Bacillota; class Clostridia; order Lachnospirales; family Lachnospiraceae; genus Roseburia. Next base: position 13,353 of record JAXJTU010000060.1, read on the forward strand.
ATCTTTTGACACAAATCAATAGAACTTTGAATAGAATTCTTTTTGTTTTCAAGCTCTAATAACTGATTCTCAATTGCGTCCTCTAATGTTATTTTCGATTCCAAAATATTGCTAATTATTTCTATTGAAAAATCCATTTTTCTATACAGAAGAATTTGCTTTAATCTAATCAAATCTGCATCTGTATAATTTCTGTATTTACTATCCTGTTCTCTGTCTGGACCTATCAAGCCCTTTCTCTCATAAAATCTGATATTGCTTATACTTAATCCTGTTTTTTCTGCTATTTCACCTATTCTCATTTAAATAATTCTGTGCCCTTTCTACAAGGTTTCGAGGATAACCCAAATATGATAATAATGCAATTGCATTTGAACTTTCACATATCCCTTTGTGAATTCGATAGTCAAACACAATATCGTCCTCTTCTATTACGCTGTTAAAATGGTAATTCTCATATAACTGATTTTGTGTCAGTTCATAATCATGAGTTGCAACAATAGTAACCGATTTTGTCTTTCCTAAAAAATCAAGTATTGCTTTGGAGGCTGCAACTCTTTCTTTTGTGTTTGTCCCTTTCAAAATCTCGTCAATTATAATTAGCACATTTTCCTGTGTTCTAGCTAAATCCAATATTCGTTCTAAACATTTCGCCTCACGAAAATAATAACTCTCACCTGTTAATATATCATCTCTAAGCGCCATACAACTTACAACAGGCATAGCTGCAAGTGTTACCTCCTCTGCAAGACAAGTATTTATAGTCTGTGCCAAAATAGTATTTATGGCGACACTTTTCATAAAAGTCGACTTTCCTGATGCATTCGTTCCTGTTATGACTGCCCGGCTAAATAATTTAAAATCATTTTCTACCGGACTATTAATAAGGGGATGCACTACTGCTTTGTAATTTATCCCATGCTCTGCAAATTTAGGTTTGCACCAATAATCAAGGCTCTGTCTGTAAGAAAGAATTGCGATATCTGCATCAACTTCACCAGCAAAAAACATCAAGTCATTCACTTCTTTATAATGGTTAACTATTATCTTCATCATATTGTTGAAAGCAGAAACATCTACAAGAAATATTCCCCATAAATATTCATTAATTGTAGCAATCATATCTCCTGCCATAGACATCTGTTGTCTTTGACTCATTCCGACAATAGCCTTAGACATTTTTTCTAATTTACATATTGCGGATTCTATTGAGGCAGAAATAAACACTTTTTCTTTATCCTTTTTCTGCATCCATTTACAGAATTCATATATATTTTTGAGTTCAATAAGGGATGAAAAATACACATCATATTTCTGTTTCGTCACCGCATATATACCCAGATTCACACTTGCCACTATTATTAATCCGACGAAATAAACATCATTTACTGCACATCCCATCACAAAGAAAAATAGTAGAAGTAACTGTAAAACATGATATATAAATTGTTTTCCGATTTTACATATATCAACATTTAAAAGAAACTCTGGCAGGTAATATGCTGTTTGCATTTTCTTAATATGATGTAGTTGAATTTCAATATTTTGACGAAAGCTGGTATTCTTCTCTAAGTATTCTAGTCTTTCTTCAAGTTTTTTCTGCTGTTTAATATTTTTACCATTAGTCAACATATGAAGTCTGTGATAAAGCATCTGCTCACCAATAAAACTATTTGTATGATTTATTCTTAGGAAAACCTCGTCCATCTCTAAATCATTCCAGGTAATTTCATCAACCTGCCAATTGTCTGTATCAGAAGCTGCAATTTGATTGTGAAACCTTTTTACATTTTCCATTCGGTCTTTTGCATTATAAAAGGAGAATCCCTCCAAAGGATTTTTTCCAAAGGAATTCTCCACTACATTTTCCAGTCTCTTTCTTGCTCCAAACATATTCATACCTCCTTTTTTACTCTCAAAATAAAGTATGAACCAGGTGTAGAGTCAATAAAAACTTGAAAAAACTATATTTTTATCCCACAGTCTTCAAAACTACAATTGCTGCCAACACTAATGGGTGACCAGTGGGGACGGAGTTTTCTGGCTTTTTTATTGTCCCTCTTGGCTTTTTTCATTATATCATATGCTTATGCAATATGATATGCCTTCGGCTGATACTTATACGGCTTTAACACAAAACACTCTTATATTTCTTATCTTGATACCCCTAGTTTCGTCATAAGTGCTTCCTGTAAAACTCTTGAAACATTAATATGTGCTTTTTCTGCCTCCTGATTTAACCAATTTGGAAGAGTGACATTTCTGCGCACTGTCTTATTATCAACTTTTCGACGATACTCCTCAAAATCAATATCAACTAATGACAAACATCCTACTCCAGATTCTGCAAAAGTTCCATTTGAAATATCAATTTCTGCCATATTGCGTGGTAATGGAATTTCTTTCCCCTCATCTTCATAACATATTCCTTTTAATCCAATTGCATCTCTCGCCATTTCAACAGCATCTGCAATTCCAAATCCTTCTGTAAGAATTTCTAAATCCGGAACTTCTATCAGTACCGTATCCTTATCATCATTCAATTGTGTAAATATTACTGGATAAACCTGTTTCATATCAAACAACCTCCACTTTTCTTATATATATACACAAGGTCAAGGTTTTTTATAATCCCCATTTCCTTATGATTGCTTTTGCTAACATTTCATTGATTTCTTTATGCCTTGGTATCTGCTCTTTATCATCTCCCCGGACATATACATCATGATTTCCACCATGCCTTTCAAGCGTAAATCCTGCAGCCTCAAGTTTCTTAATTAAGTCTCTTTGCTTCACTAGTATACCTCCTTACAATTATATTATACACATTTAATGTGTATAATCAATATTTTTATACACATTAAAAATAGCAGAATTTCCCATCCTCTACCATTCATCTGATTCAATAATTTTTGTATTAGACTCTAGCTTTACGACTCTGCGTTTCCTTAGGAGAGCCAACTTCTTTCTAATTTTGACTGAAAAAACTAATGCTACTATATACAGCGGTAACGGAGTCAATGGCTTGTTACGCCAGAAGGGGCACTAAAAATGCCAAAAAACTCCGTCCCCAATGGTTTCCCGTCCCCAATGGTTTCCCCCAATGGCTTCCAAATACTCCTCCAAAGTAAGATTATTCTCATAAATATACTTCGCCGCACCATATCCCACATATCGATAATGCCATGGCTCATACACAATCCCTGTAATATCTGACTTATCAGGCGGATAACGAAGTATAAACCCATATTTCCATGAGTTCTCCATCAGCCACTTCTGAACCGGCTGGCTTTCCATTCCTGAAACTAAATTCTGGTTATTTATATCCACTATGTCTACAGCTAATCCAAGTTCGTGTTCACTCGTTCCCGGAATAGCAACCGACTTTGCAGCTTCTGCCTTTGCTTCCTGCTCACTTAATCCCTGACTCATATATATTGCCACCTGCTTTTTATAAAGCTCCCGTTGCTTTTGATTTGTTCTAAATGAAGAGCAAATAATTGGGGAATAACCTTCTTTTCGACAGTCATCCATCATCCTCTGCAAATCATGATAACATCTTTCATCTACAGCCTGTCCATTTCTAAGCTTTGCTAATTTAATATTAGAAATGTAATCCTGATTTACAAAATGAGTGCTATTCACAAGAATTAAGTTCCATTCATGGTCCATTGAATAAGCCCAATCACTAACTCCAGTATCGGTATCTGTATCATTGTTATATAACTGTTGCGCCTTAGTCTGCTGTTTCTGCTCTTTCTGCCCCTGCTGCTCCAACTGCCCCTGCTGCTCTCCTGACTTAATATCCCTGCAGGCCAGCCAAATATTTTTAGTGGATAATGAAACGAACAATAAACAAATTACCCCTGCTATTATTTTCTTTTTGCACATCATAAAAAAAACACCTCGCTTTCTGCATTCAGGATAGCAAGGTATCTTTTCAAAAAATCCTCTATATTACATCATTTTGGCATCAAAGAGTTGTCATATTAACAAATCCATTAATCACATCATATCTCAATAAAATTGCCTTATTATTTTTATCTGTCATACAAATAAAATTTTTGTCTCCTTCTGTATCAATAATCTCTAAATCAGCATCATAATATTCTTTGCAAAATGGAATAACTACCTGACTCATGTACTTGGAACTATTCTTCTTATCAACATAGTAGCCCATTTCTTCCTTAGAAGTTGAATAGAAGGTCATACTGACAACCTTTTGATTTTTATCATCTATAATTAATTCAACAAAATTGTCTGTAGTGTGTTCTATTTTCACAGTCCAAAGCACACACGAAACTGTAGTATTTCCAGTCATTTCATCACTTCTGTCACTCTCCTGGCCATACACAAATTCGTCTGATTGTATACCCACTACTGCATTTGTAATATCTTTGCCAGAATCAGACTCGGTCACATAATTATCAATTGCCAGCTTCTGTTTTTTTTCAAAATACTCATTATAAACACTTAAAACTCTTAATTCACAGCTGATTTCTGTATTATTCTCATTTGCCTCAGGTGAAACATATCCATACTCATCCGGCTTTATTCCTTTAATGAAGGAATTGCATTCCTGCATTACCTCTTCTCTTGACATGTTAGCCATATCCTCCTGGTAATCAAAAGAATACTCATAATAATCTGTACTTCTCATTGCATCTATAATACTATTTGTGCCAACAATTTCTACAGGTTCAATTTTGTATTTTCCGACCTGCCCAATTGATTTATCCAGCTCTTTTGAAAAAATAATATATGGAAAAAATAAACCAAGACCGACATATACAAGCATTATAAGAAGTCCAGATATCCATGCTATTTTTCTCATTCCCGTCCTCCTTTAAGCTCTACGCATACCCTTGTGCCTACTCCAACTGTGCTTTTTATCTCAAGGCTTCCATTATGCAGCTTTGCAATACGCTCACACAAGGACAAGCCCAGTCCCGCACCGCCAAAGCTTCTGCTTCTGGCCTTATCAACTCGGTAAAATGCCTCCGTTATGTGGGTAAGCTTCTCCGCTGGTATTCCACATCCCGAATCTATTATCAAAAGCACACAGCCAGCATCTGTCATTGAAAGATTAATTTTTATTGTTCCACCATTTTCCATTGAGCGCCTTGCATTTTCCAGTAAATTAATAATCATAGATGTAAAAAAATCTGCTTCAAGCCTGCAAGTCCCTGCCTGACAGCTTGTCTCAATCCGGATACCCTGTTTTTCAAATGGTGCAGCATAATGCTTTACAATTTCTTCTATCAGATATGAAGGATTGTGCAGCCCAAATTCATGTTCTTCACCTTCTGCTACAATTAATTCTAACATCTTAATTGATAAACGCTCTAATCTCTTACTCTCTGAAAAAATATAATTTGCGGCCTCAATTTTGTCTTCATCACTTAATGTTTGTCTTCTCAGCAAATCTGCATATCCAATTATTGATGTCATAGGTGTTTTTAATTCATGGGTAAAGTTTCCCATAAACTGACTCTGCCGCTCCATTGCCGCATTAAGCTCCTCCATCTTATCCACCAGCGCATCTGTCATATGATTAAACTCCGCAGCAAGCTCCCCTATTTCATCGTTGGTGCAGACATCACTTCTTAATTCATATTGTCCCTGTGAAATACTTGATGCCGTTCTCTTAAGCCTGCTTATGGGCTTAGTAAGTATATAGGCCAAAACATATGAAAATACAGCACTGCAGGCGACCATGATAAGAAAAATTATCCCATACAGTTTTTGTTGTTCTCCTCTTTGCTCATATATCTGGCTTATATCATATAAGACATCCACATATATGTCGGCTCCTTCTACCTTAACCTCCGAGCAAAGCTGTATGTAATAGTTAGTATCACGACAGATAATCTTATATGCCGCCTTATCGCTACCCACCAATTCTGATAAATCATCCATAATTTGTACTTTATTATTTTTCTTATAGATAACATCTTTATCCTTACATAATCGTGCTGTATCAAAAATATCGTTCTGATTAACAATCTTATCAAAATCCTCAGAAATCTCATCTGTCGTAGTCCACCGCGATGCCTGATTTACAAATGAAAAGGTGTTGATTAGCATATTAAACGATTTCATTGCAGAAACCTTTTCACGCTCTAATGAACTATAAAAAGACATATATAAAAGAACAGTTCCGCCTATTCCAAAAATAAGTGCAATAAGAGAAATCATGCATATTGTAACTTTATACCGAAACTTCATGCTTTTATCTCCAATCTGTATCCCACTTTATTAACAGCCTTAATCATTTTCTCCAAATGTGTTTTCTTTCGCAGTCTTTGCACATGCAAATCAACCGTCTTACTGGTATCCTCTAATACCCCGCCCCACACACGCTCATATATTGTTTCCCTGTACAATGCGACATTAGGATTCTGCGCAAAAATAACCAGCAAATCATATTCCTTTGGCGTTAATGCCACCTCTTTTCCATCATATGTTACAGTATGCTGTTTTAAATCTATTGATAAATGTTCTCCAACCTGAATGACCTGGGCATTTTTATTAAAACGCCTTAGTACAACATCAACCCTTGCAAGCAGTTCAACCACCTCAAACGGCTTTACTATATAATCCTCAGCCCCCATTCTGAGTCCTTTTACCTTATCATTCACCGAGTTCATGGCTGTGATAAAAATTACAGGAATGTTAAGCGGCTTAATGTATTCCATCAATTCAAATCCATCAATGTAGGGAATCATTACATCAAGTAAAATCAAATCAAAGGACTTTTCTTCTAAAATATCAGCAGCGCTTTCACCATCATATACGCATTGACAATTATAGCCTGCGCCCTTAAGTGAAAGCTTAATCAAATCTGAAATTGGCTTTTCGTCTTCTACGATTAAAATATTAATCATCATTACCTCCACGCATATTCTGCCCCGCATACAATATTATTACATAATTGCATCAAATTAACATCAAAAAATGCCGAGCCTTTTAATGCTCGACATTTTTATAATAATCTTCTAATCTGCTTACATTAAGTTTAAACATCTTTTCCAAACCCGGGTCAAAATGACTTCCCATCGATTTTTGCAGGCCATTGGGGACGGAGTTTTCTGGCTCATTTATTGTCCCCTGTGGTTTAATTATTCGAACATTTTCACCGCAATATAGTGAGACAAATTAAATTTTCTTACTCCGTCATCTTCATATTCCTGCACGCCGCATGAATATTCATATACCCAGCCGCCTTCATAATCTGCTATTACAGGGGCCGCATCTGATGATAATCCTGACAAATAATGGTAGTCTACGTTACCTTCATTTTCCGCCACATAGTTAAGGTTAAAGCTTGCAATAAAGTAATCCACATGAGCATATGACAAAAGAATATAGCATATACACACACTGATTAGTCCATATCTGAAAAGGCTGAAATCCTCCTTAAATATCTGAATTAAAATCCCCGCAAGTAATACTGCAATTACTACAAGACTCCACAACACTAGTACTCTAAGGAAGGTCAGACTGTAATTTTTTATATACATACACATTCTAAGCGCACTTGAAGCAAGCATTATATATGTACAAAATGAAATCATTGCAAGCAAAATATTTACTATTGTGTTTTTTCTAAAAATAGCCATAACACCTAGAACTATAATCACATTAAGCATACATACAATAAGTAACTGGAAAAATCCCTCATGCACATATCTTGCATATGTGTAACCATCCGGAAGCTGCATCTGCCCCATAAAAAGATATACAATCTGAATAACCGAAAATACAAGATAAACCATTAATATGAGACTCAAAGCAGTAATTGCAATAATAGGCTCCATTTCCCTATGGTCGTGCACTTCTTCTTTAATTTTCTTTCTGTTAAGATA
>JAXJTU010000061.1:0-18750 GCA_036309425.1 Agathobacter sp.
ATAGATGAAATCAGGCAGAACAATGTTTCCATTATTTTGGCAGAAGAATTATATGGCAAAAATATGGGCGATGCAGTAATAAAAGAAGCTGATGTACAAGTAATCTATATTGATACCCTTAATCGAGGCAATTATGGTGCGGATAGCTATATAACTGGAATGACAAACAATATCGAACTAATTAAAACAGCATTTAACAAATAATCAGAGGAGGCGCCATGAAAAAAATTATACAAGCATGCGGATTTCACTGTATAAAGATAAAAAAACTCGGGGTGAGATTTGGTGAGCAGGTAGTATTAGATGATGTAAATCTTCATATTCATTGTGGCTCTTTGAATGCTGTTATTGGAAAAAACGGAGCAGGAAAATCCACTCTTGTAAGAGCAATATTAAATGATATTCCTCATTCTGGAGAGATAGAGTTTAAAGATACAAAGGATGGCCAAGTACAAAAATTAAAAATTGGTTACGTGCCACAGACGATTAATATAGAGAAAAACACACCAGTAAGTGTTTATGATTTAATTGCAAGTTTTCAATATAAATATCCGGTATTTCTGCCACAAAGAAAAAAATTAAAACAGAATATAATAGAGGCACTGAAAGTATTTGAGGCAGAAGACCTTCTTGACAAGCAGGTATGCAATTTGTCAGGTGGTCAGCTTCAAAGAGTCCTGCTTTCCATGGCCATAATGGACAAGCCTAATTTACTTTTGTTAGATGAACCAGTATCTGGTATTGATAAAAATGGTATGGAATTGTTTTACAAGACAATGGATTATTTAAAGACACATTATGACCTTGCAATAATTCTAATCTCTCATGATTTGGATTATGTAGCAAAATATGCAGACAGGGTTATACTTTTAGATAAAACGGTTTTAAAGCAAGGTAGCGCCAAAGAAGTATTTGGCAGTAAAGAATTTGAAGAAGTATTTGCTGTACAAGCTGAAAGCTGGATAAGAGAGGAGGAAGAAGAATGAATTACACTTCCTGGTTAAGTTATGATTTTATGAGAAATGCATTGTTAGCAGTAGTGATAATAACTCCTCTTTTTGGAATAATGGGTACAATGATTGTAAACAAAAAAATGGCATATTTTTCTGATGCATTAGGCCATTCAGCTCTTACCGGAATTGCAGTAGGTGTTGTTTGCGGCATGAAAGATACAACAATTTCAATGGTTATTTTTGCTATTATTTTTTCATTGCTTTTGAACAAAATTGGAAGTCTGAATACAGCATCAACAGATACCATTATTTCAGTTTTCTCTTCCTGTTCTGTTGCCATAGGACTTGCGATTTTATCTAGGGGAGGAAACTTTAGTAAATACTCAAGCATTTTAGTAGGAGATATACTGAGTATATCTCACAGAGAAATAATATATTTGATTTTAATTTTTATAGTAACAATTTTATTTTGGTTGATAAGTTTTAACAAGCTTAATGCTATTTGCATTCATCAGGCAGTGGCAAAAAGTAAAGCTATTCCGGTTTCGTTATTGAATAATCTTTTTGCTGTATTAGTTGCACTTATAGTAATGCTGTCAATTAAGTGGGTAGGAATATTGATAATTAACGCTCTGCTTATTCTGCCTGCAGCTTCATCGAGAAATATTTCGGAGAATATGAGAGAATATCATTTGTTTTCAATTATTTTTTCACTTTTTTCGGGTATATTAGGACTTGTTGTATCCTACTACACAAATGTTGCTACTGGGCCAATGATAGTAATAATTGCATCTGTAATTTATTTTTCTACATTAATTTACGGCAGAAAAATAAAATAACAGGCCAGATTTGGACTTGAAAAAATTTCGAAAAGATATAAAGTTAGAAGTGTAAAAGCCGATATTCTAATTAACCAAATAACATAACCAAATAACAGCAGGTACGGAAACCTGCGCCAGTTAATCCAGGGAGGGATGAGTATGGGTATGAATATTCCAGGAGTTACAAGTAATGTGCCATCAACTTCAAAGGTTAATTCCTCATCAAAGAGTAATGACAAGTCTAAGGATAAGGAACAGATTAAAAATGGTTTTGACGAGACCGCAGCTGTTTACGAAAAATCAGACAGCCAGAAGGTTGAAGGAGTTATAAAAAAGAAGGATAATTCTGCAATAGTTGCACAGCTTAAAGCAGATGCAGAGGCCAGATATAATCAGCTTATTGATATTGTCAGACAGTCCTTAGGAGGTCAGGCTAATAAAGTTTTCACAGCCGAGACAGGGCTTAAAAGCTTATTCGAAAAAGTCCAGGTAGATGCCGATACAATAGCACAGGCAAAAGCCGATATTGCAGATGATGGTTATTGGGGAGTAGAAAAAACCTCAGACCGTATACTTGAATTTGCTAAAGCTTTATCTGGTGATGATCCATCAAAGGCAGAAGAATTGCTTTCGGCATTTAAGAAAGGATTTGATAAGGCGACAAAGGCATGGGGAGATAAACTTCCGGATATTAGCCAAAAGACTTATGATGCCGTTATTGAGAAATTTAACAAGTGGGCTCAGGAAGAATAAAAGCGCTAAAACAGGTAATGAATTGTATAGATGAAAGAAAATGAAAGAAAAGAATTCGCAGCAAACCAGTTGCGGATTTTTTTCTGCCCTTTTTGCGGATATTCTGCCCCTTTTTTTGAGAATATGAGTTTGCCGAAAGAGAAAGTGTATGTTATAATATTTTTGTATACAAAAAACAGAGGTAATACAATATGGATGAAATAACACTTAAAGCTTTGGCAAAAATCAATTTAGGTTTAGATGTCGTTAGAAGAAGAGAAGACGGATATCATGAAGTTAGAATGATAATGCAGACGATTCATTTATACGACCGCCTTAATATCAAAAAAATACAGGATAATGATATAAGAATTAAAACTAATCTTGCATTTTTACCTACTAATGAGAATAATTTGGTTTACAAAGCGGGTAAACTTTTAATGGACGAATTTAATATTACACAAGGTGTTGAGGTGGATCTTAACAAGTTAATTCCTGTTGCAGCAGGAATGGCAGGTGGTAGCACAGATGCAGCCGCTATGCTTTATGGAATGAATAAGCTGTTTGAACTCGGTCTTTCGAGAAAGGATCTAATGGAGCGTGGTGTAAAAATAGGAGCTGATGTCCCATATTGTATAATGAGAGGAACTGCTCTTGCTGAAGGTATAGGAGAAGAACTATCCTCATTACCACCTATGGTTAAGTGTCCTGTGCTTATTGCAAAACCACAGATTTCTGTATCGACTAAATTTGTCTATGAGAATTTAAAGCTCGATGGGAATACTCCTCACCCGGATATCGACAGGTTAATCGCAAATATAAGAGGTAAAGACCTTAAAGCAATAGCAGACAGTATGGGAAATGTACTAGAGACAGTTACAATTCCAAACTATCCAATAATTGCCGATATAAAAGCTCATATGATGGAGCATGGTGCAGTAGGCTCGATGATGAGCGGAAGTGGTCCTACAGTATTTGGACTTTTCGACGATGAGGAAATTGCACAGAAGGCATATGAGGAAATGAAGTCATCAGGACTTGCAAAACAGTTATATCTGACTTCAATTTATAACAATAGAAGAAAATAATTCAGTAGGAGTTAAAATGACAGATAATTTAACACTAAATATGGATGCATATCTCCCGCTTAGAGATATAGTTTTTAATACATTAAGGGAAGCAATATTAAAAGGAGAACTTGAACCAGGTGAGAGGCTGATGGAAATACAGCTTGCGTCAAAGCTTGGGGTAAGCCGTACACCAATCCGGGAGGCCATCAGAATGCTTGAACAGGAAGGGCTAGCCATTACAATCCCAAGGAAAGGCGCAGAAGTTGCCAGAATGACCTTAAAAGACATGGAAGATGTGCTAGAAGTAAGAGAGGCATTAGATGAGCTTGCGGCCCGAATTGCCTGTGATAAGATTACAAGAGAGCAATTAATAACATTAAAGAAGACCAAGGAAGAATTTGTAAAGAGTGTAGAGGAAGGCGATATCAAAAAGCTGGCAGAAGCAGATGTTCGTTTTCATGATGTGATATATAATTCTACTGATAACACAAAACTGATTACTCTGTTAAATAATTTGAGAGAGCAGATGTACAGATACAGAATTGAGTATCTTAAGAATCCGGAGAATTATCAGGGGCTTTTAAAAGAGCATGAAGAAATTGTAGCTGCCCTTGAGAATCGCGATAAGGAAATGGTGACTGAAGCCATGCATATGCATGTAGCAAATCAGGCTCTTGCTGTAAAAGATGTAATTGAAAAACAGGATGAGCAATACCGGAAAAATCAGAAGCGAGAATAAAATAATATAAATTGGATATCATAGAAGCAGGTGAATAACCTGCTTCTTTTTTTTGATATATCAATTCAGGAACATTATTAAAACATGAGGTGAATGGTGGATAAAAGCATAGAATTTACAAACATCATCAAACAACTTAAATCTAAAGTTAATAATTGCTCTGACATAAAAACTATAGAAATGAAAATTGGGAAGGATTATATTTCATGTTTAGTGGTATACATTGAGATAACTGTAAGCGGTAGTACAACAAATGCAAGCGCAGTAACCAAAATTCTATCCAACTTATCATATCTAAGTCCAGGGCAAATATATGAAGTGTTAGATAGCAATCATGCGGGAATGGTTGATGTAACATACTATACAGATATAGACACTGCAATTGATGGATTGCTGACTGGTGATGTACTGGTATTAATTGATGGCTATTCTAAAATTATTAAAGTACCAGATAAAGGGTATCCATCCCTGGGTGTTAAAGAAACTGATGCAGAAAAGGTGATTAGAGGATCAAACGAAGGCTTTTCAGATTCCATAAAACAAAACACAGCATTAATCAGAAGGCGGATAAGGAGCTCGGATTTAAAGTCAGAAGAATTAACAATAGGCATACGCTCAAAAACAGGAGTAGCAATTATGTACATGCAGGAAATTGTAAGTCCTGGCCTGATAAAGATGATAAAGAAAAGATTAAATCAGTATTTAATTGATAGCGTTCAGGATACTGGCGTTTTGGAACAGCTTGCTGAAAAACAATGGTATTCTCCATTCCCGGAATTTCAAACGACGACCAGACCGGACAGGGCAGCAATGGCAGTAATGGAAGGAAGAGCAGTAGTTTTATCAGATAATTCGCCATCAGCACTAATACTTCCGGTAGACATAAATTCTTTTCTTAGAACAACAGATGATTACTATAACAGATTTCAAAGCGCAACATTTGCAAGGCTTATAAGATATATGGCAGCATTTTTTGCATGTACAATGCCAGGATTATATCTTGCAGTAACAAACTTTCATACACAGATATTACCAACATCATTGCTCCTATCTTTCTGGGAAAACAGAATTGGAGTGCCATTCCCAGAGGTGGTAGAAATAGTATTGATGGAAATTGCATTTGAATTATTAAGGGAAGCTGGAATAAGATTACCTGGAGCTATGGGAAATGCAATAGGAATTGTTGGGGGATTAATAATTGGACAAGCAGCTGTAGATGCAAATATTGTAAGCCCTATAGTTGTAATTGTTGTAGCTTTTACAGCACTGTGTTCCTTTGCAATTCCGAATGAAGAATTTGCATTTGCATTTAGGATAATAAAATTCTATATTATTGCCTTATCGTCATGGCTTGGATTTTTTGGATTTTTGGTTGGCATATATACAATACTAATTCATCTTTCAAAACTAAAGAGCTTTGGAATACCATATCTTATGCCATTTGTTGGTGCCGAACTTAATGATTATAAAGATGAAAGAGACAGCATATTTCGTCTGCCTTTGCGTTTATTAAATAGACGCCCAATCTACTCAAGATATAATCAGCGTATTAAGTTAAAAAATAAGTAAAGGATATTAATATGTTTTCTAACAATAAACAGATATCTCTCCGGCAGACATTTCGCTTGTTTGTATTCGATCTTCTTGGAGCAACAACCCTTATCCTGCCAGGATATTTATGTAGCATAGAGGGAATGCTAGGTATTGTTCCGGTGATTTTAGGAACTCTTCTTGCTATTTTATTTCTATTCATACTCTATAAAGCAAGACTGATTATGAAATGCGATTTGATATGTTTTTTGGAGCAGAAAAACAAACGTAAAATATGGGAAAAAGTGATAAATAAAATCATGATTATATCGCTGTTTTTCTATGGGATCTGTATTAGCGGTTTCTATTTATACATCTTTACAGATCTGATAAAAAGCAATCTTATACCCGATGTAGAATATGCGATTATATCAGGAATTATTATTTTGGCAACATCATATGCGGTAAGCGGAGGCCTTGAAAGTAGGGCAAGAGTGTATGAAATTCTCTTTTTATTCATTCTTATTCTCTTATTAATTTTGACTGTTTTTTCGTCTCAAAATATCAAAAAAGAATATTTAATATCAAATTTAACAAGTGGGGTATTAAATACAGATTTAATCAGAAACAGTGTGAAAAACACCTATTTTGTCTTTGCATCTTATACAACGATATTTTGCTCTATTTTCATTCCACAAAAGAGAAAAAAACATTCTTATAAGCATACAGAGCATTTGTATAAAACCATTGCAATATCATTGTTGTTTTCATCATTGATATTGGTAATATTATATTTAGATTTAATAGGAAATTTTGGTACAGGAGCACTTTCAGGCATGAGATTTCCCATTGTTACCCTAATTGCAACAATAAGCAGATTTGACTCGTTTATGTTGACTGTTTGGTTCTTTACAATGTCTGCACTACTAAACATGCACCAGTATTACACAGGAAAACTTCTAAAGAGTATTGTTAATAAACCAGGTCGTATAAGATATATATCGATGGTGGCATTTGTAACTTATGCTATTTCACTTGCACTGAAATATGGAGATAACATAATGAATAAATATTTGAATTTTTTATTGTATATAGGGGTACCCGTTTTAGTATTAATACCATTAGTTATAATTGTTACAGGGTGCCGGAGGGATGAACTAGAGGATAGATGTTTTCCGATGCTAGCGGCACTAGATGTGAATGAAGAAGATGAGATTACATTTGAATACCGCTTTCCTAAAGTTGATGGTGATAAAGATAAAATTATGAGCAAGGGTGCTTTTGATTTTGAAGGAGCATTAGAAACGTATGAACAATCCTTATCAAAAGAACCTGATACAAATCATCTTAAAGTGATGGTAATCGGTAAAAAATTTATGGAAGATAAAATGCAATATAGTTATTTTATTGAACTGTTAAAAGAAAAAGAACTTTTTCCACGAAACACATATGTGTGCGTGGCAGATGATGTAAATGAATTACTGCAATACGAAGATAAAATTCAAATGGACATAGGCAGTTATTTAGAAGAATACATCGGACACGTATCATCTGATAAAAAGAGAAAGATTGTCACATTAGGAGATTTGATGAACGAGAGTGATAATCATATACTAACCCTCAATGTTCCGTATCTTACAATTTCATCAAACGGGATAGTGTGGGACGAAAATTATGAAGTAGAGTGAATACAAATGATAAAGATGGCAATACTCCAATTATCAAAAAGAAATGGAGTATTGTTATGAATAAAAGTATTGTTCGTATTTTTATGTTAATATTAATTGCATTTGGAGTAATAATATTTTCAAAAACAACAAACAATTATAAAACAAGTATAACTGCATCAGAGCTACAGCCTGAAATAGCGGAAAAAATATTAAGATTCCATGTTCTTGCAAACAGTGACAGACAGGAGGATCAGGCCGTAAAAATTAAAGTCAGAGATGCCGTGGGAAAATACATAGAGCCAAAACTTAAAGAATCAAAAAGTCTTGAGCAGACAAAAACAATTGTAGAATCTGAAATGCAAAATATAATTAAAATAGCGGATGACACTCTTTTAGAAAATGGATTCAACTATAAAGCAACAGCATCATTGACCGTTGCAGATTTTCCGGATAAAACCTATGGAGATTACACCTTCCCATCAGGACAATACCAGGCTTTGCAGATTGTCCTCGGAGAAGGAGACGGGCATAACTGGTGGTGTGTGCTATATCCCAACATGTGTTTTAAAGGCAGTGTGTATGAAGTGGTGTCGGAAGAAGCTGATAAAAGTTTAAGAGAGGTTCTGACACCTGAAGAATATGAGGCTGTTTTTGATTCGCATAATTATAGTATAGATTTTAAACTTCTTGAAATTCTCCAATAAAACAGTTACTATATTTGTTGCAAAGGAGAGAATGAAATGACAAAAGAAGTTTTAGTGTCCATAAGTGGACTTCAGATGGCTCCGGATGAACAGACAGATTCAGTAGAAGTTATAGCACCAGGCGAATATTATTATAGAAATAACAAACATTTTGTTATATATGATGAGGTTACAGAGGGCGAGAGTGAAGCGACAAAAAATATCATCAAATTTAATGGTGACATGATGGAAGTCACTCGTAAAGGACCGGCAAACGTTCATCTGGTATTTGAGAAAAATAAAAAGAATGTTACTTATTATTATACTCCGTTCGGAAGTCTTAATGTTGGAATCGAGGCAAGAAGTATAGAAGTAACAGAAGAAGAAAATGAGATTAAGGTAAATGTAAAATATGCCTTAGAAGTAAACTATGAGCATGTGGCAGAGTGCGATATAGTATTAACAGTAAAATCAAAAGGCAGCGAGTTTAAATTACTGTAAAATATTTGATAACAAAAGAAACGGTTGGAAAAATCCAACCGTTTCTTTTATGATAAAAATTATTTTTTCTTTTTCTTATTCTTTGTATCTGCACTGGCTTTTTCTGCTTTAAGCTGTTCGTTAGCCTTCTTATAACTATCCTGAAGTTTTGCTCTGAAACCTTTTTTTGCCTTTGGTTTCTCAAGTGGTCCACGGAGTCCTTTTACAGAAGTGATATAAATACCACTAATTGTTGCCTTGACTTCTTTCTTAACTGGAATCTCATCAAAAATTGATTCATCAGCAATAAGAGACATAACCTTAGGTCCGATTTTAGCTTTAACAACAGGAAGCTTTGCTCTGCGCATATACTTAGGTGTCTGTTCCACGATAAACTGTGGAAGTCCGGCATCTTTCAGCTTCATACGTTTCTTATCTATAATAAGCATGGAAACCTGTTGAGCAACAGCATCCATCTGAGCCTGCTGTTCATCTCTTTTTGCCTGGGCTTTTTTGCCAAGAAAATAAAGGATAACCAATCCAACGATAAGAATCGCTAAAAGAATAAGTAATACAATTGCAAATTTACTCAAGACGCAATCCTCCTCTTTTTTACTATTAGCCATTGTAACAGAGAAAATCCCAAATTGCAATTGTGAATTGCGGTTAATCGGAGGGGCATCTGTATCACTTTTTATTAATGAAAAAATTGTAATTGAATAAAAACTGTGATAATATATGTAAGTTAAATTGCACATATTGTGTATACAGGAAGGAATTGGACATGAAAAAGAAAATATTAGTGGCGTTCTTATGCGCATGTACAGTAATGTCCTTTGCAGGATGCGGGGGCAAAAAAGACGATACACAGACAACGGAAGTACAGCAGAAACAGGCATCTAGTGCAGATTACAAGATGGACTATGCAAAGCAGGTGAAAAATATATGCGATTATTCGGCAATCCCTGTTCAGTTAAGTTCACAGTACGATATTACAGATGAAGCGATTGAAGATTATTTTTCAAAAAATATCTCATCATATGGAAGTAAAGCATATCATGAGATAACAGACAGAACAACAGTTGCAGAAGACGACTATGTAGATGTCAATTATACAGGCTACAAAGATGGAGAGGCATTTGAAGGCGGTGCCGCAGAAAATGTACTCATTGACCTTGCAAACAACTGCAATGTAGGCGGAAGTGGTTATATTGATGGATTCTCGTCTGGAATTGTTGGAGCAAAAGTTGGCGATGAAATTGACTGTGATGTAACATTCCCGGAAGACTATAATAATGCAGACCTTGCAGGACAGGCTGTAGTGTTCAAATTTAAGATTAATGGAATTTATGATAAGACAACAGTATCCCTTGGTGAAATCGATGATGAATTTGTTAAAGAGGTATTGTCTGGTGATGGAGTTTCAACAGTTGAAGAGTTAAGAGAAAAAATTGTAAATAATCTTGAAAGCATGAAGAAAAATGCAGCATCGGTTGAGATTGTAAGTTATCTCGTAGAAAACTGCGAGGTAGAGATTCCAGAAGAATACTTAAAATTAAGACTAGATGAATATGTAAGCTATATTGTAAGTAGTTATGGAGCAACTAAGGAAGATGCAGAAAAAGAAGGAAAATCACAGTTGGAGCAGCAGATTAAAGAAGAAATAATTCTTGGATATATTGCTGAAAAAGAAGGAATAAAATTTGATGAAGAAGGCTACAACGATTTCATCACAAATTATACAAATTACTATAGTATGGCAATGCAACAGAGCTTTACACAGGAACAGTTCTATGAGATAGCAGGATACGGCAACGCAACATCGGGAGAAAAAATTATGAAAAACCAGTATGTTGGAAATCTTGCTTTAGATAAACTTGCAGAGAATGCTCAGATTACATTTGTAGATGAATCAGCAGATGAAACTACAGAAGAAACAGAAGAATAAAATTCCAAGGGAGGATTAAATTAGATGGAACTTACAAACATTCGTGATATTTTTCGCGACAGAGAGAAATATGTCAACACAGAAGTAACAATTGGTGGTTGGGTAAGAAGCAACCGTAATTCAAAGAACTTCGGATTTATCGTTGTAAACGACGGAACATTCTTCGAGCCAATCCAGGTTGTATACAGTAACGAACTTTCAAATTATGATGAGGTTGGTAAAGTAAACGTAGGGGCTGCGCTTATCGTAAAGGGACAGCTTGTGCCAACACCAGAAGCAAAACAGCCATTTGAGATTCAGGCTACAGAAGTTGTAATAGAAGGTGCATCAACACCGGATTATCCACTTCAGAAGAAGAGACACACATTTGAGTATCTTCGTACAATTTCGCACTTAAGACCAAGAACAAATACATTTGAGGCAGTATTCAGAGTACGTTCACTCTGCGCATATGCTATACACAAATTCTTCCAGGAAAGAGATTTTGTATATGTTCACACACCAATTATCACAGGAAGCGACTGTGAAGGAGCGGGAGAGATGTTCCAGGTTACAACAATGGACCTTAATAATCTTCCAATGACAGAGGATGGAAAAGTTGATTTTACAAAAGACTTTTTCAATAAGCCAACAAATCTTACAGTATCAGGTCAGTTAAATGGTGAGACATATGCAATGGCATTCAAAAACATCTACACTTTCGGACCAACATTTAGAGCTGAGAACTCAAACACAACTCGCCACGCAGCAGAGTTTTGGATGATTGAGCCGGAAATTGCATTCGCTGACTTAGAGGATGATATGATGCTTGCAGAGAGCATGCTTAAGTATATAATCAACTATGTTCTTGAGAACGCTCCGGAAGAGATGGCATTTTTCAATAACTTTGTAGATAAGGGACTTCTTGACAGACTCGAAAACGTAGTAAGTAGCGACTTTGCAAGAGTAACTTATACAGAAGCAATTGATATCTTATCAAAAAACAACGACAAGTTTGATTATAAAGTAAGCTGGGGATGCGATCTTCAGACAGAGCATGAGAGATATCTTACAGAAGAGGTGTTTAAACGTCCTGTATTTGTAACAGACTATCCAAAGGAGATTAAAGCATTCTATATGAAGCTTAACGAGGATGGAAAAACAGTTGCAGCAGTAGACTGCCTTGTACCGGGAATCGGAGAGATTATCGGAGGAAGCCAGAGAGAGGACGACTACGATAAACTTCTTGAAAGAATCAAAGAGCTTGGTCTTAACGAGGAGGATTATGGATTCTATCTTGATTTACGTAAGTATGGATCAGCAAGACATGCAGGATTTGGACTTGGATTCGAAAGATGCGTAATGTACCTTACAGGTATGGCAAACATCCGTGATGTTATACCATTCCCAAGAACAGTAAATAACTGTGAATTATAATTGATTAGCATAGCTATAAAGAATAAAATTGTCCCTTCATGCATATGTTTTTGTATGGAGGGATTTTTATGTTGAAAAAAGTGGGGCGGCTTGCAGTGAGTTTGATACTAATGTGTGTCGCGACGGGCACATTTCTGGCAGCAGTAGCAGCGATTGTATATTATCTGAAACTTGATGCGTGGGTTGCCCGGATTGGCATAATGATTACGTATGTAGTTGCAGGGGTGTGTGGAGGAAAAGTATGGAGGGGGAATCCGATAGTTCCATCGACACTGTATTGGGCAATTTACATAGTATTAATGAAGATAATTACACCAGATGAAATGAAAAATGTGCCACAACTGATATTGATTTGGGTAATACTTATTTGTTCGTGTGCATTGGGCAGCAGCACTATAAACAAGCAAAAAAAGTCTTTTCAACTTTAATGCTGTGTGCTATAATGTTACAAATAGAGCGTAAAGGAGAAATTCTTATGAAGCATGTAAAGACATTAAATACAAGAAAATTACAGAACACAATTAAGAAGGGCGGATGCGGTGAGTGCCAGACATCATGCCAGTCAGCTTGCAAGACATCTTGTACAGTTGGAAATCAGACTTGCGAACAGTATAAGTAGTCTGATTCATTATAGTTAATACAACTAATAATGGACCGCGCGCAGTGCGTGCGGTCATTTTGTGTGTTAGACCTTTTAACCTGTATTAAAACACGCATAAAATAATGAAAGAATAAATATATAGAAAGAGAGGAATATTATAGTGGTTCATCAGTACAAGAACAACGGCTATGATATTGTCTTAGATGTTAACAGTGGAGCAATCCATGTGGTGGACGATGTTACATATGATGTAATAGAAATGTTCGAGGAACATTCAGCTGAGGAGATTATCTCAAAACTTTCGGACAAGTATCCGCAGGAAGAGATAAAAGAGGCAATACAAGAAGTAAACGAACTTAAGGATAACGGAGAATTATTTACAGAGGACGTATACAAAGACAGAATTATCGATTATAAAAATCGTCAGACTGTTGTAAAAGCCCTTTGTTTACATATTGCGCATGATTGTAATCTTGCATGCAAATACTGTTTTGCTGAAGAGGGAGAATATCACGGAAGACGTGCCCTTATGGACTATGAGACTGGAAAACAGGCATTAGATTTTCTGATTGCAAATTCGGGAAGCAGAAAAAATCTTGAAGTGGATTTCTTTGGTGGAGAGCCACTTATGAATTTTGAAGTGGTAAAACAGCTTGTTGCATATGGAAGAGAACAGGAGAAGCTTCATGACAAGCATTTCCGTTTTACACTTACTACTAACGGTGTACTTCTTAATGATGACATTATGGAATTTGCAAACAAAGAGATGGATAATGTTGTACTTAGTATCGACGGAAGAAAAGAAGTTCATGACAACATGCGTCCTTTCAGAAAAGGAGCAGGAAGCTATGACCTTATTGTTCCAAAGTTCCAGAAGCTTGCAGAAAGCCGTAATCAGGACAGATATTATGTAAGAGGAACATTTACACATTTTAATACTGATTTTTCAAAGGATGTACTTCATCTTGCCGACCTAGGTTTCAAGCAGATTTCTGTTGAGCCGGTAGTTGCCCAGCCTACAGATGAATATGCTCTTAAGGAAGAAGATCTTCCGGTATTATTTGAAGAATATGATAAGTTAGCTGCTGAGATGGTTAAGAGAAATAAAGAACATACGGGCTTTAATTTCTTCCATTTTATGATAGATTTAGAAGGCGGACCATGTGTGTATAAGAGATTATCGGGATGTGGTTCGGGAACAGAGTATCTTGCAGTAACACCTTGGGGAGATTTATATCCATGCCATCAGTTTGTAGGAAATGAAGATTTCTTAATGGGTAATGTATGGGATGGAGTTACACAGACACAGATTCGTGACGAGTTTAAGTGCTGTAATGTTTATGCCAAAGAAAAATGCCGCAACTGTTTTGCAAAATTCTACTGCAGTGGCGGATGTGCTGCTAATTCATATAATTTCCATGGTACAATCACAGATGCGTATGATCTGGGATGTGAGCTCCAGAAAAAGCGTATTGAGTGTGCAATTATGATAAAAGCCGCAGAGGCAGATATTTAATAAAGAGGAAGGTAACAAAAATGAAGAAATCAAAGGGAGTCATTATTCTTGTTCTGATACTTGCCTGTCTTGGATTTATGGGCTGGTATTCATACAACATAGTTAATGACACAAGCGTAAGTCAGAGTAACACGGATAACTCTGCAAAGTCAGAAGGCATCAAGCTTGGTCTTGACCTTTCGGGTGGTGTATCAATCACATATAAGATTGTGGATGATGACCCAACAAGTAAGGACATTGCTGATACAAAGGCAAAATTGGGTGAAAGAGCTGAAGCATACACAACAGAAGCTTCTGTGTACCAGGTTGGAGACGACCGTATTACAGTAGAAATTCCTGGTGTTTACGATGCTAATGCTGTTTTAGAGAAGCTTGGAAGTCCAGGATCTCTTTACTTTATCAATCAATATGATAGCCAAGGAAATGAGAACTACTCATTTGACCAGACTATCGGCGATTACAAGTTGAATTTCGATATAGAAGAGCTTATTGCTAACGGTTCAGTTGTTATGAATGGTAACGATGTAAAGGCTGCTGATGCTGGATATGATCAGTCTAGTGCTACAAGCCAGAGCGAACCGGTTGTAAAACTAGTATTAAAAGAGAGCGCAGTTGCTACATGGGCTGAAGTTACACAGGCTGCATTAGAAGCGGGTAACTCAATTGGTATTTATTATGATGACCACTTTATTAGCGTTCCAAAAGTGTCTGCTGCAATTACAGATGGAAACTGTGTAATCAATGGAATGGAAGACTACGAAAAGGCAGAGAATCTTGCTACATTTATCCGTGTTGGTGCAATCAATCTTAAGTTAGAAGAGTTAGAGTCTAACGTAGTAGGAGCTCAGCTTGGTGGAGAGGCTCTTTCTTCATCTGTTAAAGCAGCTTGTGTAGGTATCATTTTAGTAATGATTTTTATGATTGTAATGTATGCACTTTCAGGATTTGCAGCATCAATCGCACTTGCAGCATATACAACACTTGTTGTTGCATTCATTTACTGGTTTGAGATTACACTTACATTACCGGGTATTGCAGGTATTATCCTTGGAATTGGTATGGCAGTAGATGCGAATGTTATCGTATTTGCCCGTATTCGTGAGGAGATTGCAACAGGAAAGCCAGTACTTGCTTCTATCAAGGAAGGTTATAAGAAAGCGCTTTCAGCTATCTTAGATGGACAGGTTACAACATTTATTGCTGCACTTGTTCTTATGGTTCTTGGCTCGGGAACAGTTAAGGGATTTGCATATACTCTTATGATTTCAATCCTTTTATCACTTTTCTCATCACTTGTTGTTGCAAGATTTATCATGTATGCATTATACGCAATTGGACTTAAGAGTGAGAAGTTCTACGGAAGAGCAAAAGAGAGAAAGCCAATTGACTTCATGAAGAACAGAGTACTTTACTTTGCTATTTCTCTTGTTGTTATTATTGCTGGTATTGGTGGAATGATTGGATACAGCGTATCTGGAAACAAGGCTTTAAATTACAGCCTTGAGTTCGTAGGTGGAACATCTACAACAGTTGTATTTAATGAGAACTATACATTAGATAAGGCTGAGAGCGATATTGTACCTGTAATCAAAGAGGCTACAGGTGTTGATAATGTTCAGACTACAACAGTAAATGACAGTAACAGCATTGTATTCAAGACTCCTACTCTTTCACTTGAGAAGAGAGATGCAATGAACAATGCACTCGTTGAGCAGTTTGGTGTGGATGAGTCAAAGATTGAGTCCCAGAGTATCAGTTCAACAATCAGTAATGAGATGAGAAGAGATGCTATTGTGGCAGTTATTGTATCATGTATTTTCATGCTCTTATACATCTGGTTCAGATTCAAGGATATTCGTTTTGCAACAAGTGCTATCGCAGCGTTAGTACATGACGTTTTAGTTGTTCTTACTGCTTATGCATTAATCAGAATTTCAGTGGGTAACACATTTATCGCCTGTATGCTTACAATCGTAGGTTACTCAGTAAACGATACAATCGTTATCTTCGACCGTATCCGTGAGAACCTTCACGGTGGTCACAACCAGACAAAGGAGACACTTGCAGAGGTTGCTAACAAGTCTCTTACACAGACACTTTCAAGAAGTATTAATACATCAATCACTACATTCATAATGGTATTGTTCTTATTCATCTTTGGTGTTGCATCAATTCGTGAATTCTCATTACCACTTATGGTTGGTATGGTTTGTGGTTCATACTCATCAATCTTTATCGCAACAGAGCTTTGGTATGTTATGAAGTTACATCTTGGAAAGAATAAAGTTGTAAAATAAAGATAAAATTAATCCGTTCTTTATATCTAAAAAGGATATAGAGAGCGGATTTTTCATTTATTTTTCGAAGAGTTTACAATTTTTTACGGATGCACGATATTAGATTTTACATTGCATAAATATAATAATCTTTGTTACTAAATATAATTTGAAGGAGAAAAGTATGAAAAAGAGATTATTACCTTTATTTTTAGCAGGAGTATTATCGGTATCGGGCTTTGCAGGCTGTGGCACAGCTTCAAAAGAGGATGAATCTAACAAGACAACAGAGAGTACTAAGCAGGAAAACAAAGAGGAGCAGGATGCTTCAAACACACCTAAGTATGTGTTTCTGTTTATTGGAGATGGAATGAGTTATCCACAGGTTCAGCTTACTAATTATTTTGTAAGTGCATCAAAGGGGCAGAGCGGAAAGACAGTTGATGTAGAAGGCGAGACAAATAGTATTCTTGAAAATAAAAATAATTTGACAATGATGGATTTTGATGTTGCGGGCTCTGCACAAACATATGATAGTACCTCATTTGCACCGGATTCTGCATCTACAGCTACATCAATTGCTACAGGACACAAGACCTGGAGTGGAAGTATTAATGTAAGTGAAGATTTTTCAACAAAGTACGAGACAATTGCAGAGCAGCTTAAAGCACAGAAAGATTACAAAATTGGAGTGATTTCAAGCGTTAACTTAAATCATGCAACACCAGCTGCATTTTATGCACATCAGGAATCTAGAAACAATTACTATGATATCGGATTAGAACTTATCGATAGCGAATTTGACTACTTTGCTGGTGGTGGATTAAAGAAGACAACTGGAGATAATAAAGATCAGACTGATTTATATCAGCTTGCAGAAGAGGCAGGATATTTGGTTGTAAAGACTCAGGAAGAAGCTGACACTCTTACCGCTGATGATGGAAAGATGATTATTATTGATGAGCATCTTGCAGACTCGGATGCAATGTCTTACGAAATTGACAGACAGGAAGATGAATGGGCATTAGCTGATTATGTGGAAAAAGGAATTGAAGTATTAGATAATGATAATGGTTTCTTTATGATGGTAGAAGGTGGAAAGATTGACTGGGCTTGTCATGCAAACGATGCTGCGTCAACAATTTCTGATACTATTGCATTAGACAATGCTGTTGCAAAAGCTGTTGATTTTTATAACGAGCATCCAGATGAGACATTAATTATTGTAACTGGAGACCATGAGACAGGTGGACTTACAATTGGATTTGCAGGAACAGACTATGATACATTTTTGACAAATTTTGAAAATCAAAAGATATCTTATGCAAAATTTGATTCTGATTATGTAACTGCATACAAAGAAAATAAAACAGATTTCGATACAGTAATGGCGGATGTTACAACTTTATTTGGGTTAACTGCACCAACAGCAGGCGCTGATGAGCAGACACAGCAGAAAGACAATGCTGATTCCCATCCGGAATCTGAAAACAAGGGAGCACTTGAGATGACAGACTATGAATATGGTTTGTTAAAAGAAGCATATGAGACAACAATGGCGCGTACAGGGGAAGAAAGTGAATATGGTCAGGAAGAATATATTCAGTACGGAAGTTATGAGCCACTTACAGTAACAATCACACATATCTTAAATAATAAGAGTGGTGTTAATTTCGGATCATATGCTCATACAGGACTTCCTGTTGAAGTGCTTGTTAAGGGTGCAGGCCAGGACCAATTTGATGGCTACTATGATAATACAGATATTTACAACAAGTTAGCAGAGTTATTAGAAATCAAATAAGTGGAGTACAAAAATGGTTAAAAACTTTTTCTTAAAGCAGAAAAATGTATTTATAACCACTTTGATAGGCTTGATTTTGATAGGCATCCTTATAGCAATCCCGACTGGCTATGAGGATGCTTTGATATATAAAGGCACAGAAAGAGCGGTAGGAAAAGTGGTTGAAGTGGATGATTCCGCTATTGTTACTTCAGGTCTTATTCAATCCGGGGAACAAACATGCAGATTATCAATCGAGAATGGTATTTTCAAAGGAAAAACATTAGAGGGTGTTAATTTTCTGAGCGGCTCATTAGAGAAAGATAAAATATACAAAGAAGGCGACAAAGCACTTTTGACGATTAGCTATAAAGACAAAGAGATAAAATCGGTAGTAATGTCAGATCATTATCGATTGGATAAAGAAGTGATTCTCTTGGGGATTTTTGCAATATTATTGATCGTTTTCGCAGGTAAAAATGGTTTTCAGGCTATTCTGTCATTTGCAATTACTGTTTTGACAATTTGGAAG
>JAXJTU010000062.1:0-3560 GCA_036309425.1 Agathobacter sp.
ATTTTACAATATATAATTTCAACTGGCAATTCAAGAACGCTACTGATATTTCTGACATTGAATACGCATTGCTTCCTGTATTATTTTATGCCCCTAATATTTAACGCGCGTCAAATACAACTTCAAAAGAACTCTTTACTTGTTCTTGGTCAAATTAGTCCGCCAGACTAAAAGTTCGGATATCACCATCAAAATCTAATTCTAATGTGTTATCAGAACAGCTTTTTACGATAATTGTGGTTATCATATTATCTGTTGATTCTGAATACTTTAGTTCTATTTTATTTTCTTTTGAATCATATTTATACCCAGTACATAAATCAGAATCATTTACTGGATCTCCGCAAGCACAGTAATAACTGAAGCTTCCATCAGATGAAAAACTTATATATTCTGTGTCTACATCTGTTGTTCTTGTCCATGTTTTATCTGCAAATTCAACTGAATTATTACAACCCGAAATAATAATCATCATATTTACAACTAATAGGAACATACATAGATATTTTTTCATATTTCCGCCTCATCTCTCCACTCTTCTATTACGCATTTTTGTTTTAAATTTCGCCTTTATTATAGCACATGATGGGTTCCTACTGTAATTTCAATGTAATTTTATAATCATGCTCATAGGGATATAGTTGAGCAAATATTTTCCATTTAGCTTATAACATATGGGAACAGCTCCAAATGGATACGTTTCTATAGCTTTTTGCTTACTTTTACAATATTCCTTAATTTCTTCAACTGTCATTTACTGCCCTCCAAGATTAAACCCTACTAAATAGCGACTGTTTATACCAGGCAGATATTCATCACCACGCATGGTCCAATAACCGTCCTCCGCTTCTTCAGCCAGTAGCTTATAATTTATAAACACATCATGACCTGTTTGTTCCTCAATCTGACGGATAATATCGAAAACCTGATTCCATCTGGTCTTATTCATATAGGATGTCAGGTTGTTATCATCAATGTACTTAAGGTATTTCTCTGTAGGTGTCTTAAACTTATCAAAACGCCCTGAATACAAATCATTTATGAATCGTTGCAGATTAATATGAGTATCCTTACCAATCTTACTCATAGAATATATATGGGAAATCTGCTCTCCATTTCTAGTGGCATAATAATATCCACGCCAAAGAGTCTGGTACAAAACAAAATGGATTCCATGGTCAAACTTAACCTCTATGGCAATCATTCCAGTATTTTCTTTATAATTATTTCCATCTACTGCATATTCATTTTGCGGAGCCTTGGTAAATTCTCCCTTCATTTATAACAAAAACGGACGCAGTAATCATACCCGAGTTACTACATCCGTTATTTTCATTGTTAGTATCCATCAAAGACAAAATGATGATTCAAAAGCATCAATGCATATCATTGCATCATGCCTATACTAATTTCTCCATTCCTCTATCACGCAGGTATGCTTCTTTTTATCTTCGCCGTCAGCATCATAACTTACGCCTACCAACAATATTTTATCACTGTACCCAGCTAATGCCCCCTGATATCTGCGTACCTTAATCTGCTGAATCGCTGAATCTGCCGATTGATTATATTTCAACTCAATTACCATCGCGGGTCTATCTCCTGCATTTGCTCTTGGTATGAACACAAGGTCTGCAAAGCCTTTTCCTGCGGGAAATTCACGCACGATATTATAATAAGCAGGTGCCGTAAAATATGCCATAGTAAGCACATAGCTTAGTGAATTTTCATCGTTATATTTCAGGATGGAAGTGTAGGTTTCATGTGCAAGCTCTATCAGTTCTGCAACTTTCTCAGCTTCCCCATCGATTGTTGCAAAAAGCAACTCATCACACCTTGAAATCGACCTGGCAATATCATCCCAGGAACCTGTCTGAAGTGCAAGTTCAAATGCCGAAGCCACCTCATAGTTTGGGATATATGCACTTTTTCGTTCAGCATCATAGCCCAGATATCCCAAATGAATCAACGCTGTCAAAGCATCATCCTTTGATGCAACTGTAGACAGATCATTCTTAAAAGTATTGACATTTAGTCGAACCTTTCCACCTGATAACATTGTCAACACATCATCTTTTAGTCCTTCATAATTCATCGTGATAAATGTATTGATGGATTCAAATGATGATGTATTTTTCCAGTAAGAATCAAAATCATGATCTAACATTGCCTGCACCACCGAATTGGGATTATACATATGAAGTCCATCAATTAAGTAGCCATTATACCATGTTTTCGCTGTATCAAAATCCATGTCATACTTTTCACAAAGTCCTTTCACTTCTTCCTCTGTAAAACCAAAATACTTTGTGATCTGTTTTGATCTTAACATTGTATACTCTCTAAAGTTATTCAGTGCTGATTCATCCTTGATCTTCTTGATTGGAAGGATTCCTGTAATATAGGCAAGCGCCAGAAATGCTTTTGATTCCTCACTCTTAAATAAAGAATGAAGAAACTGGAGATACTTATGAACCAGTGCCACATTCCCACTATTTCTGATTACACAGTCCCATTCATCTATGATGATGACAAAGGGAATTTTTGTTTTTTGATAAATTGACATTAAAACAAAACTAATCTTGCTTTCATAATCAAGCGACTCTCCAAATACTTCCTTGAACTCCTTATAGATATACGCAACAATATTTTCAACAATATTGTCCTTATAATCATCCCAAAATGATGCAATATCGAGATGAATCACGTTATATTGATTCATGTACTTTTTGAAATTATCTTTTGTAGCAATCTCTGTATCTTTAAAAAGCTCATAGGAATCACAGCCGCGACTATAATAAGCATCAATCATTCCGGCAGCATGGGATTTGCCAAAACGTCTGGCATGACTGACTGCAATGCAATTACCATTTGTACCTATGACATCATTCAAATAATCCAGCAGTTCTGTTTTGTCTATATAAATTTTACTATTCTTATCACGAGTAAAACTTTCGTTATTCGGATTAAAATAAGTTCCCATGTAATCCCTCACTCCATTCAAACAATGAATTCTTAAAAATCCTTAGTCATATTTTCTTACACTCAGACTATTACGTCAACCTTTTCCTGTCATGTTTCTGCAAACAATACTCTGCAATCATTTTATTAGACATTGGTGCCTGACACTCGAAAATAGGTATTACCAACTTCATAGACATATGAGGTTTATTGAAGTGCGCCTAAAACTAAAGAACTCGCTTCATCTAGGAATTTATGCATTGACACAAACTCTTCCTTGTGTTGTATCAAGATTGCGAACTTGTTTCGCAATTACCTATGTATAATTTTACAATATATATGTTCAACTGGCAATTCGAGAACTCTACTGATATTTCTTACATTGAATGCTCATTGCTTCCTGCATTATTTTATCTGCCCACTCATCATCAGGTGGCCCAACAAGAAAAACGTTAAATCCATATACTTTTCCATTTTTCATTACACTTTTGTCATCATCTATGTGCAAATCAATTCTATATTTTGCAGGGTACTTTGACGGCATTGGATACTCCTTCCCGGCTTGTACTTCTTTCATATGTCTACTGCCATTTATTATC
>JAXJTU010000063.1:0-20569 GCA_036309425.1 Agathobacter sp.
AAGTTGGCACACCTACGGAAACGCAGGGTCGCAAAGCTAGAGTCTAATGCAAATAATTGTAATGACAGTTCGGCTGCAATATCCAGACGTAAATGGAATTGCAGCCGAATTTTTATGTTTATGAGGAAGAGGAGAGTTAATGACTTTATATAAATATGGATATTGCTCAGAGGTAGGAATAAAGAAATCTGTAAATCAAGATAGTTTATGTATCAAAAATGCAAGATTGAACAACCATGATGTTCTTATGGCAGTAGTTTGTGATGGTATGGGCGGCTTAAGCAAAGGAGAGCTTGCCAGTGCAAGTGTTATTCGCGCATTTTCAAAGTGGTTCGAAACAGAAATGAGCAATGGTGTTTTATCAAACAATAATATAAGAGCTCAATGGGAGCAATTGATTATCAGAGCAAACAATAAATTGTGGGAATATGGCAATGAAAATGGAATATCGCTTGGAACTACATTGACAGTTATTTTACTTATTGACAAAAAGGAGTATGTTATTGCTCATGTAGGAGATAGTAGAGCATATAAAATATCTGGAAAGAAAATTGAGCAAATTACAGAAGATCAATCTTATGTGGCAAGAGAAGTAAAGAGGGGAAATATTACAAAGGAACAAGCAAATATATATCCAGGGAGAAATGTATTATTGCAATGTATTGGGGCTTCAAGAACTGTGGAGCCTGAATTTTATAATGGCAAAATTAATAACGAAGGATTTTTGTTATGCTCTGATGGTTTTAGGCATGTTGTAAATGAAACAGAAATTGTAGAAGAATTAGGTAAAAGTACTATAAATTGTGAAAAGACAGATATTAATTTGGCATTAAGAAAATTAGTAGATTTAAATATGCAGCGAGGAGAGACAGATAATATAACAGCTATTTATATTGTTTAGCACTAGGGAGTTAGTTAAAAGTGGCAGTCGTTGGAAATATTATAGAAGGAAAATATGAGATACTGACATTAATTGGTAAGGGAGGAATGTCAGAAGTATATCTCGCAATAGATAAGAATCTTAACAAGCAGTGGGCAATTAAAGAGATTAAGAAAAAAGCATGGGATAAAAATAATGAGTTAGTAATTCAGAGTGCACTTGCAGAAGCGAATATGATGAAAAAACTTGATCACCCATGTCTTCCGAGAATAGTGGATATAATTGATAAGGAAGATGCAATTTATGTAGTAATGGATTATATAGAGGGAGAACCATTAAATAAAATTCTTGCAAAAACAGGAGCACAAACGCAGGAGACAGTTATAGAGTGGGCAAAAGATTTATGTGAAGTATTAGATTATTTACATACGCAGAATCCACCAATTATTTACCGAGATATGAAACCTGCTAATATAATGCTACAACCGAATGGAAATATAAAACTGATAGATTTTGGAATCGCAAGAGAATACAAAGAACATAACATGGAAGATACAGTAAGTCTTGGTACAAAAGGTTATGCAGCACCAGAGCAGTTCGGTGGACAGGGGCAAACAGATGCAAGGACAGATATATATTGTCTTGGTGTTACATTATATCATTTGTTAACAGGAAAGAATCCATGTGAACCTCCATATGAGATTTATCCAATACGATATTGGAATGCAGAATTATCCTCCGGATTAGAAAATATAATTTTGAAATGTACTCAATTAAATCCCGAGGATCGTTATCAGTCATGTGCGGAACTATTTTATGCGCTTATGCATTATGAAGAGGCGGATGAATCATATCGTAAGAGGCAAAAGAACAAATTTAAACTTTTTATATCAACGGTTATCTTATCAATTTTATTTTTTGCGTTCGGATGTACAGGTCGAATAATAAAATGGAATATGAATAACAATGATTATAGTGCTTTGATTATGCAGGCGGATAAAGCAATAGCAGACTCAGATAAGGTAGATATACTTAAATCCGCAATAAAATTAAAGCCATCTTCTCTAGAAGCATATTTTAAGCTTGTTGAAGCATTTAAGGCTGATGCTTCATTTA
Organism: Agathobacter sp.; assembly: GCA_036309425.1. Taxonomy (GTDB): domain Bacteria; phylum Bacillota; class Clostridia; order Lachnospirales; family Lachnospiraceae; genus Roseburia. The sequence continues at coordinate 1,997 of JAXJTU010000063.1, forward strand.
CATTAGAGGAAGAAGCGGTGTTAAAAAAAGTAGTTAATAATAATCTTGTAGAATTAAAAAAACATAAAGAATATTCAGAACTTGCATATCAAATTGGTAAATTGTATTGGTTCTATTATGATTATGGCAAAACTGATAATTATGATAATCAAATAACAAGAGCTAAGAGTGCGGTACAATGGTTTTCAGATGCAATTGAGTATGGAACTCCACAAGATACATATCGTGCCATAACAAAAGCATATCAGACAATAGGTGAATTTTATCAAAATGTAACATTAAATGTAGAAGAAGCATCAGATAAAGGAACATATTTGCCATATTTTAAAAGCTTATCAAAGTTAGTTGAGCTAATTAAAGATGAAGAAAACGAAATTGTAAGTTTAGAGGTATATAGATTAAATGTTTATTCAATAGAAAATTATTCTCGTAAGTTTAAGGCGGATGGAGTAAGTAAAAAAGAAATACAAAATTTGTTTGATGACGTAATAAAAAGAACAGATAGTACAGTAATAACAACTGATAAAACACGAGCAATGAAGAATGATATTCAGTCTAGAGTTGAATCGGCACAGACTGCAATAGATAATGCTTATTCAAATTGACAGGAGGGCTAATATGAGTACTGAACAATTAGAAATAATTACAAATATATGTTTTTTATTAGCTCTTGTTTTTTTATGCATGTCAATAATATTGTTTTTTCTTTTGGATATTCTGTCTATAGTTAGGGAAATGACGGGGAAAAATGCAAAAAAACAGGTTGATGAAATAAGAGAGCAAAGACGTCGGTTGAGAGAGAGGCAAAAAAATGTAACTGATTTTAAACCTTCAAGTGTAGCAGTGGCAAGGAAAATTTATGAAGAAAAGAAAGAGGTGCTAGAAGAAGAAACTGTGCTTCTAGAAGAAGAAACAACAATATTGCTAAGTGAAAAAAATAGGTTAGTTGTATACGAAGAAATTATGGAAATTCACACAGATGAAAGTATAGAAATTTAATACAAAGTTACTAATAGAAAGGGTTAATTTAAAATGAAAAGAATTTTAGCATTAGTATTAGCATTTGTAGTAGCGTTTTATTCTATTCCTGCATGGACTATAAAAGCAGATACAGAAGAGATGCAAACAGAAGAGACACAAAATGAAGAATTGAAAGAGGAAAAAAAAGTCATTGTTGAAGGCGGACAATATGGAAATGTGCAAGTAATTGAATATATAACTGAAAATAAAGAAAATGGTAAAGAAACAACAATAGATTGTGATGGGGTTAAGATAGATGATGAATTATTTTATGAATTTAAAGCAACTGCAAATGCAAATGGCTTTTTTAAGGAGGCTGTAGGTATTAATTTAAGTGATGATAATGAAGATGGAATATATGAGAGTGAATTATTATCAGGAAAAAATATCCCCAATTATGCAAAAATTGTGTTTGATACAACAGATGCAAATATCACTATAACAAATAATTATAAAGAATATGGAAAAGTAAAAGTTATTAATTCAGATAAATCAGAAATCAAACCTCAAGTTGAAGGTAATGTAAGTATATATAAAACAAATATATTTGAGCAATATACAATTATTGTTTCACCAGAAAAGGATTGTGAAGTAATTGATTTGCCAATGGAATTTACAAAGATTGAAAATTCAAATGACTATGAGTATGTAACAAAGAATGGAGAATACAACTGTACTGTAAATTTTGTACATAAAAAAGTAAACGTGAATATCAGTTACAAAGGAAAAGGAGCTGTTTATACAGAAGATCAAACCACACAGATATATAATAACGAAAATGTACAAGTAGAGTATAAAAGCAATTTATCTTTAGTATTAAAGCCATCAGTCGGAAATTGTTTATTTAGTATTAATGGAAAAGAAGTATATAAATGTGACTTTATAAAATGTATAGATAATACAAATGATTATGAACTCACTTTGGAAGGTATATGTGAAGATACTATTCTTACTATTGAATTTATTGAAAATCAAAAAAAAGATGTAAAAACATTAAATGAGGGTGGGTTTGATATCTATGCTAATAGCGGAACAGTAATAGAAGATAATACAAATGAAAATTATTGTCTCTATATTTTACCTAAAGGTGCAGAAGGGGGTATTAGAGAAAAAAATGGGAAAAAGATTAATATTAATAACAAGCCTGAGTTTAATCAATATAAATTTGACAAAAATGTAAAACTTAAAACTTCAACAATCATTAATACTATTACAATAAAAGATAATTTAAATACAGATGTACAATTTAACCCACAAATTGTTGTATTGTCAGATAATTGTGCTCCTTCTATGTCATTTGAAGGAGATTGGGATAAAGATAGTGTATGGATTGCAGACTTTACAAAAGAATATACATTCAAAGGAAACATTTGGGATAACGGACCTGAAAATTTTTCTAAAGAATACAAAGCAGGAATTTCAAAGTTAGTTGTTTCAACTTCAAAGATTGAAGATCCAACAAAAGAAGAAAATTACATAGAAATTTTAAAAGATGGAAAATTCGAATATAAATTAGATAAGGTGCCAACGAAAAATACAACTTATTATTTCTATCCAATAGATAGAGCAGGAAATTTTTCAGAATATACTAAAACTATAAAAGTTGATAATAGTATGCCAAACATAAAATCTGTTTTAGTAAATACTGATGACTATTCAATTAATCCAGCAGATAATGTGGCATATACAAATAGAACATCTACATCAGTAGAGGTTTCGGTTACAGATGATAATGGTTCAGGTGTAAAGTCCGTTTCTCTTTATAAAGATGGAGTGTTATTCCAAACACAAGAGGCAATTGAAGGTGTGAACAAATATGTATTTTCAAATGTGCCAATTGATAAAGATGCAAGTAATAGTTTTGCAGCAGTTGCAAGTGATAAAGTAGGACATGAAATAAAGTATGAGGATAGAAAAAATGCAACACTAAATGCAATAGTTTATGATATTAATGATCCAGAAATTAATTTAAATTTAAATGGAATTCATAAAAATGAAATTGATAAGAATGTAGTTTATTACATTAATGAGAAACAACAGACAAAATATGATTTAAATATAAAATTGGAAAGTTTACAGAATAATTTAGTTTCAGGTATAGATAATGTAAGCGTTCGCATTAACGGAAAAGAATTGTCTAAGGATGCTGATGGAAAATCATTTTCATTAGACAAAAAAAAGAAACATACAGAATTAAATTATAAAATATTATTATCTGGAGCAGATGAATACATAGTTGATATAAGCGTAAAAACGATATCAGGTCAGGAGGCTAATAAGAGTTATATTATAAAGAAAGATTCAAGTAAACCTGTCTGGGTTGAAGGTTCAAACCAGTTTGAAGGTGGAATTTCAGAATTTGGATTAGATTTTACAGATAGAAATGTGCAAGATTATGGTTTTTTTGGAAGTAGTTATATGAGATATGTATTCCAAATGGTTGATATGGAATCTGGAATGAAAAACGTAACATATTACTATACTGATGCAGAAGGAAAAGTCTCAAGCACAAAAGATATTATACCAATGCATGGAAATATAGGCGAGCAGGTAACAGGAGAAATTGTATTTCCAGAGGATTCAAAAGGATTTATTCATATTATAGGAGCTGATAATGTTGATAATCCTAGTAAAGAATATATGACAGCAGGTTTTGTGACAGAGAGTAAAGAAAAGCACGCTAAAGAAAGTTCAATTATATTTAATTCACAATCTGCAAGTGTTAAAGATGAGGCTGGAAATAATTTATATGATAGAGAGACTAATCTTAGTGTCATTGTTTCTGACGATTGGTCCGGAATAAAACAGATAGAGTGGTCCGTTGAAGTACCAAATGATAGTTCTGCTAATACATATGGTAATGTAGAAGTGGCATCCAATATGGAATTATATGGAAATACAAATGGTGTTGAATGGTCAAAAACAAAAAGTTCTCATAATCTTGTTACACAGATGAGTGCTGTAATACCAATCAATGCAAATAGTAATGATATTTTAGTTAATGTAACATTAACTGATAGAGTTGGTAACAGATCAACAGAATCGTACTCACTTAGTATTGATAAAACAGCTCCAAAAGTCTCTATATCATTTGATAATAATAATGCAAGAATGAATAACATCTATAAAGAAGATAGAGTGGCAACTGTAGCTATTACAGAAAGAAATTTTGATTCTAATGCGGTTGAAATGATGATAAAAGCAGTAGCAGGAAAGAATGTAACAATTTCTGATTGGTCGGAAATTATTGATGAAAGTAATCCAGATAATAATACATATATAGCGACAGTAAGATTTTCAGAAGATGATGATTATCAATTTAACGTAAAATGTAAGGATTTAGCTGGAAATAATTCAGAAGAAGTAACGGTTGAGCCATTTTCAATAGATAAAACTGCACCAATAATAAAAGTAGAATTAGATGGAAGTTTAAGAAATGGTAATTATTGTTCTACAAATAGAACTGCAACAATTACTGTAAATGAACATTATTTTGATGAAAATAGTATCACTATTTCTTCAAATGCAACTAATGAAGGGAATCAAATTGCATTCCCTACGATATCAGGTTGGACAACAAATGGTGATTTTCATACAACAACAATAACATTTTCAGAAGATGGTTTATATTCATTCAGTATTGGTGGCACAGATATGGCGGGAAATACTGCAAGTGATTGCAGTATACAGGAATTTTATATTGATAAAACAATGCCTGAAGTCTTAATTTCAGGAGTAGATAATTATTCTGCAAATAAAGGTGTAGTTGCACCAACTATTAGTTTTACGGATTTGAATTATGATATAAATGAAGTAAGTGTAAAATTGTCAGGTGCAAATTTAGGTATAGTAGATGCAATAGGAAAATATTCAAATATAGAAAAAGGACAAACCTTTATTTTTGATAATTTTAAAGAAGATAAAGATACCGATGATATTTATACTCTTGTAGCGATGGCAACTGATAAGGCTGGTAATTGCAGCCAGCAGACAATTACTTTTTCTGTAAATAGATTTGGTTCTGTATATGTATTTGACAATGAACTTAGAAATAATGTTGGAAAATATATTAACCATACATTTGATGTGTCATTTACAGAGACAAATGCAGATATTTTAGATATGGAAACAATAAAACTAACAGTTTCAGCGAATGGAGCTCCTAGGGATTTAGAGCTAGGAAAAGATTATAAAGTTGAGAAGTCAGGTGGAAATGGAAGTTGGAGTCAGTACAAATATATAATAGACAAATCAGTATTTGAGGGAGATGGAACATATATTATTACAGCCTTATCAGTTGATAAAGCTGGTAATATTAACCAAAATATTGATGAGAGTAAAGCAGCAGAAATTGGGTTTGGAATTGATACTACACCACCAGTAATTGTTCCTATTAATATTGAAAAGGATACATATTATGATGCAAAACAATATGAAGCAAAGGTTTCTGTTGTTGACAATTTAGTCCTTTCTGATGTAAATGTTACAGTAAATAAAGATAAAACAGATGTAACTAATAAGGGTGAAACATATTTATTTAGTATTAAAGAGAATAATGCATCACAAAATATTAAAATTACAGCAATTGATGCAGCTGGTAATAAAGTTATTTGCAGATTACCTAAGGTTGTTGTATCGACAGATGTAGTAACAGAGATGGTTAATAAACCAAGTATGTTATATGCTACTGTTGGTGGTGTTATTATAGCTGGAGGAGCAATCCTAGGCATAATAGTTACTAGAAAAAAAGGTATTGTAAAAGTTAAAGTAAATAAAAGATAAAAATTTGCATTTTTTTGATTTATAAAAGGAGATAGAAGTGGCAAGATATAAAATCTCAAATAAAAATAATCTTACAATAATAAAAAGGACCGGTTTTAAATCCGTAACAATTAATGATAGTGAGAGACTAGTATTTGAACAAAAGTTTTTGCCAGGATTATTCCATTTTACAATTGAAGGCAAAAAGAAAATTGTATATACGGCACCAATTTCTATCTCTTTATCAAAATATATAAAAAAAGATTTTTCTGTACATAAATTTTATAGTGTTATTGCGCAGACAATAGAGATAAGTAAGAAGATTGAAATGTATAAGTTTCATTCATCCAATCTGGTTCTTAATACTTCTATTATTCATGTCAAAGAAATAACAGGTGAGTTGTTTTTCTTGTATGAACCAATAGTTAATAGAGAGTGCAATGTTAATATTTTGGCGTTTTTTGAAGACTTTATGTCTGAAATTAAAACTACAGATAAGCAATTGTTAGATGAAATCGCACACTTTAGAAGCTTTCTGTCAGACTTTAATAATGGGATATCAGAAACAGAACAATTTATAATTAAAAGATATCCGCAGATATATCAACAGATTACACATGCAGAATATGGAAGAAGTGGTTTTATATCAAGTAATAGATTAATAAATAAAAATCATTATCAACAATCGTCGCAAATTGTAAATAGTAATAGATTTGAACCAGATGGTACAACATTATTAAATACAGAGATGGAAACAACACTCCTTACAGATGAGGAAGGGACAATGTTGCTTAATGATTCTTTAATAAATGGGAAATTAATTCGTCAAAATGATGGTAGTGTTATTAATATTGGTTGCAAGCAATTTACTATAGGAAAATCACAGAATAATGATTACAGTATTTCTGACAATAGAGCTATTAGTAGAAAACATGCAACAATACATTACGAAAATGGAATATACACAATTGTAGATACTGGATCAACAAATCATACATATGTGAATGGAAATCAAATAGAACCATATAGCAGTGTAGTATTAAAAGACAAAGATGTAATTAGACTTGCAGATGAGGATTTCATTTTTGAAATAAATTAAAAGAAAAAGAGGAAATAGTAATGAAAGCATTTATTAAAGAAAAGAAGTTTATTGTTGTAGCAGTGATAGCGTTGATAATAATATCAGCAATAGGTATTGCTATTTTTGTAAAAAGTAAAAAAAATGACAAGCCTGTTAAAGATACACCTAATGAAACAACAACAGAGAATGTAAAAGTAGTAGATGAATCAACCGAAGAAATAACAGAAACTGTAACAGAGTCAATAGAAGTCACTACAGAAGTAGCAGAAAATTCCGCAGAGCAAAATCAGGAGAACTTAGAAAGTGTTGAGCAGCAGAAAGATGAAAAAAAGAATGATGAAGTAAAGGAAGAAATTAATAAAAAAAATAACGAACCACAGGAGCAGTCACAACCACAACAGCCACAGCAAAATAATGAACCACAGCAACAAGCACAACAATCACAACAGCCACAACAATCACAGCAGCCAGCTCAACCACAGACACCAGCGCAGCCACAGCAGAGATTTCCAGAAGGTGTGAAGACTGTTATAGTAGATAAGTCATTCATGGAAAGACCAATGTTTACAAAGGACGAGCAAGTTAGATTAACTGATATAAGTAGAAAATTTGTTTTTGGACAGGCAACACAAGATGAATTAGATGCAGTCATTAATTCAATCATTGATGAAAAAGGATATAATGTTGCAATGGTCGGATATTTACCAATGGATCCAATTGGAGATATATTTACAGATACAGAGGAAAATCTGATAAACAATTACAATGCTCCAGGTGATGACTGTTTGTTTTCGTATTATTACATCTATACATACGGAGAAAGAGATGTTGATGGAAGTATAATTTGTTATAAGGGTGCGGTGCATATTGACTAATTATTTTCAAACATTTTAATTAGATTAATAAGGATTTTTTCGATAGGGGGTGGTGTTGGTTTGAACCAGAAAAATGTGAGGATTAGGGTGAAAAAGATGTTTGTATGTATGATAATAATTTTAGTATGTGTTTGTTTGATGAGGATGGCACTAAGAAAATACTATTTTTTTTGTACTGATAATGTATATTCTTTAGAGATGATAGAATTAAATTTGGATTTTTTTTATGGAGACAAAGAATTTTCATACGTTGATAAAGAAATGAATGTTATAAAAGAAGATAATGGATTATATAGATTTGAGTATATTGCAACATTAACAGATGGGGAAATTTGCTTTGAGGTTGTTGAAAATATGTGTGATACAAAAAGAATGGGTGGACATTTATATAGGGAAGACTATTCGGATGCGCGAGACAATTATTTAAGAAAAAAATTTGAAAAAGAGGGAATAGATATAAAAGCTTACGAAATTGATTTTAGAGAAGCAGTTGCCAATAATGAACCTGATTGCAAATTTTATATTTCCAGAAACGAAGAAGATAATGCTAAAGTGGAGTTAATATCAACTATTATGAGAGAAGGAATAGATGAAGGTGTGCTAGATTTCTGGTTTCAAGTCTATACCGATGATGGAGAGGAAATAATTGATTCTTATAGATTAATGGAACTATACAAAGAAGAGCAAATAGACGAGTCTGATTTACAGCAGTTTATTAAAGAAAAACTAGAACTAACATGAAAATGCAAATGGAGTTAGGCATTTGGAATAAGGTCTGATTGAAGAATTATGAGAGAAAAAACGAGTATTAGAAGAATTAAAATCTTAGTTGGTATAGTTGTGATAGTTGTAATATTTGTAATTATATGGATATCGCAGCTTATAAAGAATCGAGGTGGAGTTGAGATTCTGCCAGTGGATAATTATGATATTCCCCCAAATTTGGTAAGTTATCGACAGGATGATGAAAGATGGAAAGACTATAAACTTGGCGATTCGAAATATACGATGAAATCGTCTGGATGTATAACAACCTGTATTTCATCTGCAATTTCTGAAAGTGACAATCCACTTAATCCCGAAGAACTCGTCAAATTATTATCAAGTAAAAATGTTTATGACAATGAAGGGAATATGCAATGGGATAAACTTGCTGAAATATCAGGATTTCATGTTGCTGTTTTGGATGAAGTTGACGAGAAGTATATAAATGAGTGTTTAGCACAAAACCGATATCCAATTGTTAAGGTGCATCGCAAGTCTTTAGTAAGTTATCATTATTTTATTTTGATTATTGGAGCAGAAGATGGTGAATATGTTTGTATGGACCCTTTAAAAGACAAGTTAACTAAATTAAGTGAGTATAGCAATAGAATTTATTCAGTTAGGTGCGTCTGGTATTCAGAAGAATAGAAGATAGGCGATTAATAATGTGAAGGAATTAATATGAATAACGAAGTAGCAATAGATACAATAGAATACACCCGTATTACGAATGCTATAACTACATCAGCAGATAATTGTAAATTGGCCCAGGTATCTTCACTTTCAGAAGACTTGGTTATTGGAACAGATATTATAGCGGTGTTGGATTCGAATAAAAAGGATTTGTATGAATTGATGGATAAATACATTAATCATACGGAAAAATTGCCAGTTGCATTAACGAAATTAAAGGATTCAATTGTTCTGGCAGATGAAACAACTGCAAATAGCATCAAAAGTTTAGAGGAGATAAAAAAGTAAGTCATGGGAATGGGAGACTCAATTAGAACAGAGATTGGTTGGATTAAAGGTCGTATATCGGAATATAATTCTAATATTTCAGATTTAAATGTTGCTAAGACTTTTATCAATACAGAATATCAAAAAATTAATGATGTTTCTTTTGGTGCATACAATTATGATGTGACTAAAGATTCTAGATGGTCGGGTAATTTAAATTTAGCCATGGATATTAATAGGGACACGATTAATGGAAAAATTACATCATCTCTGACCGCTATAGAGAATTTCAACCAATCAATAGACAATGCTATATCTAAACTGAATACAATGATTAGAGACTGTTATAATAGAATTTCTAGTTTGGAAAGTGAGTTGGCAAGTTTAGAAAGTAGTACTTAAGATTTTAAATTATGCATTTATTTGCTCAGAGAAGAGAGCGGGAATTATTGACAAAAAAACAGAAATTGTGTATATTATTGTTTAATATTGGCACACCTTCGGAAACGCAGGGTCGCAAAGCTAGAGTCTAATGCAAATAATGTTGTAATGATAGTTCGGCTGCAATATCCAATTATTGGATTTGCAGCCGATTTTTTTTATTTAAATGAAAGAGAAAAAGTTATGAGAGAGTTATTTGAAGGAAAAATATTTGAGGTTGAGGATTCTTTAGATACTTCATATATATTACAAGATAATGAATTATTTTATGATATAGGATTTAAAGTGATGCAAAATCTAGAAGATGGTTATCTTGTAAAATGTCATAAATTAAAATATAACGGAAAAATCAAATTTGTATATTTAACAGAAGACTATATGCCAGTATCTAGATTAATGACAAATTCAACACCAGATTCATTACAAATTATACTCAAAAATCTCTTTGAAGTTTTTATACAGATTGAAGCACTCGGATTTTTAGATGTAACATTTATAGAAAATCGGCTTGATAAGATATTTGTAGACCCTATAAGTAATAGTATTAGAGTTATTTATTTGCCAATTAGTGGATTAGAATATAAGAAAAGTAAAATTGAATTTGAAAACGAAGTAAAATCTCAGCTTGTAGATTTAATTGAAAATGTATATGGAAAAGAACAGCTTAATACTAGAATAATTAGAGACAGCCTTACAGATAAAACAGCACATTTCCATGATATTATAAGGAACTTTGCTATACAGAAATCGCCAGAACAGAATATAGTTGTGCAGGAACAAACTCAAAGTGCAAATGGAATTGTACTTCAGGAGATTAATAATGCAGTATTTTTTTCTATAGAGGGAAGAGATTTTGTAATAGGTAAAAAGCAAGAAAAGGTTGATGGAGTGATTGCTGGAAATACAGCAGTTAGTAGAATTCATTGTAAGATAATTTATCGCGATGGACACTATTACATTATTGATCTGGGTAGTTCGAATGGGACATTTTTGAACGGAAGCAGAGTAACAACAACACCACTTCTTATTCAAATTGGAAGCAAGATAAGAATAGCAAATGTGGAGTTTATTGTAAGAGGAAGGTAAAATGAGTAAACCGTTAATTGTAATTGCGGATATGGATGAGAATTATCTATCAATACTAGAAAAAAAATTCCTTAAGGAATTGGGAGATAGAGCTGATTTAGAAATAATTTCAGATACATCATACTTTATTGAGTTTTTTTCAACTCCTATAACTGCGGAGATTGTAATTGTAGATGAAAAAATGTATACAAAAGATTTGCAAAAACATAATATTACGAATCTTTTTGTATTAAGTGAATCAAAAGAAGTAGGAATAACAGAAGAACTTTCTGTTAATCGGATATTTAAATACTTGGGGATAAGAGAGTTATATAATGAGCTAACCTACCGAAGTGAGGAAATATTATCTTTCGGGGAAAACTATTCAAATACAACTCAGGTAATAGCGCTATATTCGGCAATAGGAGGAACAGGAAAGACAAGCCTGTCTGTTGGGCTCGCAAAATGTTTGGTAGCTAAACATAAAAGAATTCTATATATAAATACCGAATCGTTTCAAGCATTTTCAATTTATTTGAATGATAAGAATGGTATGCCGAATGATGGATATAGAGCAATAAAAGCAGATGCCAATAACATTTTTCATAATGTGAAAAAATTTATAAGAAAAGAAGATTTTGAATATCTTCCACCATTTTCATATACACTGGATGCCTGCAATTTAAATTTTGATATTTACGAAAAGTTGATTGTAGGAGCTAAAGAAAGTGGAAACTATGATTTTATTGTTGTGGATGTTGAGACAGGATATAGTCATATGCGAACCAGACTGATTGAGTTAGCTGATAGAGTAATGCTTATAACCTTACAGGATAAAATTTCTGTATATAAGATGGAATATATGATGAGTAATTTGGATTTTAGGGATAATGAAAAGTATATGGTCATTTGTAATAAATATGATGATACAAAGGAAAATTATTATATTAAATCAGAATTGCAGAATCATTTTCCAATCAAAGAATACATTGATTTGGTTGAATATTCATTAGAATCGGCTGAGCAATTAGCACATTTAGATGGGATAGAGAAACTGTCATATATGTACATATAATACAAGGAGTATATGCATGGAAAAAGCAGTTGTAGAATTTTTTAATTATGAAGAAAATTGTTGTGTAGATTTAGAAGTACCACTTGAAATAACCGCAAATGAATTAGTATTGTCATTGAAAGAGGCGTATTCTTTGAAATTGGATGTAAATAATATTTTCAACTGTTATCTGGCATCAGAGAATCCAATTGCATTTTTGAGGGGGAATAAAACCTTAAAGGAATTCGGAATAAGAAATGGTTCGCGCATCATATACCGGAGGAATTAAGATGGAATATCAACATAAGATAATTGTAAGTAATAGAACAATATATAAAGAGTTCGGAATTCAGTCAAACATCGAAAAAGTAAAGCTTGGAACTATTTCTTCGTGTGAATTCAGATTAAATCCAGAAGTATTTTTCAATGATATAGAAATAGAATTTCAAAAAAAACATGGTATATGGTCGATAGAGTGTTCAGATGGTCTGTATTTTAGTAGAGGCGATATGAGAAAGCTTATGTCTATTGAGCTTGAGCATGGAAACGTAATTTCTGTAAGATATGAGACTACTGGGAACGAAGCCTTTGAAATACGCTTTTTAATAGACTTTGAAGCAAAAATTCCAAACTATAATTGGTATGTGGATTTAGAAGATTATTTAGAAATATCTACTGACGCAGGAGCTGATATTGTAATAAATAGTCAGTTTAGCTCTCAAAATAATGTTATAATCTCAAAAAATGGTAATAACTATTTTCTTGAAGAAAAAGTATCTGAATATGGAGTATATTTAAACGGACAGAAAATTTCACAGAGAACAAAATTATCGGATCATGATTTCTTTTCGATAGAAGAATTTAGTTTTTACTATAAAGATAATAAAATTTTTTTTGATAAGAATAATTTGCTGGTAGCAGATAATAAAGTTAAAGAATTAAATGTGCATACGAATAATTTCAAATATCCGTTATTTAATCGTAACACAAGAATTAGAAAAAAGTTATCTGACGAAAAAATTGAAATACTTGACGCACCTGCAATTCCTAAAAAGCCAGAAACAAATATAGTTATTACATTAATGCCATCAATAGCGATGCTTGCTGTAATGATTATTGTAAGAGGCTTTATGTCTACAACTGGTGGTTCATATATTATTTTGAGTGTATGTTCTATGGGATTAGGTATAGTAACCTCTATTCTTAGCTTTTTTTCTGGAAGAAAAAGATATAAAAAAGACTGTAAGGAACGTATTACTAAATATACAAAGTATATAGATGAAAAGAAAATAGAAATATCAACTGAAAGACAGTTGGAGTTAGATAGTTTAAATGAAACCTATTGTGATATTGAACAGGATGTTGATATAGCATTACATTTTGACAGACGTCTTTTTGAGAAGATAAAAGAGAATGAAGATTTTTTAAATATATATCTTGGACAAGGCACAGTTTTATCTAAAAGGCAGATTGATTATAAGAAGCAGGAAAAACTTGAAGTTGGTGATGAGCTAACAGAGATGCCGCAGAAGATATATGAGCTCTTCAAGAACATTGATCATGCTCCTATTTGGGCAGATATGAAAACATCCAATGCAATTGGAGTTGTTGGTGATAGCAAGTCATTATACGGAATGTTAAAAAACATTGTAATTGATATTGCAGTTAGACATTACTATGGTGATGTAAGAATATATTTGCTTGTCGATGATGATAAAAAATATAGTTGGATGCGTTTTTTACCACATTTATCAAATGATAATGGGACAAGAAATATAGTATTTAACAATGAAAGTAAGAATAGTATTTTTGAAAATTTATTTCGTGAATTGACATTCCGAGAACAAGAGGGCGCAATACCATATTATGGAATAGTGCTGGTAGAAAATGAATTTGGAATAAAGAATCATCCAATATCAAGATATATTCCTGTTGCATCTGAATTGGGTATGACATTTGTATTTTTTGAGAATAGTGTTGAAGAACTGCCACTCAATTGTGATGAAATTATTCAACTTTATTCTGAGACAGAAGGTGAAATATGTAAAACGGAAGATGGCAATGTGATACAGAAATTCAGATATCAGGCCATCTCAGATAAGTTGGCAGCAAGTGTAGTTCAGAAGCTGGCACCAGTCTATTGTGAAGAAATAAGCTTGGAAAACTCATTGCGTAAGAATATAACATTGTTTGAATTACTGCACATATTTGCTGTAGAAGATTTAAATTTGCAACAGAGATGGAGAGAATCAAAGATATACGAATCTATGGCAGCACCACTAGGTGTTAATGCAAAGGATGAAGTAGTAACCCTGAATCTACATGAAAAAGCGCATGGACCACATGGACTTGTAGCAGGAACAACAGGATCTGGAAAGAGTGAAATCTTACAAAGTTATATTTTATCTGCAGCGACAATGTTTCACCCATATGAAATTGGTTTTGTAATAATTGATTTCAAGGGAGGTGGAATGGTAAATCAGTTTAGAGATTTGCCACATTTGATTGGTGCAATAACAAATATAGATGGAAATGAAGTTCAACGTTCACTCAAATCTATAAAAGCTGAATTGATGAAGAGACAGACACTGTTTGCACAAGCAGGTGTAAATCATATTGATAAATATATTGAATTATATAAAGAGAAACAGGTAAAGACAGCATTACCGCATTTGGTAATAATTGTAGACGAGTTTGCAGAATTAAAGGCTGAACAGCCGGAGTTCATGAAGGAATTGATAAGTGCAGCCCGAATTGGAAGAAGTTTAGGAGTTCATTTGATTTTGGCTACTCAGAAACCAAGTGGTGTGGTTGATGCACAGATATGGTCTAATTCAAAGTTTAAACTCTGTTTAAAAGTACAGTCGAAGGAAGATAGTAACGAAGTAATAAAAACCCCACTTGCAGCGGAAATAAAAGAACCAGGTAGAGCATATCTGCAGGTAGGAAATAATGAGATATTTGAATTATTTCAATCTGCATATAGTGGTGCTCCGGCAACAATTGATGAAACAGAGGGAAGTAAGGAATTTACTATTTCGCAATTGAATTTTGCTGGAATGAAAAAAACTGTTTATCAAAACAAGAAGAAAAAGAAAAAGAATGCTCAAAGCAATAATCAGTTAGATGCGATAGTAGAATACATTGCTGATTTTTGTGAAAAACAAGGTATTGAAAAGCTACCAAATATTTGTATGCCGCCATTACCTGAGGCTATATATTATCAGAAAGCAAACAGAATAGATGCTGATGAAATATTTGTTAGCATAGGTTTGCTTGATGATCCTGACAGACAGCTTCAGGAAGATTTGAATATTAATGTTACAGCACAAAACTATATGCTTATTGGATCGGCACAGTGTGGAAAGACAAATGTATTACAGACAATCATAAGAGGTCTTGCCGAAAATTATAGTCCATGTGAAGTAAACATGTATATTATCGATTTCGGTTCAATGATTTTAAGAAATTTTGCAGAATTGAATCATTGTGGAGGTGTGGTGTGCGCATCAGATGATGAGAAACTGAAGAATTTGTTTAAATTATTAAATACAGAAGTGGTAAATAGAAAAGAGAAATTAGCAGCAGCAGGTGTAAGCTCATTTGTTGCGTATAAAGAAGCTGGAAATACAGATTTGCCACAGATAGTAGTTTTGGTAGATAATCTAACAGCATTAAAAGAGATGTATCTTCAGGATGTTGATTACTTATTACCATTATGTCGTGATGGTATTGCAGTTGGAATATCATTTATAGTTGCAAATGTTCAGACCTCGGGAATCGGTTATCGATATTTAAATAATTTTGAGGGAAGAATGACCTTATTCTGTAACGAGACCTCAGAGTATGGAATGATGTTTGAGGGATGTAGAATGAAGCTTCCAAATATTCCTGGAAGAAGTTTGATTCAGATTAACAAAAATACATATGAAAGCCAGATGTACCTTTCATTTGAAGGGGAGAGAGAATTTGAACGTGTACAGGAAATTAAGAAGTTTGTAGAAGAGCAAAATTCTAGATATATTGGACAGAAAGCTAAAATTATCCCAGAAATTCCAAAAGAGTTGACTGTTGAATATGTGGAAAGAACATATCTAAATTATAAGAAGAAAGGTAATGTTATTCTTGGACTTGATTACAACACTGTATTACCAACTGTTGCAGATTTAGCAGCAGGAGGGATATTGACACTTTCGGGAAAGAGAGAAAAAGGCAAAGATATTTTTGCAAGGTATTTTGTGGAGTCATTGTTAAGACCAGAATTTGGAAACACAGAATTATACATCATAGATGATGTAACACGCCGGTGGAGTGAATATGAATTTCATCCCAATACAGCGGTCTATTCAAATACAAGTGAAGCAATCAGTACAATGATAGATGAGATAGATCAGAGAGTACAAACACGATATGAACAATTCTCGGCAAGTCGATTTGAAATGTTAGATGAAGAACCTTGGATTGTATTGTTGGTTGAAAGTACGGATGCAATTGCAGATATAAGTGCAGATAAGAAAGCGATTGCATCAATTAAAAACTGGATAGGTAAGTATCGTACCATGAAAGTTTTCATATTGATGGCAAATGTTGAAAACGCAAATATCGCATTTAGTGCACCGGATTTATTAAAGATAATAAAAGACAACAGAAAATATCTGATATTTGATGATGTTAACAACATTAAATTATGTGATGTAACAATAAGTACATCAAAGAAATATGCAAAACCTATTGAAGTAGGAGATGCATACTTTGTAAATGAAAATGAGTTTACAAAACTTAAAACCGTCAAATTAAATTGATGGATTACTGCAAATGCAGTTAACCATAGATAAATTTTATTAATAAGGAGGGCCAGAAAAATGGCAATAAACAAAGTTGATTATGAGGTACTTACAACAGGAGTTAGCACTTATGCAAACCAGGCAGAAGCATTAGATCAGGTTCTTTCTACATTGGTTAGTATGAATGGTCAGTTACAGGAGGGTTGGACAAACCAGACAGCTGAGGCGTTTATCGAAAGATTCGAGGCTGAGTATGGACCAGCACTTGAGAATGCAAGAGACGCTATTCAGAGTATTTCAGACTTCATCCAGAGCTATATGCAGAATAGACAGGATGATGATCAGCAGGGCGCAGCAGCAGTTAGAGGCTAGTTTTATTGTAATTAATCACTTGCAGTATTACTGCAAGTGATTAATTTTTAAATCTTTCAAAATACAAAAAATAAACTTAAGTAGTTCAACAGGTATAAAAAGAATTTGAATTAGAAAACAAGGAAGTATATGTAGTTTTACATACATCATACAGATTTATGAAATAGATTATATATGATTGGAAATTGATAAAAAGGAGAAATAAAATGACAAAGACAGAATGTCAAAGTGCAATAACTAGAAATGAAAATTTAATAAGTCAGTATAACAGCAAAATTACAACTTTACAGAAAGAAATAGGAGAGCTGCAGACTACCAAGACAAAGTTGACAACTTTGCAGACAGATTTGTCAAGTTGCAAATCATCAAGTGTTACAAAGTTAGCATCGTCAACCGGATTAGATAAAATCAATAAAAATATAGCGACAAAATTTTTCGAAGGAATGAACGAAATATACACAGGAAGTAAATATACAAATGTAAGTAATGGATTAGATACCGCGGTAACTACTGTAGCGAACGAGATAGAGAAGAAACAGGGAGAAATTACAACTTATCAGAATAATATAAATTCTTGCAATACTGCGATACAGAGTATGAAAAATGAAATAACAAAAATTGAATCAGAGGAAACAAAATAAATACACAAGGCAAAAAGGAGAAAAAAATGGCAGGTACAGAATTAAAAATTGATGATGAATATATCAATGGAATGGCAGAGTTTTTAAACAGTAGAGCAGCTGACTTACAGGAGGGAATTAATAAATATAACGAAATATTAGCTTCAATAAGAACAGACGCAATTAAGAAAGGTCAAACAGCAGATGCATTGGATACATTCATATCTTATGCACAAAATTTATCCGAGATTGTTGCGGAGCTTGGAGATTCAGCAAAAACAACTTGTACAAATTTTTTGGCAGAAATAGATGAAAATGATGAATATTTATTTTAAGGAATAAAGTAGGAGGAAATATTATGGCAGCAGAAAGTTCATATACAGGTGCTTCAGGAGCAACTTCGACAGTAATAGATGTAGAGGCGTTAGGGACACAAATAACAAAATTGGAAACATTATATAATTCGTGGGTAGATAAATCAGAAACAGCACCAGATGTTGGAGAGTGTGGAGGTAGCACAATTATTCAGATAGAGGCGATGACAGAGATGTTTCAGAATATGCAGGAGGCTTTCGTTTTATTAATGAATAACACTCTTTTATATATGACAAATAGAAAAGAATCAATTGAGACAAAAGAAGATAAAGCAACAAATACAGTAGAAAAGTAGTAATTAATAGGGAAAGGGAACCAAATGTTAAGAGATTTTTCAGACAGCGCAAAACAGAAGCTGTTGCAGTATGTAGAAGATGCGACAGCCACTACAACCTGGGAC
>JAXJTU010000064.1:0-2119 GCA_036309425.1 Agathobacter sp.
ATTGCAGTAAGTATTGTATATAAACGTCTGAGCAACATTGCAAATTGTAATGTTAAGATTGTTAAAATTCTTTTCGTCGCTATATTTTGTCATTATTTAAGATCAATATCGTCAACAAGATATTTCTCATTTCCGATTTCAAAGTAAGTCCTCTTTCCCTTTCCTGTAAGATAAAACTGATACTTAACCTTAGTTTTTGTATTCATAAAGTTGCCAGAATGCTTCTTGCCAACACTGGTACCACCTACGCGAATTATGTTATGGTTGACATCTTCAGGTATAGGCATAACTACAGCGTCGGATATATCAATTGTCTTCTTTCCAATAACGAAATTTACTACGAGATTATTTCCTTCTATGTTATTCTCTACTGGAAGTGAGCCGAGAACGAGCAATACAACTCCAACAATAATTAAAACAGGTGCAATTACTGAAATCAACATAATCTTTTTGGTGTTCATATTTAATGTATTGGTCTTATGTTATAGATGCTACAACCAAATCATTTGTGACGCATAAATCCCGATTTATCGATCTTAAGTTATGATTTTCATCCGAGAGTTGCGATAATATACTCTCCAAAAGTTGAACCTACAAAGTTAAAGTTCACTGTCACAAGACACATTGTTTCTATTGCCAAAGTGGTTCGTTTTCCCAGTTTGCGGGAAATCCCATTGCTTTGATATCGACAGTAGGGTAGTCGTTGAGTAGCTTCTTTAATCTTGCGGTGAAAGAACTATTTGGGTTAATAGTCTGAAGCATGTACCTGACAAGGCATAGTATGTAATATACTTTGTCATTCTGAACCTTTGTCTGGATAAATGGCATTGCTGTCTTTCTTGGAAATGCTCCAGTCACTCTAAGTGTCTTGTTCCAAAGTCTGCTATGATGAGCGCAGATGTTCCTAACATATACGAAGGTATGTATCCATGATTCTAGTATAGTGTCTGCAACCCCATAATAGCTCGCTATGTTACGTTTGGTTCTTCCGCCAATTACATATTTCAACAGCAGCGACAATGTACCAAATGAGGTCACTTCCATTGTCATCCAACTTGGTGGAAATGGATTGCTATATGTGTTTTTGAATGTTAAAATCTGATCATCATCAGAACGCCTGAGCTCACTATCAATACTACTTAAGATATTAGTATGCTTGTTCGTATTACAGAATAGTGATTGGTTCAGGAACCAATATGACCCATGAGTTTGTGAGAATTCTTGTGATATTTGCGTTCTCAATGACACTTCGATCTTCTCCATTTCTGCACAAATCAACTTTCTCAAGGCTGAGTCGAACTTATAGAGTGTGTAAGCGTCCTCAAACGTAGCTCCATTCTTGAATGTGCCTGCTTGCTTGTTTTGTACGAGTGGTAAAAGGTAGCTCTTGAGTCTGAAATAGCTGATGTTGTCTAGTAGATGCTGTGCTTTGGGTTCATTAATAAATGAAAGACCTCTACTTTTGAGAAGCTGAATCTGAGGACCCGAAGTCAGTGACTGGGCGTTGAAAACCGTTTTAGCCATATCGTATAAAATAAAAAGTCCACCCTGAGCGCGCTGATCTAACGGGAAGCGGGGTGAACATGTTGCTGCAAATATAGCAACTATCGTGAAATTAACAAAATTGTATGCATAAAATGCGACATGAATAAGTTGTATTCCTTCAATCGAAAGAAAGAATATTCTAAAATAATTACCAGTAATAAGCTGATATTCAAATATTTTTGCTACCTTTGTAACTGATGATACGTGATATCAAATGCGATGTTTTTAACATCAGTTTGGTGTTAGAGGTGATAACAGATTTAACACTTGATACCTTGCAATATCAGAATAAATCATTACCTTTGACTATTGCGATCATTCTGATCACTTAAGTAAAAAAACGGTTAAGCCGTTGGAAATCAATGAGATACTCCCGTTTTGATGGATAAAATTTCGTAACTAATTGACTATCAATTAGTTATAATGTACTGGAGTGGTAATTTTCTGACGCAGCTATTATATCAAATACATCTTATGCTTCCCTTCGGTTTTCCGGAGGGAAGTTTTTTTGTATATGGTTTTGTGTGATGTCCTGCGATTATATCCTCATAATATTACGCATCTTTTGTCAGCC
>JAXJTU010000065.1:0-2719 GCA_036309425.1 Agathobacter sp.
GAATAACCAATGCATCAGAATGCGTTGTCCTTTCTTTCCCATGCATCAGTAATGACTAATATTTAATTGCATTTTATGAGAGTATTGATTTTATGCACAGGCAACAGTTGCCGTAGTCAGATGGCACACGGATTCCTTCAGTCGTTCAGTCGTGACTTTGAAGTGCATTCTGCAGGGACTAAACCGGCCGAAAGGGTGAATCCTAAAGCCATTGAAGTGATGAAGGAAGTGGGTATTGACCTATCCAGCCATAGACCCAAAAGTGTAGAAATATATCTCAACGACCAGTGGGACTATGTGATAACCGTCTGCGGTGGAGCCAATGAGAGTTGCCCCAACTTCATAGGCAAAGTAGGCAAGCGACTACACATCGGTTTTGACGACCCTTCGGATGCAACGGGTACGGATGAATTTGTGATGAACGAATTTCGCAGAGTGAGGGACGAAATCCAAGCGAAGTTTAAGGAGATCTTCTTATAAGATAATATGCAACCACCGAAGATAGAATGCTCCACCCCAGAAGAAAGGCGAGCCTACGTCCTCGAAGCCTGGAAATGCCTGCACGATTGCGAGGCGTGTGGCAAGTGTCGTATCCTGAAAGGTCGGGATGCCGAAATCCTCTATGCTGACTACATTGAGGGTAAGCGAAGTTATATGGATATTACATTGGAGATTAGAAATCGTTCGATCAGATAGCTATGTCCATTTGTTGCTATATGACACCCATGAGTTGATAAAGACAGTTTGAAACCTTCGGAAATCGCTCTAAAATCAAAGGATTTCCGAAGGTTTCAGCGTGCTTTTCGATCTAATTAGATGAATCTTTTCTTCTTGTTATATGAGTCATAGAAATAAGGAAGCATTTTACATGGTAACAATACCGAATTATTTGCAATATTCCGGTATTACAAATATTGTTCTTACAATGAATATCAAAAATATATGTAATGTGCCTATAATTAGGTTGTTATACACGTAATTTATAGTGTATGGCGAAGCTTATAGGTGAGATTTACGATGATTTATACCGATTTATTTGCAATATTTCGGTATTCCATTAGCCTGCTTTGGAAGTGTTACTCCTAATTCTGATTATTAAGTGTATAATACTGATAAAACAATATAAATATGCGAGAATCTGCTATATTTAGAGAATTAATTACTATCTTTGCATTGGAAGTCAAATTGTCGTGTATGAAACTTAATAGAATTAAGACTGTTTTAGTGGAAAAAGATATGTCCCAAACAAAATTGGCAAATGAGTTGGGAATGAGTTTTAGCACAATAAATGCCTATTGTTGTAATAGGCAACAGCCATCCTTGGAATTGCTTTATAAAATATCTGAAATATTGTCAGTTAGTGTAAGAGAACTTTTGTTTGACAACAAGAAAACAGTATAGCTTATGGATAAGAATCTGAAAGATATAACATATTTCATTTCGTTCTGTATTGAACAATACATGAATGAAAAAGGTATAAACGAGGATGAAGTTATCTCGATATTCTCAGAGTATGGTGTTTTTGATTATTTGAAAGATTATTTTGATGTTCTCCACACTCAAAGTAGACAATGGCTTGTTGCGGATATTGAGGAATTTATAAACGATAGAAAAAAATAAGCATATGATTCTTTATCACGGAAGTATAGAAATTGTTGATAATCCAGAGATTCGTATCCCAAGCAGATCTTTGGATTATGGTTCAGGGTTTTATACAACAACATCTTTTAAACAAGCTGAAGATTGGGTTAAACGGAAATTGAATACAAACATTCACACTGGTTACGTCAACGTGTATGAATTTGACGAGAATATGATTGAGGGTCTTAAATCTTTGCTTTTTGAATCACCCACTGAAGAATGGGTTGATTTTGTGATGGATAACCGCACTAACAAAGATTTCAATCACGATTTTGATATTGTATATGGTCCGGTTGCCAATGATAAAGTATATGCCGCTTTTGCACTCTATGAAGGAGGTATTATCGATAAGCAGAATCTTATCTCTGAATTAAGAGCATACAAATTAGTAGATCAATATCTATTTCATACAGACAAGGCTTTAAAGGCCTTAAAATTCATCGAAGCTAAGGAAGTCACATTATGATAGGCGAAATTAACCAAGGCAATCTACACTTACTATTACCTTCAAAGGTAAGTTGGTTGGCAAGCATGCTTGTTGAGTATAAGGTATTGAGCATTGTTGATGCCATTAAAAAGGTCTATGCTTCTAATTTGTACAAAAAACTTAAGATTGAAAGTACAAAGACATGGCATTTAGGGCCAGTTGCATTGTATCAAGAATTAGAATCAGAACTCACATAAACTTTTTTATATACTCTGTATATAACCCATTATCAGGCAATTTACGTCTTGAAAATTGTGCGAGTATGCTTTGATAAATTGAAGAAAAAAGCATTACCTTTGCAGTCCATTTAGGTATAATCTGTAAAAAGTTAAAGATGCAGCAAAATAGAATGAACATATTAGCAACCACGTTAGATCGAGGCACAAAATGCTTTGAGGGTATGCTGTGTACCACTATTTTGTGCATTGAACCAACAGCCTCTATTGGGAATACTATCCAACTGAAATATACGCGAACCAGGATATTATAGATGCAGATATCCTAGTTACGAAGAATAGACAAGAATCGTTGGAAAGTCCCTACCAAGCTTTTCAGCGATTTTTTTATATCCATTGGTGACGTCTCCTTCTC
>JAXJTU010000066.1:0-3548 GCA_036309425.1 Agathobacter sp.
CCAAAATACTTATAAGCATTCGTTTTAGAATTTTAAAAGAGGAAAACATGACATAACTAATAAAGGATAAAATGAATTAGTATCAGCCTCACTTTATGAATATATGGTACAATTCCAAATGTCATAGGAAGAACGAAATCGAGTAAAAAGGAAGAAGCGAAGAAGTCAAAAAAGAAAAATTACTGATTTAGTAAAGGAGAAAAAATCCGATGGATGAAATAGCTTAAAAGGCAGCATTGATTATTGAAATCTAATGTCGCCTTTTTATATTAGTATTCTTCTATATCCTTCAACAAGTTTTCAGTTGATTTTTCACAATATGCACTATTTGTACATTTATCTGTATACGATTTTAATACGCTATTATACTCACTCTCCGAACATTCAGTTCCATCAGGATAATCAGGACTTTCCATATAGTATTTGTTTTCACCATTTTCAGTTTTATTAATGCCTTTAAATACGGGTAAATAATCACCTTTATCTCGATCATATATACAAATTTTATCAGTTCCTTCACTATCATTACTAAATATATAACCTAGCAGCTTATCTGTAATATATACATAATCGTTACCATATCTGATATTACCAATATCTGACTTTATAACATTCTTGTTTTTGTTAATATACAAAAATATGCAAAGTGAATTACTTCCACTGCTACCTGAAGATGTACTTAACACAATCTCCGGAATATCATCACCATTGAAATCTTCAAGACAATAAAACTGATATAGGTTAAGTTCATTCTTATTATTGTTAAAATAATCTATATATAATATTTTCCATTCTTCAGTTTCATAATCAATATTGTAGTTTTTCGAATCTTTTTCTTCAACGTCCTCTTCCGCCACATACTCTATTCTGCTTTCTGCTTTTCTGGCTTGGGCATTTGATAATTCTTCATCTTCGTCTTTTTTAAATTTATCTCCAAAAATTAAAAGAAATGCAATAATTATAAGCTTAATTATTAAAGATATTTGTCTATTAGTCAATTTCTCAAAAAATTCTTTCATATGCTCCTTAAAATGTTCGGTCTTTACTATTTTGATTTAAGTGGTACAAACCAATCTGATTCAAAATGTTCGTATCTTGCATACCCGCTTGTCCGTGCAGACTCATGAGTATATTCGTTTCTTCCTAGAAAATAGAGATTTCCATAATACTGGCTTTCATAAATTTCTGTCCATGAACCAAATTCTTTCTGCAGTTGTAATGCAATTGGAGCTGAATGTATCAAATATTCATCATATGAAATGTAGCCGCAAATGTAACCACATGCATAAAGTCTAATACAACGACAGTAATCCCAGGCATCAACTCCGACTTTTGGAAGGTTCTGGTGCGCTAAATAGCAGCCAAGATATTGATAGTAACTATCCCTTTCTCCATATTTTTCTTCAATTTCTTCTTCTGACATGTTAAGCTCTTCTTCGCCCATTCGGTTAATTGTGCGTTGATAGCCATACTTTGCACCTTTATCGAGGAGCGAATCTGTTTTCTCTATAAGCGTTTTTCTATTTGTGATTCCCCAATTTTTTTTGATGTTTTCTCGAATCTGCTCTGTTCTTGTTTCTGTAACATCGTCATTGTAGGTTTCTACATTAAAATTGGAAAAAATACTGTAGTCAGCACCATTCACACAAAAATATGGATAATAAGTCTGCTTTAACCATTTCTCATATGTTTCCTTATCCATTCCTGTCGAATCAATTGCTGCCTTAGCCTCCTGACTTAAATCGGCCTCCTGATCTTCCCATTCTACCTTCAGCTGACTTTCGTCTGCCCATTCAACCTTTAGTGGACTTTCGTCTGCCACTGGTTTATAACTTTCCTCTTTCTGAATGTATGTAACGCCAAACATAAATATGGCCAGCACCGCCACCACAAGTATTATTCCTATTGGATTTTTTTTCATCTTTTCAAAAAAAGAAAGATCGTTTTGCTCGTAATTTTTTGAAAAAGATAATTCCTTGTCAGAAATAAGATAGTCAGAATATGGACTAAACCACAATGTTGTTATTTTGTTGTTTTCTTCCCATTTTTTTACATTTTTGGGCAAATTAACATCGGATAAGCGATGTCTTATTTCTCCATTTTTGTCAGCAAATTCGTACAGCATATGGCGCTCTGATGCAGTGTTTGAAGTGCTGATCATTCGCATTCCAACTGGCTTTACTTCAACTTTATAGTATGTTGACTTTAGTACATCATATTTTCTCCATTTAGTGAAACGGTCATACAGCATCAGCATTGTGCCCATAATAACCACATAAAAAACAAGGGTACACATGGATAGAATAAAGTTTTCATGCAAAAACTCTGTCATTTTGTACATCATCCAGACTAAACCGCCATATATTGCCAGCATTGCAATATAGCTTACTACCAATATCCTTCTGTTACTCTTCTCAAGCGCCTTGACTATATTAGTATCAATATCTTCTTTTTCAAATATTTTCTCTTTAAATCCGTAGACTTCAAGATAATCTTGGCCGTAATCTTTTATTTCCCTCTTCTCTTTCTGCTCTTCCGGTGGCAGGCACAACATATACTTTACGGCATGTGAATACTCTATAATTTGTACTCCTGCCCGTTTTAAATCATTAAGAAGTATCTCCTGCTCATCACGTTCTTTTGGGTATCTGCAAATCTTTTTTCCCTTTTCATTGAACAGCTTTACCCGGCTTTTCTCATCGATGACAGCAAGTCTGACATCAACTAAGGCTACTGTTTTTGTAAATCCGATGAATGGTGTTACATAAAGAAAATATCCATCATACTTTATTTTTTCACGATTAACTTTAATCGTAAATGGTAGTCCTATTATCATTGCAAAAAACAATAATAGCAGCAAAAAGCAATACACATCATATACAAATGATGTGTGCTCTATTAATTCAAAAAAATCAAATAATCCGAAAATTATGATGTTTAAGAAACAGAATAATGGAAAAAGTGTTATTACTGTTCTTTTCTGTGTTGAATTTCTCAATACTAGCTTATTCATACCCTAACTCCTTAATTATATTAAATTTATTAAAAAACATTCTATTAATATGCATATGATACACTATGACAAAATCGTTTTAAATAGTCTTTTGGTGTAAATAACTCGGCTTATTTCGCCAAGAATATACTGAATATATAATCTTTTTTGTGCTATTAGCACATAATAAGCATTGTTATTTTGTAATTGTTTCACAATTTATTATTTTCTATCAAATTGTAGTTGCAATTCTTCAAATGCGTGCTATAATAAACTTATCAAAAACAAACACAAGAGAAAATCAAAGAAAGGAAGGTACGGACCACCAAAATACTTATAAGCATTCGTTTTAGAATTTTAAAAGAGGAAAACATGACATAACTAATAAAGGATAAAATGAATTAGTATCAGCCTCACTTATGAATATATGGTACAATTCCAAATGTCATAGGAAGAACGAAATCGAGTAAAAAGGAAGAAGCGAAGAAGTCAAAAAAGAAAAATTACTGATTTAGTAAAGGAGAAAAAATCCGATGGATGAAATAGCTTAAAAGGC
>JAXJTU010000067.1:0-39915 GCA_036309425.1 Agathobacter sp.
AATCTGTATATACTTGAGGCATTTCCATACACTTCCTCAAAATAAGGCAGCATTGCCTCAAGCACCTCATGATCCACCTTTGTTGTGGCTGCATTATCTAAATAAATTATTTTATCCATAGTTTTCACCTATATTTCCTATCATTTTTCTAGGTTATAATAGCAAACTTTCCTTTCTTTTTCAACATTAAAATTATAGAACATCAACTTTGTTTTTTTTATGCCGATTTCAACGCTTCAAAAACCACATCCGCAAAAATACTATGTGCTTTTGCACTCATATGCTCCTGATCTTCAGGACTTGCCGACACATAATCCGATGCTGCAAGAAATTTGATATTTCTTTCCTTTGCAACCCTGCAATATTCTTTCTTAAGCTGCTTAGATACTTCAACAGATTCTATGTCAAACTCAGGATCATACTGCTCTTTCCATACATCCTCACCTAACCATATCGGGGAAACCAGCAAAACATTTTCAGCAGGTATGCGGTCTAATATTATATCGAGACAGTTTTCTATCCCCTTTGCAATCGTCTTAGCTGAATTATGATAGCATGACTTGCAGTCATTAGTTCCAAGCATAAGCACCACATAATCTATTGTGTCATAATTATCTATAATTGAAGCAAGAGAATCAATTCCTTTTCGATTCGGTCTTATCTTATCTTCAAATATTGTCGTTCTTCCACATAACCCTTCTTCAAGTACCCTGAAGTCCTGTCCATATAATTTATTCTGCAGCAAGCTGGTCCATCGTACACCCTCAGGGAATCTCTCTTTTGTCTCTGGGATGAAGCCCCATGTATTTGAATCTCCAAAGCATAGTATATTTTTCATTGCATCATTCCTTTCTTTCATATCTGTTTACTAGGAATTATGTTTATATGATATTACCATGCAACAAAGTTCTTGTCAACATTCATTATTAATAATCTTTTATTTCAGATAATCTTTAACTTTTTCAGGAGTATCAAGTCTTAATGTTACCACAGTTCCAAGTATCATATAGTCGATTACCTCTCTTGTAATCTCATCCTCAAAACGTGATTTCATGCTTATTGGATACTGATGCACGAGAAAATGAACTCTGTAGTCATCATCTTTTCTGGATATAAATGCACTAATATACAGACCATTAATGGCAGCTGTAAGAATTTCATCATCTGTAATTTTCATATCAAGCGAGAAGGATTTTGAAACCAGATAATATGAGTCATCTCTTTTTACAATTTCCTTATCTGCAATCTCTCCTATTGAAAAGTTACAGGCATGTCCTGTCAATGCCAGTAAAAAGTCTGTATCGAGTTCATTTTCGTGTATATATTTCAGAATATCCTGCGGTGTATATGACATTTTGCTTATCTCCCATTATCGTTTTAGACAATTTTATTTCATATGTCTTTGTTACTTACACAGCCTTATAACTAATTGGGCTTTGTTTCCAACTTAGCTTCGTTGCTTACTTGGCTTCGTTGCTTACTTGGCTTCGTTGCTTACTTGGCTTTGTTGCTTACTGAGCTTCTATTGTAAGTCTTCCTCTGTATAGAAGGTTCCTGTCATCTGTGCATTTATTTCTGCAATCTCTTTAGTTCCATTAATGTAGTCCGCGTAAATATCCCACAAATCCATTTCGCAGTCCTCCATTGACTCATCTACCGGGACCCAGCTTCTTATTAGTGCAATTCTTTCTTCTTTTGTTGTATCTTTAATTAAGTTTGATTTCATTTTTTACTCCGTAGTTTTATCTTTTATTCTTTGTGTTTTGCTTTTATATACTTTTGCGCTGTGATTTTATTGCTCTATATTTTTTAGTATATTGAATTATGTAGTATGTTTTGATTTATTCTTCTATGTATTGAATGTGTCCATTATTTAATCTCGGACTTATATGATGTACTGTAAGACATTCTCTTTTGTATCCGTTAAATTTGTTTAAGAGATTTGTAAAATGTTCTATATTTTCTCTACTTCTATCTTGAGCTCTTTTCATAAATACAGCTGCTGCACTATCATCATCGTCTATCCAGTTTTTGTTGAGACTTTTTTGCAGATTATTAATATTTTCTTTTATTGCTTCAATATGCGAATCCTGATCTTCAGCCAGAAGCTTAAGGCATACATCCTTTGCTTCTTCTTTCGATGAAGCGACCACTAAAAACTCTGAATCCAGCCCCTCCATTAAATGATAACTGTTTTCTACCTGATAGATATTATTCATTGTCAAATCCCCTAATCTTAATATTTTCAGAAACACAACCTCTCAATTGCTACTTTCCTATTATTAAAAATATACCTTAATAAAATTATGTTTTGTCTTTTTATGTCATTATGCAGACAAATATCTTTGATACTTTTAAAAAAGTTATAGCATAATTATGACACTCTGATAATTGGGCTAAAATCATCTGAATCGGCACACAACATTCCATCTAATCTTGTAAGCATCTCTTTCAAAATTAGCATACATTTTTCTTCTTCAGATGACTTAAATGAAATATAGAAAACAGAATTAATACCATTGTCTGCGATAAATTCATTGCTGTATTCATCCCCCAAATCAAGCTCGCACTGCTCTATATCGATGCTGAGTTTTTCCTCTACACCAACCTCAAGGACTCCAGCTTCAACCCATACTTCAATATCGTACAAATCTGCATCGAAACCTCTTGCTAAATCTTCAACTGTCATAGATGTTTTGCTCATATAATACCATCCACTTGGTGCTACGACCTTGAGTGGCTTTTTCTTTGCTTTTGCCATAAGACACCTCTTAAAATTATTCTCAAAAAATTTTAGTGTAATTTTTGTTTAACTCAATTATAATTTTTAATATTTCGTTTGTCGAGTTAAATATTATTCATTTATCCTCGCAATAAATCTCTCACCGTATTTTGCAAATTTATGTTCACCCACACCTGATACATTAAGCATTTCTTCTTTGTTTGAAGGCTTTTTTACACACATATCAATCAGTGTTTTATCACTGAAAATAATATAGGGCGGCATGGATTCTTCTCTTGCAATTTCAAGACGAAGTGCCCTTAATTTCTCGAATAAATCATATCCCTCCCTGGTTAGTTGGTCCGTCTTTTTCCTCTTTGCTCCGGTTTGCTTCTTGCGCTCTGGTTCTTTTTCATCGTATCTTCGAAGGATAATCCTGGTGTTCTCGTCGCGGAGTCTGTCTATATCTTTTCCCATTTTTATAACGCTGTATCTTCCTTCTGTCTGGATTAGATAGTTCTCATCTATTAGCAGCATTATAAGTTCGCGAATTTCATCCTCGGAAAATTCTTTTAACTTGCCGTAGCTTCTGAAATTATTTGTTCCAAGCTCTCTTATTCTGGCACGATTGGCTCCTAATAGTGTACCAAGGACGATGTTTATTCCATACCTGCCTTTTGTTTCTGCAACGCAGTTAATTACCCATTTTGCCTGGTCAGTCATGTCCTGCTCTTTGTAGTCTCTGTGACAATTTCCACAATTATCACACGGAGTGTCAGTTGATTCTCCAAAGTAATTTAATATGTAATTTCTAAGGCATCCGGTGCCTCTGCAGTACATTTCCATTACTCGAAGACGGTGCGCATCACGCTCTTTGACCAGCTCGGCATCATCTTCGCTTATTTCAGAAAAGTCCTTGCTTTCCAGGAGGAATTTATTAATCATTATATCCTGTGCCGAAAAAAGAAGAATACACCGTGAAGGTTCTCCATCTCGTCCTGCACGACCGGCCTCCTGATAATAGTTTTCCATGCTTTGTGGCATATTGTAGTGTATTACATAGCGTACATTTGATTTATCTATTCCCATACCGAATGCGTTTGTTGCAACGATTACTGGTGCCCTGTCGTAAATGAAATCATCCTGACTATTTTTCCTTTCTTCATTGCTCATTCCAGCATGATATCTTACTACAGGAACACCTGCTTTAAATAGCATTTCGTATACTGCATCTACATTTTTTCGGGTTGAGCAGTATATGATTCCGCTCTCGTTTGCGTGTTTTTCAATATAATCCCTGATGTAATCAGCTTTATGCTTGATATGTTCAACCTGGTAGTACAGATTGGTTCTGTCAAAGCCCGTTATGACTGTAACAGGGTTAATTAACCCCAGGATGCACAGGATGTCGTTCTTTACTTCTTCTGTTGCGGTTGCTGTGAATGCAGTGACAATTGGGCGTTTTTTTAGTTGTGCTATGAAGCTTATTATTTTCAGGTAGCTTGGCCTGAAGTCCTGTCCCCACTGTGATATACAGTGTGATTCGTCAATTGTCAGCATAGAAATTTCTGCATTTGATGCAAAATACAAAAATTCGCTGCTTTCCAGTCGTTCCGGAGCAACATATATTATTTTGTAATAGCCGTCTGCTGCAAGCGAAAGTGCTTTTGAAATCTGAGTTTCTGTAAGTGATGAATTGATATATGCCGCCTTTATTCCTGCTTCATTTAAGGATTTTACCTGATCCTGCATCAATGAAATTAATGGAGAAATTACTATTGTAATTCCTGGTAACATTAGTGCCGGGACCTGGTAACATATTGATTTTCCTGCGCCGGTTGGCATGATTGCCAGAACATCCTTGCCTGCCAATATTGCATTTATAATTTCTTCTTGTCCATCCCGGAAGGAATCGTACCCGAAATAATACTTTAATGTTTCTTTTGAATTCATATTTCTCCTTTAAATTATGCTATTGTTTCTATTAGTTTACGATTATCTCAACCTGCGCAAAATCAGCTTCCTAATCCCCAGAATAATTATAACAACCAGCACAATAACAAGTGTCACAAGACCAATTATCATAAATGCATATCTATTAGGATTCTTAACCAGTTTTACTATATTCCAACTATCATCTACAACCTTACGCCCCTGCTTTGTTGCATATGCAGAAGGAACATCGCTAATTCCATCACCATTTGTATCTTCAAATGAATCAAGATATTCTGCTAATGCATACCATGCCTTTAGTTCTTTACCATTGTCATAGATTATGCGTTGTTCAAAATCAGTAACAGCTGTTCCATCTTCGTTTTTAGGTACAATCGATAATAATCCTTTTGATAAGTCGGTTACTGAACCTAACATCTGGGCACTGTACAAATCCGTAATCACACAATACAACTTATCATCTTCAAGTTCTATTTTCTCTCCCTCCGGGCTTAAAGCATAGCAGTCCGATACTTTGTTGAGAATTATACGATGTGGATTAAATGTAAAATTAAGTCTGCTGCAATATAAGCGGGCTGTCACCATGAAATCAGAAAGTGATGCATCTATCTCTGTAGCCATTTTCACTTCATCACCATTCAAATATATGGAAATAAGCGGGTATCCGGATACACCGTCAGCTCCGATTCCAAGTGAATATGTATTGTATACATCTTCTATTGTTATGTCACCTTTTGCAAAAGTGTCTCGGATTAGTCCGGCTGGTAAAATTGAACAGGTGGCCGGAATGCCATCATAATCGGACGAGTGTTCATATCCATAAATATATGAATCGGCAATGATACTACCCATATTCTGCTCTACATGGTCAAACTCCAAATCACGTAATTCACCAAAAGAAATATCATTACTTGCTAATACCTGATTACTTGTATAACCGAATTGAGATAAGTACTGCTTATCTACCTTACTAATAAATTCATCAATTAATTCATTTGTAGCAGCATCTTCAGGAATGTCTTCATTAACCTGAATAAGTTCATAATTATCATATTTCCAACGACCATTTTTAGTCTGCTTTAATGAAATTGAACCTATCCTTCTGCCATATTCACCACATGAAACAATTGTTGTGTCGCCATGTACAATTGGCGACTCTAGTATAGAATGTGTATGTCCACTAATAATCAGATCAATATCAGGTACATTCTTTGCTAGAATTTCATCCTCAGATTGTTTGATATTTTCATCTGTTCCACTGTGCGAAACACAAACTATGCAGTCAACATCTTCATTCTTTTTAATCTTTTTAACAGTTTCCTTTGCAGCTTCAACCGGATCTTTCATCAATAGTTCGCAGGTTGGTGAATATTCCAATGATTTTTTCCCGAATACTCCAAACACTGCAAATTTGAGGTCACCCTTTTCAACAACTACGTAATCTTTGATTCCATATTCTTCAAAAGCATCATATATCATCTTCTGATTATCACTGAGACCTTCTGCTTTCATTTTATCCCAGTCGACATTGCAGATAACCATTTCCGGCAAATCGTCTCCACTTTGGCTTGCTGCTGTAAGCATTCCGGCGATACCTTCTGATCTGTAATCAAACTCATGGTTTCCTAAGGTTGTAACATCATATCCCAAATGTCCTAACATGCGAAGTTCTGCTGCTTCTGTGTCAAAAATTGTTTGAACCAATGTTCCCATAGAATAGTCTCCGGCATCCACCACTAAAGTGTCCGGATTATTTTCCAACTGTTTATCAATCAAGGTCTTTATCCTTGCAAAACCACCGACTGTCTTAGTCTGGCCATCTTCAACAATAGAAAAGCTTTTAAAATGTGAATGCATGTCATGTGAGAACATCACATCTATGCTTTTTGCATTTGTAGCTGCCTGTACACTTTCCTTCATACCTAATTCATTTTCACCGAATACATTGACACCAAATAGATTGACACTAAATACATTGGCACTAAATGAAAATAACATTATTACTACTAAAATCACCTCAAAAATTGGTCTATTCCTTTGTATATTCAATTCCAATGTCCTCCAATAACTTCTCAATATCCTTAACCACCAGAGGATTCTCCGTCACGATAGTTGTGTTCTGATCCTCCCACCAGATTTCATCATCGATTCCAAACTCATAGAACTGAGAGTCTAACTCATCCATTTGAGCCTGGGATATTTGTAAATAAAACTTTATAACTGTACCTGTCATATATTTTCTCCTATTTTCTAATTACAATATAATACAAATGAGGACGATTATACGTCCCCATTTAATTGATTTCATTTAATTATTCTTCATTATTAATTAGATGATGGATGAGGCATATACTGGTATAACTGCATTGCAGTTGATGCTATTGGCATACTCTGCATTGTCACTTTTCCAGGACCATATACAACAGTATTAAATAACCCCTCTCCTCCAAAGAGTACATTTTTAACGCCCTTTATTGTCTTTACCTCCATTGTGCAGGACTCTGACATGCAGGCAACATATCCTGTATCTACAATCTTGCAGTCTCCCGCTGGAATCTCGTATTCATGTGCTGAACCATCAATTTCAAGGAAGACAATACCGTGTCCTGTGAATTTTCTCATGAGAAATCCTTCTCCTCCGAATAAACCTCTTCCAAGTCTTTGCTGAATGTAAACTTCATTAGTGATGTTTCCAAAAGACGCTAAAAACGAGCCCTTCTGCACAATAAGTCCATTGCCTGGCGTAATCTCTACGGCACGAATTGAGCCTGGGAATTTTGCTGAAAAAGCAATTTCCCCTGCGCGATTGGCATAGTAGGTATTCATAAATGCATGTTCATTTGTAAGCATTCTTCCAAACATTTTTCCCAGACCACCAGCTGATGTCTGCATTTGGATTTCATCATCCATCCATGACATTGCACCTGATTCACACTCAATTGTCTCTCCCTGTTCTAATAACACTTTTAATACTGGCAAATTGCCACCATCAATTAAATATTTCATAAAGCTCCTCCTATAAAACTATGTATCATTTTTTCAATTAACTTTCTACAACCAGCTCTTATATTTTATCCATCATTTCTGTCCACAATACCACTTGGGACAGATAATGAGCCAGAAAACTCCGTCCCCAATGGTCACCAGGATTCCTGCTTTGTAATTCTTATAAATTTACTAAGATTAATTATTGATCTTACAAGCTCATCTGCGATTACTGCAAAGAACACACCAGCAATACCAAACTTTAATACGAATACAAAGAATGATGCACAGGCTATAACGAAGATAGTTCCAAATATCTGTATATAAAACATCCATTTAGTATCTCCGCTTCCACGTATTCCGTTTCCGATAATAATATTTGCTGATTTGCCATATAAATTTATGCACATCAATATCAGATAAAGTCCGCATGTTTCGATAATAGCTTTGTCCGATGTAAACAGGCTTATTAGCTGCTTTGGACATATGAGACATACAACAAGCATTACAAGCGCTACAATTACACACATTCCGTATGCAATGATACATACACCCTTGTACTGACGAACATCCTTCTTACCTGTTGCTTCACCCGTAAGAGTCATTGTTCCGTTTCCTATCGCTCCGATAATTACTACTACAAGAATCTCAACTCCAAATATAATTGAGTAAATTCCTGCGGCCATCTCATTGATTGTATTCAAAATACGAATCATCATAAGATTACCAAAATTCCATGCAAAATCCTCAAAAGCTGTGTTTATTCCAAGCTTTGCCGACACAATAAATGGTTTTATTTTTGCCATCATAACAGCTTTTAAAGACGGTCTTGTTGGAAGTTTTTTACTTGTCACAAAAATATAAATTGCATATGCACATCCTGCATATTCCGCAATTGTTGTTGCAATTGCAGCACCCTTGATTCCCAATGCTGGAAATCCAAACTTTCCGAATATTAATACCCAGTCTAAAAATACGTTAAGACCAGATCTTACTATTCCAAAATATATAAGTGGCTTTGTGTAGTTTGAAGTCTGCATGATTACCATACTTGATGCCTCAAGTCCTACTACCAAAAATATAGGCAGGAAAAATCTTGTGTACTCAAGACACATTGGAAGCACATTCTCTGACACTCCCATTGCAATAAATACTGGTTTTGCAAAAATAAGCCAGAAGAAAAACAGTAAAAACGGAATAACATTATTCCATTTCATCATCGCTGCCGCGTATTGTTCTGTATCCTCCTTATTTCCTGCACCTACCCCCTGACTTATCATAATAGACGCACCAATTACAAGTGAAAAACAAAATGACATGGTGGTCCAAAGCGGTGAACTAACATTTCCAAGTGCACTCATATACAGTTTATTCATGTGTCCTAAAAACATTCTGTCTATGAGCATCTGAATCTGTGAAATGAGATTGCTTAACATTATAGGCACCGCGATTATTAGCAATCTTTTTGAATAATATTTTATGTTTGTCTTAACTAGCATTATTCTTTATCCCTTTTTATTTTATATTTTTATTTTTTTACTTTTTTAGATGTCCTTTCATAAATTTTATAAATTCTTGTAACGGAAGAGGTCTGTCATATAAATATCCCTGATACCATTTACAACCCAATTCATGTAGTTTATCTCTTTGCTTTTCAGTTTCCACATACTCAGCAATAATATCAATGTTTAATTTTTCTGCTAATGATACTATTGAAGAAATAATCTCCTGGTTCGTTGTATTTTCAAGTACATCTTTTACAAGTGAACCATCTAGTTTTACTACACCAAACTGGCTTGACTGAAGATAAAGAATGGATGTATGTCCCATTCCAAAATCATCAATCATCATTACATGACCTTTTTCTTTTAAATATTCAAGTTTATTTATGACTTTTGCTGCTTTTAACAAAACATCCTGTTCTGTAATTTCAATCCATAACTGTGATGGTTCAATATTGTACTCAGCAAGCTTCTTTTCAATATAATCTTCAATATCCCAAAGCAATGATTTTGCTGTAAGATTAATAGATAGCTTATAATCTTTGCCACATTCTTTATTAATTTCATCGATAGCCGAAACCGTAGTATCAATTATGTTCTTCTCTAGGCTTTCAAGCATTCCACCTTCTTTTGCAAGATAAATAATTAGTGGTGGATAAATAAAACCGTATAAAGGATGATTCCATCTAAGAAGAGCTTCTCCTCCTATGCAGATATCTTTATCATCTACCTGTGGCTGATACAAAAGATATAATTCTTTTCTTTCAATTGCACTCTTTAAATCGTGTCTGAGCATTCTTGCAATCTGACCAATTCGGTTAGACTGATATAATATATCAACATTTTCATTCAATTCTTCTTTTTCCTGAAGAACCTTAATCAAATCAGCCATTTGTTCCTTTGCCATTTTCTCCTGCATCTTCATATTTATTTTCAAAAATGGCAGATATATCATTACACCAACAGCAACCATTATTATTTGTAATATACTTGCTTTTATTGATCCCGTAGCAAGATATCCACTGATAATTATTGGGGTTGACCAGGTTATATCATTTACAACCGGCGGAACAAATCCTGCTGCTGTCGCAGCAAAAGCAGTTATGTAACAAAATATCGGCGTCAACAAAAATGGAATGAATAGAACCGGATTCAAAATAATTGGAATACCGAATGTAAGCATTTCATTTAAGTTAAATGGCACTGTAAAAACTGAAAGCTTTGCAATATTTTTCATTCTGGTCTTACGGAAAAACAATAGTAAAGCAATAAGTACACAGATTGTTGTACCACAACCGCCCATAACAACATACACATCAAAAAAGCTTTTGCTAAAAATAACACCTGTTTCACCAATTGAAAAAGTTGATGTAGCAATTGGCTCAAGAATATGACTTCCATGAAGACCAAACATCCAAAGTACATGTAAAATAACTGTATATATCATGCCTTTAAGAAATTCACTATGAATATGTTCAAAAATATTATACATACCATTTGTAATTAAATCATACAAACTTGCCACATCAAATATAACTAAAACAGCATGTGTACATACAACAATTATTACAATCACAACCAATGCCGGCAGGAGCATATTTATTGCAAGTGCCGTGATTCGTTCAAGTGCGAATGTATATTGTCTTAGTCCTAATTTTGTATTCTTATTAAACTTATCCAGTAAATGGCATGAAATTAATGCCGTGGTAATACCAAAGAAACAACCTTTGACACCTAACATTTCAAAATTGTATTGTGCATTTGGAGTATATAACTGTGCTCCATATGAACAAAGTCCGACCAAAACATACATAACTGTCTTATCAACAGTCATATTCCGCTCCATACAATAACTTGCACACAATGAAATTACCATGGCCATAGAAAAAAGCCCAAATGTTCCTATGTATATAGTATTTAAAATTTTCTCAAACAAAGTATTGGCAATAAAATTCTGATACTGTTCAATAGGAAAATTAGCCATTGCGCTTGCCAGACCACCTATTAATACAAATGGAATCATCATAGCAAGTCCATGTTCAATTACCGCAAGTAAAAAACTAGACTCTAGCTTATATGTAAACTCTTTAATTTTATCTTTCATGTATTACCCCCATAATACCGTCCTAATGATAGTACCATTCTACCATATTTAAACAAAATAAACAATTATAACAAAAGATTTTCGCAAATTTTACTAAATTCAGCTATTAACTATTGACAAATAAAAAAAATGTGTCATAATACACTAGAAATGATTATTTAACATCCAATACAAGAGGAACTAATTTGTACAACCTGTTCTTGGTTTAATTAGTTCCTCTTTTTGGTGTGTTATTCTAAATTAAATTTGCAAAACAATATACAAAAATCACAGTTAATATTCCCGATACTGCAATAGCAAGTCCGCTCATTGCACCTTCAACTTCTCCAATTTCAATAGCCTTTGCGGTTCCAATTGCATGAGACGCAGCACCAAAAGCAAGACCTTTTGATATAGGCTCTTTAATCTTACATACTTTGCAAATCAACTCGCCGAACATATTCCCCAGCACTCCTGTAATAATTATTACCGCAACTGTAATTGTTACATATCCCCCAAGTTCTTCCGATAATCCCATTCCAATTGCTGTTGTAATTGATTTTGGCAGCAATGTTACATACTCTTCATGTGACAAATTGCATAGCTTAGCAAGAACAAACACAGTCGTTAGACTAGTAATAGTACCTGCAAGTAATCCTAATAAAACAGCCTTGTAATTCTTCTTCAAAAGCTCCCACTGTTCATAAAGGGGGATTGCCAAACATACTGTTGCAGGAGTAAGAAGCCAGCTTAAATACTTTGCCCCCTCATTATAAGTATCATAATCAATATTTCCCAGTAAAAGTACAACAATTGAAATTACAATTGAGATAAGCAGGGGATTGAAAATGGCAAGTTTAAACTTATTCTTTAACCCAACACCTAATAAATAAGATATTACACTTAGCGCAACTCCCGCAAACAAAGAGTTTTCAAAAAATTCATTCATTTTTATTTTCACCTGACTTTCTAATTATTATCTGTGATACGATTCCTGTTGCTGCCATAACTGTAATTATTGTTACAACAGTAATTAAACTTACAGGTATTATTATTCTTTTTAATGTTCCAAAGCTTGTAATAAGACCAACACCTGCCGGAATAAACATTAATGGCATAATTTCTATCAAAAATTTTCCAGTTTCCCTGACTGCCTCAAGTTTAATAATTCCAGTCATAAGTCCTGCAAAAAGTATAACCATTCCATAAATACTAGCAGGAATTGGCAATGGAATAAGATATTTTAAAACTTCTCCTATAAAAGAAATAACAAGAATAATAAGACATTGCTTTACATATTTCATCCGCTGTCCACCTCCGTACTTTTTTCCTATTCTTTGACCAATATCTATGTTATAATGAAAACAATTATATAAAACGTTAATTCTATCCTGGGGGGATATATGAAGAATTTCTTTTCGTCTATTTTAATTATTGATGGAATAATAGCATTTTATCTGTTTTTAAGTCCTATCTGGCAGAGAAAAAAACTAAACGCTACCAATAAGGCTTTGCATATTTATGCTCTTGCAAGTTCAATCTGGAGTCTCGGCTTTGGTCTGCTTTTTCAGCAAACCGAAATCGACAATGCATATTGGTGTCGCTCTATTGCAATACTTGGAACCTATCTTTACATGCTTTCAGTTCAATATCTCATTTGTCTGTTTGCAGATATTTCAACCAAAACCCGCAATATATTTAATTTCATTGCACTTACCGGTATAGTTCCTGTATTACTTTCAATGAAAAGGGACCAGACTGAGTATTTTATCTCTACATTTGGAATGACGTACCGATTTAAACCAGGACTAATAAATACTCTGTATACTTTATATTTTATAATTGTTGCCTGCAATATTCTTGGAATAATCATCCATACAATACTCAATGCTCAAAAAAAGAGAATCAAAACCTTTGGAAAACACTTTTTAATTATAACACTTTTGATAATGATTGGAACAGTTCTTGATATGATTTTTCCTGCAATTGGACTTCCTGCACTTCCTGGTAGCAATGTCACACAATTTTGGGGACTCATAATTTTGTTCTATGCCATGGATGTAATTAACCGTACAAGCATCAATATTTCCAACATGACAGAATTTATTTACTACTCTCTTGCTGTGCCCGTATTGATGTTTGATGATAATTATCGCCTTCGCATAGCTAATGAAGCTGCTTCTAATTTTTTTATTCTTCCAAAAGAAACAGATTTACTTGGCACTAAGAATATCGGGTCACTTTTTGACTGTAATGATTCGGTTTTTGATTTTGATGGAGCACATCACAATTTAGATTCAGCTTGTCTTGTTAATGGAGCGCCTTGTAATCTTACAATAAGTAAAATTATGGATACCTATGGAGATACTATTGGATATATCGTTAATGTCCAAAATCTATCTGAGAGAATGCGCTACATTGAAGAACTAAAGCTCGCACGTCAGGAAGCAGATTCTTCTAACCGGGCTAAAAGTCAGTTCCTTGCAAATATGTCCCACGAGATTCGGACTCCAATGAATGCGATAATCGGCTTTTCAGAGCTTGCACTTCAGGAAAATCCAGCTGAACCATTATGTGATTATCTTGAGGATATTAAGGTGTCCTCCCACAGTCTGATGACTCTGATTAATGACATACTTGATATTTCAAAAATTGAATCAGGAAAAATGACTCTTGTAAATATCAACTACTCTACTGCTGAATTTTTGCATGAAATATATGAGATTATAAATACCCAGACAACACGTAAAGGACTTGACTTCCAAATACATGTAGATACCAAGCTTCCTTCAATGTTAAACGGTGATTCAAACAGGCTAAGAAGCATACTTATTAATCTGCTTAATAACTCTGTAAAATATACTAACTCAGGATTTGTAAAATTGGACATTTTATGTTCAGAAGCAGATTCTTCTCCATTTAAGCTGGTTATCAGGGTTAGTGATTCCGGAATTGGAATAAAGGAAGAAGAAAAAGCCCGTCTGTTTGATACCTTTTCACAGCTTGATCAGACCAGAAATTATGGAACAGAAGGCACAGGTCTCGGTCTTGCTCTTGTTCAGGGATACTGTTCTCTTATGAATGGTGATATCCGTGTCGAAAGTATATATGGTCAGGGTTCAACCTTCATCGCGACTGTGGAGCAAAATGTTGCTGATGCAACACCTATAAACAAAGAACTTATTCTTTCACGCAATATAAGGGATGAATTTTCTTTAGGCTCATTACAAATTCACGGGGTTGAAGCGCTTATCGTAGATGATAATCCGATCAACCTTAAGGTTATCTCAAAAAGTATGAAGTTCTACGGAATGGATGTTGACATGGCAAATGGTGGACTTGAAGCAATTGCAATGTGTCAGAATAAAAAATATGACTTCATATTCATGGACCAGATGATGCCAGAAATAGATGGAATTGAAACTATGCAGCGCATCCGCAGGCTAAATAGCTACTACATAACAAATAATAATTGTAAAATAATTGTACTTACGGCTAATGCAATCTATGGTGCCAAGGAAGAACTTCTGAAACTAGGATTTGATGAGTATCTTTCAAAACCAATCAATTATAGATCCTTAGAATCTGTACTAAAAAAATTTCTGCCAGAGGATGCATTTATTGAAAACAATGTTGTTGAAAATAGTGTTGCTGACAATAGTGACACTTTTGATAGCACCGGCGATTCTGATTTAAACGGCTTACTCTCCTACATGGATGTTAACGAAGGCATCGCTCACTGCTGTGGTAGTAAGGATGTATATATTGAAGTTCTTGAGCTTACATGTAATGAATGCGACAAACATATTTCTTCACTTTATGAGTACTGTGCTAATAGTGATTGGAGTAATTTTACAATTTTGATTCACGCAATGAAGGGCACATGCTTAAATATTGGAGCTAAGGACTGTGGAGCATTGGCTAAGGATTTAGAAATGGCTGGAAAAAATCTTGATGATGGGTTCATTAAGAATAATCTTGATGATTTTAAAAAGAATTATTGTACAATGATTGATGCGATTCGTACTGTATGCAATTTTGAAAATTCGAATACTGATTCATTTGTTGACCAGACTGTTGATTCTAATGCTCCTACTTTGAAAAATACATCAGATGTTCCTGGGGCTTTGGAAAAGCTAAAAAATTCCATGATAGATTATGATTTTGCGTCTGCTTCTAAGTATCTAAAACAGGCCCATGATGCAGATATTTCTGGCGTGAATTCTGAATTGTTAAAAAAATTAGATGCTATGATGGATGAAATGGATATTGACGGGATTATTGAATTACTTTCGCAGATTTAAAAAATATACTTTGAAATTATTTACCGCCTGGTTCTCTTATTATGAGTTCTAGGCGGTAATTTTTTCAAGAACACTCCAACGTTCTTGCCACAACTGAGATGAATTAATTATTTTATGGCCATTATTACCATCCTTTTGCCCCTAAAATATCACAGTTATTGTAGTCCCCTTATTTACTTTGCTGTACAGTTCTATCTTTGCCTCATGTATCTCTACAATATGCTTTACAATTGCCAGTCCAAGTCCGGTTCCTCCAGTTGCTTTGGAGCGACTCTTATCTACCCTGTAAAACCGTTCAAACACTCTGTTCTGGTCTTCATCCGGAATGCCGATTCCATCATCTCTTACCGATAATGAGATATCATCTTTGCCTCTGACCTCGACCCAGACATTACCATTCTCATTGTTATAACGAATTGCATTCTGAACTAGATTGTCTGTTAATTCACTTAACATCTCACGATTACCACGCACGTTACAATGTTCC
Source organism: Agathobacter sp. (assembly GCA_036309425.1). Taxonomy (GTDB): domain Bacteria; phylum Bacillota; class Clostridia; order Lachnospirales; family Lachnospiraceae; genus Roseburia. Next base: position 16,037 of record JAXJTU010000067.1, read on the forward strand.
CCAGTAAAATGTAAGTTTACCTGACGTTTATTGGCATTAACTTTAAGTGCCTCCATACAATCCGATACCACATCATATAAATCAAGCAACTCAAAGGTTGGTTCCGCTTCACTTCTGTCTAATTCAGACAGGCGAATAATATCGTTTATAAGAGATAGAAGTCTTTCTGAATTCTTGCGAATTTCCTTAATAAAGTGCCTGCTCTGCTCTTCATCCACCATATTGTTATCAATTAACTCTGCATATCCTGATATTGCAGTAAGTGGGGTCTTTAATTCATGGGAAACATTTGCAGTAAAGTCCTGACGGGCCTTTGCTGATGATAAAATGTCGGCATGCTGGCTTCTTATCATTTTTGCAAAAGGTACAAGCTCTTTGTATGGTGGCTCTGTTGTGGTGTCCTCAATGTTTTGCGCCATGGTCTCTATGGGACTTATTATCTGTCTGGTAAGCAGGTGTGATAAAACTACGCCTACAAGTATAAGCACCATAATTACAAGTAAAATCATAGGTGTTGCAGCCACAAACACCGACCAGATATTTCCGGCATCTATCGATACACGAAGAACAGTTCCGTTATCAAGTAAAATTGCATAATAAAATGTATCCTTGTTCATTGTATCCGAACGTCTCACAGACTCACCAACACCATTTTCAAATGCATTTTTTATCTCTGGTCTGTCAGCATGATTGGATAAATCACTTGCATTGGTATCATTATCATATAAAACTGTTCCATCTGCATCTACCCATGTAACTCTGAGTTCTTCAATATCAGTGGACAAATCTATGTGACTATTATTATTGATATTATTGATATCATTTCCTACTGTTTCAAAATAATGCATATCCTTAAGAAGCTTGGCACTTACCTTTAAGTCCTCACGAATCTGCCGCTGAAACAAACCATAATATGCAATTGTAATACTTATCGCTGTAGCAATTATTGCAATTATTGCAATTCCTACTAACTGCAGATTTATTTTCTTTTTCATTCGATAACATATCCTACATTTCTAACTGTTCTTATTCTGTTTCCGAACTCACCAAGCTTGTGTCTTAGTGTCTTGATATGCATATCAAGCGTTCTCGATTCTCCCTCATATCCAAATCCCCATATCCGGTCCATTATACTGTCTCTACTAAGGACAATCCCTTTATTTGACAGAAGATAATAGAGGAGCTCGTACTCTTTGTATGTAAGCTCACAATGCTGACCGTCAATTGTCACTTCGTGCTTGTCATTATTAAGAACTAAGCCCTCAAGGGATAAAACCTTTATCTCCTCCTGCACTGTTCTTCTAAGAAGCGCCTTTACTCTTGAAATCAGCTCCATTACAGAAAAAGGCTTTCTTATATAATCATCTGCTCCATCTTCTAAGCCTTTTACAAGATCAAGCTCAGTTGTCTTTGCTGTAACCATAATTACCGGAAGCTTTTTAGTGTCAGGATTCCTACGAAGTTTTTTTACTATTTCATTACCGTTTTCATCCGGAAGCATAATATCTACAAGGCAAAGGTCTGGAATTATCTCGTCCATTTGTGCATAAAAGCTTTTCGCATTCTCAAAGCCATAAACTTTATGACCTGCATTCTTAAGTGCAAATTCCTCAATCTCTCTTATACTTTCATCGTCTTCAATTATATAAATTAATGCCATTCTGCTACTTCCTTCATTACTATATAAAATTCAGCTTTCAATTAGCTTTCCGACTCTTCTTCAGGCTTACCGAGACTATATCTTTCCTTAAGCCGTTTATAATTCTGGGTAAATAATGCCTGCTCTGCCTCTGACATCTCTTCATAATACTCATGAGTATCATAAACATCCTCATTTATGGCAAGTAACTCTACTGCTATATTAGAGCAATGGTCTGAAATTCTCTCAAGACTTGTAAGTATATCTTCTAAAATAAGTCCCATTTCAATAGTACATTTTCCTTTTTGAAGACGCTTAACATGTCTCTTCTTTATCTTCTTAGTAAGGGTATCAATTACTTCCTCTAAAGGTTCAATAATCTTTGCACCCTCAAGATCATCCTCGCAAAATACATTAACAGTATCATTTACTATATCATTTACTGCCTGACAAAGCACTGATAGCTCATATGAAGCTTTCTTTGAAAAGGTAAGCTCTTTACTATTTATTGTCTCTACCGATTCAACAATATTCTTTGCATAGTCTGAAATTCTCTCAAGATTTACTATGCTGTGAATCATCATTGTAACGCTCTGGCTATCCTTCTTAGAAAGATTCTTGCCTGAAAGCTTTACAAGATATGTTCCAAGCCTATCCTCATAAATATCAATTTTATCTTCTAATGCATATACTTCTTTTACTTTGTCTTCATCATAATCTGATAAAACTTCTAAAGCTGTAGAAAGAGTAAGTACGGCATCCTTTGCCATCTCATGAACCTTCTGTCTACAGATTTCAACTGCAAATGCAGGTCTTTGTAAGAATCTTTCATCGATTGCAATTTCATTTTCTAAAGACTTCGCATTCTCAGTCTCTTCATCTTTTCCATCTGGAATTGTAAGCTTTGCCAGCTTTACAAGCTTATCTGCGAATGGGAAAAGAACAATTGTAGCTCCAACATTAAACAAACTGTGTACTACCGCAATTCCTGTCGCTCCGATCTGGTCAGACATAAAAGCGAAATCAACTATCTTGTTTAAAGTATAAAATACCACCATAAATAACATTGTTCCAATAAGATTGAAATACAAATGTATCATAGATGCTCTTCTTGCATTTTTACTTGCACCGACTGATGAGATAATCGATGTAACACAGGTTCCTATATTCTGTCCCATGATAATAGGAATAGCGGTTCCATAGCTTACAGCTCCAGTGCTGCAAAGCGACTGTAAAATACCAACCGATGCCGATGAGCTTTGAATTATCGCTGTAAATACTGCTCCAACTAACATTGCAAGAAGTGGATTATTAGAAAATGCTGTTAACATGCCTGTAAATCCTTCATTGTCCTTTAATCCGGAAACAGCACCACTCATTGTCTCCATTCCAAACATAAGAATGGCAAAACCAAGCATGATATTTCCAATGTCCTTCTTCTTTGACTCACCCTTGCTTGACATTGTAAGAATAATACCAATTGCCGCAAGTACTGGAGAAAATGATGATGGCTTTAACAAATTAACCCATATCGCATCACCCTCTATTCCAGTTAATGATAACAGCCATGAAGTTATCGTGGTTCCGACATTGGCTCCCATTATGATTCCAACTACCTGCGAGAGCTGCATGATTCCCGAATTTACAAATCCAACTACCATTACAGTTGTCGCTGATGATGACTGAATTACCGCCGTAACCGCTGCACCAAGAAGTACCGCATAAATTCTTTTGGTGGTAAGCCTCTCTAAGATTGATTCAAGACGACCTCCAGCCATCTTTGATAAGCCATTACCCATAGCATTCATTCCATATAGAAATAAAGCCAGACCGCCTATCATGTTCAGAATATTAAAAATGTCCATACTTTTTTACCTCGTATTTATCTAACTTTTAGTTCAATGTAAGAATACTAAAGTTATGTAAAAGTATGGACAATCTTATGTAAAATCTATGTAAAATTTTTATTTTTTAATTTCTTATTAACACTCTCGCGGAACAAAATATATAATACAGCAACAATTGGAATAAAGAAAATCATTCCAAGAAGTCCAAATAATTTTCCACCGACAAGAACCGCAATAAGTGTCCAGAGAGGGGACAATCCTACGGAATTACCTACTACATTAGGATATATGAACTGATTCTCTATAAACTGTATCACCTGATATACTATAAAACACATAATTGCCTGTGACGGATTAGCAATCAGGGTTAATACTACACCAATTGCACATGACATAAAGGCTCCAATATATGGAATAAAGGCACTTACACATGTAAGCATTGCAATCAGTCCTGCATATGGAAGCTTGAACAGCCAGAAGCCAACAAACATCATTCCGCCAAGAACACAGGCTTCAATACACTGTCCTGATAAGAATTTTGCAAATACATCACAGGATAATTTTGATACGTATACTATCTTATCCGCTTTTTCCTTGCTGAGGTAAGCGTACACAATCTTCTTTCCATGTCTGATAAGTTCCTTTTTACTCAAAAGAACATAGAACATTATTACTACTGCGATTGCTATAGTTCCCATTATTGATATAGTAGAAGCTGCAGTTCCAACCACCACATTAATGAAGGTTCCAGCTCCACTTAGAACATTCTTAATTAAATTCTCAAAATCCAGATTCTTTACCCATTCTGTTATTGGCGCTGTATCCACATTGTATTTCTGTAAAGTCTTTGCCCAATGTGGCCACTTCTCTTTAATCATTATTCCAATGCTCTTTACAGATTCAACAATCTGTGGAACGGCAACTTTACCTAAAATATAAATTACTAAAAGAATACTAAAGACTGTTAATAAAAGACTTATTGTACTTATAGTCTTGTCCTTGACATTAATTTTTATTTTCTTTGGCAGTCTTTTCTTTAATTTACTTCCTATTTTCCTGAGCAATTTTTCAAAACCGTTCATAGGTACTGAAAGTACAAATGCCATGATAAATCCAATTATTAATGGTAAAAACAATCCCATAACATCTTTAAAAAATGTAATGACATAGTTTATATTCATGACTGCGGCAAATAAAATTACGCCTGATGCAATAAGAATCAGGTTTTGCTTCATTTTCTTGTCCATCCTGTTACTCCTTTATATAAATGCTGTATTATAATAAATCTTCTATATATGGAAGCACTTTTGAATAGCTTTGTGCTCACCAAGAACTAAAAGTGTTTTATCCGGAGTAAATACCGTATCTGGAAGAACTGATAAATTCATCCTTCCATCCTGTTTTGTAGCCATAATATTTATTCCGTATTTTTTTCTAATATCAAGCTGGCTTACCGTCTTACCAATCCATGAATCCGGAATTGTAACTTCAAAAATATCATGTTCTTCATCAAGTTTTATATAATCCAGAATATGATCTGATGTGTAACGAATTGCAGTCCATCTTGCAATCTGCTTTTCTGGATTTACCACTTCATCTGCTCCGTTTCTAAGAAGGAACTTCGCCTGAACATCTCTATTTGCCCGTGCGACTACAAGCTTTCCTCCAAGTTCCTTTAGCAGACACGTTGTCTCAAGAGAACTCTGAAAATCACTTCCGATTGTTACTATACACACATCATAATTATTTATTCCAAGTGACTGTAAAAACGCCTCGTTTGTACTGTCTCCAATCATGGCATTATTGACGAATGAAAGAGCTTCATTAACTCTTTCTTCATTGATATCTATTGCAAAAACTTCATGTCCCTGCTCTCTTATCTGCTTTGCAACATGTTTTCCAAAATTTCCTAATCCTATTATAAGTATCGATTTCATTTCTTTCTCCTTTATCCGACCATAATATTTTCAACAGGATATTTTGATGCAAATGTATCCTGATGTGAAAATGCTGCATAAATTAATGTAAGTCCTCCAACTCGTCCAAAAAACATCAAGATGATGAGAATTATCTGAGATACAATTCCAAGCCCTGGAGTTGCTCCAAGCGAAAGACCTACCGTACCAACCGCTGACATTGTCTCAAACATTGTTGTTCCGAGTGGAAGATTTTCAACTATTCCTATTACAATGGCAGAAACCATGGCAAGTGTTATATACATAAATAAAATGGTTGCTGCGTTCTTTACGACAGAATCCTCAATTCTTCTTCCAAAACAATTGGCATTACTTCTTTTTCTAAATATTGCTATTGCATTCAAAAACAGAATTGCTATTGTTGTTGTTTTCATACCACCTGCTGTTGACCCTGGCGAACCTCCAATTAACATAAGAACCATGGTAATTGCACGACCACTATCTCTCATCGACATATAATCAGCCGTATTAAAGCCTGCAGTTCTTGGCGTTACAGCATGAAAAATTGATGTACATATTCTCTGTTTCATGGAAACGTCTGCAAAATCAACTGCAAAGAATATAATAGCTGGAATTATTGTTAATACTAAGCTTGTAATAATTATTACTTTACTTTGCATTCTGTATTGGGAAAATTTAATTTTTTTGTTTTTGATATCTTCCCAGGTCAAAAAGCCAAGACCTCCGGCGATAATTATTATACTAAATACAATAGTCGCATAAAAATTATCTGCAAATGCCGTAATTGATGAAAACTGACCTGATTTTGTTCCCATTAAATCAAATCCTGCATTACAAAATGCAGAAATGGAATGGAAAACTGACATCCATATTCCTTCTAAACCATATTTTTTACAAAAAACCGGCATTAAAAAAACTGAACCTAAAAACTCAATCAGAAAAGCTGTTTTGAAAATAAACTTTGTTAACTTTACTACTCCGCCAACCTGTGGGGCAGATATAGAATTCTGCATGGTCTGTCGCTGCATTACTGATATTTTCTTTCCAGCAAGCAATGCCAGGCTTGAAGCAACTGTGATTACTCCAAGTCCTCCAATCTGAATGAGTATAAGAATAATCGCCTGTCCAAAATACGACCAATGCGTTGCCGTATCAACTAGCACCAGTCCTGTAACACATACTGCCGATGTAGCTGTAAATAAAGCTTGATTAAACGGCGTAAATGTATGACTTGAAGAAGCTATTGGAAGCATCAACAGTAACGTTCCAAGTAATATTACACCGGCAAAGCCTAATATTATAATTTGAAAAGATGAAAGCTTCTCTTTCAATTTTTTAAATATATACACACTAAGTGCCCCCTTGCAATTTTTATTTACATTCTTTTTATTATAGAATATAAATACAAAAGAAAAAAGACTATATTAAAAACATTTCATGTTTTTTTGTTGACAGCATGTAATTATGCGTCTATAGTAGGAATCAGATTAAATAAATATGTACAGAGTAGAAGTCACGCGTCAAGTGCCAATGGACGGGAAGTTGCTGTTGGACGAAAAATTAGGTTTAACGCTTAATTTGCGATGTGCCTTCGCATCCGCTGTCAGAGAATACAGACATTCATTTCCTGATTACGGAGTGGATGTTTTTTATTTTACAAGAGTAACTATTCAGAACCCTTTTAGAATAAGATAAACTGATACGTCATGCTTGCATGTAAGTAGCAGTTTATCTTATTCGTAAGGTGGCTCGAATAGAGTCACCGCCCCATATATGAGCAAAATTAGCTACGCAGTAGCGGTAAAGCACGATTTATCGTGCGTTTTTGCGAATATATGGGTTGGGTTCTGAATATTTACTTACAAGAGTAACTAATGGATTATCAATGTCAAAATAATATATAACATCACAGAAAAGAGGAAAATATGGATAGTGAAAAAATTAAAGAAGGCGTTCGTCTAATATTAGAAGGAATCGGCGAAGATATTACCCGTGAGGGACTTCTAGAGACTCCTGACAGAATTGCCCGTATGTGTGAGCAGATTTATGGAGGACTAAATGAGGATGCTGCCTCACATCTTAACAAGCAGTTTTCAGCAACTAACAACAATATTGTACTAGAAAAAGATATTACCTTCTATTCAACATGTGAACATCATCTTCTTCCATTCTATGGAAAAGCTCATGTAGCCTACATTCCAGACAGGAAAGTTGCCGGACTTAGTAAGCTTGCCCGTACTGTTGAGGTTTTTGCAAGAAGACCACAGATTCAGGAGAATATGACCGCTCAAATTGCTGAGGCAATTGAAGCAAATCTTAATCCAAAAGGCGTTATGGTAATGCTTGAGGCTGAGCATATGTGCATGACAATGCGTGGAGTTCAAAAACCGGGCACTATCACTTCTACAATTATTACAAGAGGTGTCTTTGCTGAGGATTATAGCCTTCAACAGACATTTTTACAGATGGTGCGCTCATGAATCGCATAGATTTGATTTTTAAACACCCTTTGTATAAAGAGAAATATAATAAGCTTTTGCTTGCAGAAAAAGACAGAATCTTTTGTAATCATACTTTGGAACATTTTATGGATGTTGCCCGCTTGATGTATATTAGGTACCTCGAGTCTGGTATTGAGCTATCTGAGGCTGTTAATATGTCAGCAAACACTGACAAAACCGAAAATCACGCCAGGGATATTATTTATGCTACTGCACTGATGCATGATATTGGAAGAATTGATCAAATTGAAAATAATATTCCACATGATGTTGCCAGCGCTAAGTTCTGCGATATCATTCTTCCTGAATGTGGATTTTCGCAGAATGAAATTGCAATGATTCAGGATGCAATTCTAAAACACAGAAATGATACATCACACTTTAATACACCAACTTCAAATAGCCAGCTTGCAACACTACTCTACTGGGCTGATAAAAAATCCAGAAACTGCTTTGTTTGTGATGCATATGATAAATGCAATTGGAGTTCTGAGAAACGTAACTTACAAATCATAATATAAAACTTTAAATCAGAAAGGAAACAACAACTAAAATGAAAATAGGACATAAAGAATTTGATTTAAACAATCACTGCTACATTATGGGAATTCTAAATGTTACCCCAGACTCTTTTTCTGATGGTGGAAAATATAACAATTTGGATAGAGCATTAAAGCATACAGAAGAGATGATTGCTGATGGTGCAGATATTATTGATGTTGGCGGTGAATCAACTCGTCCAGGTCATGAAGTAATTACAGATGAAGAAGAAATTGCAAGAGTTGCGCCTGTCATAGAAGCAATCAGGAAAAACTTTGATATTCCTATCTCAATTGATACCTATAAAGGGGCTGTCACAGAGGCTGCCCTTCAGGCTGGTGCTGATTTAGTTAATGATATATGGGGCTTTAAGCATGATGAACAAGTTGCAAAACTAACAGCAAAATATAATGTAGCCTGCTGTCTTATGCACAATAGAGATAATACTTCTTATAATAATTTTCAAAAAGACTTCCTTTCGGACATGAGAGAATGTATCGAGCTTGCCAAAAAAGCCGGGGTTTCGGATGATAAAATCATTCTTGATCCTGGCGTTGGATTTGGAAAAACATATGAACATAATCTAGAGATAATTAATCATGTAGATATCATGCACGAACTTGGATATCCGATTCTTCTTGGAACATCAAGAAAATCTGTAATCGGACTTACACTTGATTTACCTGCAACAGAAAGAGTTGAAGGAACCTTAGCTACTACTGTTATTGGAATTATGAAAGGATGCTCTTTTGTACGTGTACACGACATTAAAGAAAATTACCGCATCATAAAAATGACTGAGGCTATTCTTTCTAAATAGATTTGGCTTCGAGCATCAACAAGCAGGACAAGGGGATACATAGTTGATGTTAGACCCTCTCTCGCTCGGTTCACAACATAGCGGTACTAAATTCGCACAACGCCGTTGGCATTGCGCTCATTAAGTGCCGATGTTGCTCAACGGTCTACCATCAACTATGTATCCCCTTGTCCTGCTTGTTGATGCTCGAAGGGTAGGTTTTCTATTGCGCGGGAAGAGGGGGGTATTGGTGGTTGGGTTTATATAGAGTGAATTTATAAAGGATGAAAATTATGGATAAGATTAGGATTGATAAATTAGTAGTATTTGGAAAGCATGGCGTGTTTAGTGAAGAGAATGTTCTTGGGCAAAAGTTTGAAGTGTCGCTGGTTTTGTATACTGACACTCGCAAGGCCGGGCTTACCGATGAGCTTGAGTATTCTATTAATTATGGCGAGGTTTGTCATCTGGTTCAGGATTTTTTTGATTATAATACTTTCAAATTGATTGAGAAGGTTGCTGAGGAACTTGCCCAATTATTGCTTCTTACTTTTCCTCTTCTTCAGATGATTGATGTTAAGATTGAAAAACCCTGGGCTCCTGTTGCAATGCCTGTTGAGAATCTGAGTGTGGAAATAAGACGTGGATGGCATACGGCCTTTATTGCACTTGGTTCTAATATGGGTGATACAAAAGGATATCTTGATGATGCTGTTAAAAAACTTTCAGAGCATTCTCTTTGTGAAGTTATTTCTGTTGCTGATTATATTGAAACAGAGCCTTATGGTGGTGTTGAACAGGATAAGTTTTTAAATAGTGCTTTAGAACTTAAAACTTTACTTTTACCTGAAGAGTTACTGGATTTACTTAATCAGTTTGAGATTGAAGCTAACCGGGAAAGACTTGTTCATTGGGGACCTAGAACACTTGATCTTGATATCCTCTTTTATGATGACTGTATTATTGATTCAAACCGTCTTCATGTTCCACATATTGATTTACAAAATAGGGATTTTGTGCTTATTCCTATGGCACAGATTGCACCTTATCTTAGACATCCAGTGCTTAATTGTACAATACAACAATTACTTGAAGCATTAAAAAAATCATCAAACGCACAAAGATATGGCTTTTAGATAAAATGGCGAAATCACCCAAGGGTGGTCTCGCCATTTTACTTTATATCTCATATACTCACCACTTATAGAAGCAAGAGTCTTCTTCCACTGAATATAAAACTACCATGTTTTTATATCAATATCTGAAAGTTTTTCTCCAACATAACTAAGCTTCATAGAAAAAAATCCTTTGTTTTCAAACAGCATCTTAAGAAATGTTCTATCGCCTTCCCATAGGTTTAAGTCCATAATCTCCGACTTTGGTATCCAACGAAGTTCACCTTCGTCGCACTCCTTCAATTGACCTGTAAATCCAGTAGCTGTAAAAAGATGCATGTAGTCTGTCTCCCATTCATCAGAAACAAATGTTACAATTCCTCTAAATTTGTAATCAGTAAGTGTAAGTCCTGTTTCCTCATAAACCTCTCGAATTACACATTCTTCAGGAGTTTCGCCTTCTTCAAAATGGCCCCCAACTCCTATCCATTTACCTTTGTTCTCATCTACCTTCTTCTTGTTTCTAAGAAGCATTAAATAACAATCGTCTTTTTCTATGTAACATAATGTTGTATTTTTCATTTATTTACTCAACTTTCACACAAATTCAGGATCACTCCGACTAGAAATAATTTGCTACAATCTAATGTATTTTATAATTTCACTTCGATATACTCGTGATTGATGGCCTCTAAGAATTTACCAAACACATCTTTTGTCTTTAGTCTTATACTTGATGTGTTAATGCAAGGATGACATCCAAATTCTTCTGAATTAAGAACATCTGCATCCACAAGCAGCTGTACATTGTTTTCTTTATCATTCATAAGTCCCAAAACACTTACAGAACCTGGTGTAATATCAAGAAACCGTTCCATGAACTCCGGTGGTGCGAAGGAAAGACGCGCACTATTAATCTGGTGCGAAATTTCCTTTGTTTTAAACTTCTTATCTCCTCGAATCATTAGAAGATAGAATTTTGTCTTTTGAGTATTGCAAAGGAAAAGGTTCTTACAGATTGTTGCCGGGGCGAGAATCTCATCTACTGCGGCACAGGCCTCCATAGTTTCTGCGGCTTCATGATCTACTCTCTCATATTCAATCCCTAACTGGTCTAAAAGGTCATAAGTTCTTATTTCTTTATCGAGGCGTCCTGTTGTGTTAGATGGACGCCCTTTTTCAAGTACTAGCTGCATTGTAAATCTCCTGTTGCATTTAATATCTTTTTATTATATTATACCCCCATTTGTCAATTATGAATAATCACAATGAATTATGCTGACAGATTAATCTAATTCAAAATGTTTAATTTCTCCATTTCCAGCAACATAGAAATCATCATCGCTGTAAAGACCTCTGTAGCCAGAACTATTTTCATCATCTAATGAAGTTTCCTCTACAAGCTCAAATCCTTTTTTCGAATCATAAGAATACAGATAATACTTATCTGCTGCCAGTCCAATTAAATTCTTTTTAGGATCTGCAAGTATTGCCTTGTAATTTCTCATTCCTTCACAATAATGTCCATAGTCTTCAATTAGTGTATAATTCTCTTCAACAGGATTACAAGGATCACTTACATCAAACATTGTAAGCTTAATTGAATCTCTTCCTGAATCTCCGTATCCGATACCGAGCACATGTGTATCATCCCACATATGAAGATACTCTGAAAAACCACTTACTTCAAGTTCACCTAGAAGCTTTGGATTGGTTGGGTCTGAAATATCTGCTACAAAAAGCGGATCTATCTGCTTATATGTTATAAAGTATGCATAATTTCCAACAAAACGAGCCGCATAGATACTTTCACCTCTTGCTATCTCATTTATCACACCCACTTGTTCCATATTCTCATCAAAAACATGTAATGTATTTACATCTGATAATGAATCAGATTCTGTTGCAAGGATATATAAATAGCCCTTATTCTCATTTATAGCAAAACTGTCTCTGATATTTCCATTAACTGATGTAGACTCCCCTGCCTGCATCACGCCGTCTTCATAATCCATACGGCTTATTGTTGTAATCTGTCTGTCTTTTCTCCAATCTGTCCCATAAAAATATATTGCATTGCCTGATACATATACGTTATCATTTCCATTCATTACATATTTTGCATCTATAGTTGTCTCTGGATCATTAACATCAAAGCTTGAGATAATGGTTCCATATTGAGTCTCATCCTCAATATATATACACTCACTGGCAATTATTTTATCATTTACCTTTGGCACCCACTTATCAAGATTTTCTTCTAATAAAGCCTTCTTCTTTGACAAATCAGGCGCATGCGATGATTCATATGAAAATACATATACTGTATCACCAATTTTTCTTGATGTATCATAATATCCATCCTGTCGTGATTTGCCTATATACTGTGGCTTCATTGGGTTTTCAATATTATAGCTATAGCTTATTGTCTCATCTTTATCTTCTTTATCATTATAATGCTCTGTGATTAAAAGAAGATTTCCATTATTAACATAGAGCTCTTCAATTGTATCTGATGGCGATTCGAATTTTGGAATAAGATAATCTTCTTTTCCCGGCTCGCCTTTTGTTATGTCTGTAATTGATATCTGACCAGATTCTACCATGTATATATAATTTCCATCTGTTTTTACGACATCACTTTCATCTACACCTTCTGTCATTACATTTGTCTTTGAAAACTCAGTATTACTATTGCTTTCTGTGCTGCCAGCCGCTTCCATATTCTTATCCGATGCACTATCTGTTGGAACAGAATCTTCAATCACAATATTCTCAAGTATTTCATCTTTTGAATCTTCTATAAAAAAATTCTTTTCAACATCCTTAATAGAATCATAAAATGCCTCATAGTTTGATGCTACTGTATATTCACCGAGTTTATCTAAACTTTTTATTCCGACAAATTTACTTTCATTTTCATCCCTGTTTTCATCGTAACTTTGACTGGTTTGTTTTCCCGATTCCAATTCAGCCACATGATTATTTAATCTTACTACCTCTGTTCCAAGTATTGCTACTGCCAAAAGAGCTGCAATAGTTGTAAGGGAATGGGTCATTTTCCCAAATTTTCTGTAATTTTTCTTTTTTACCTTAACAGGATTTTGTGCTTCTTCAATTATTCTATCATCAATTTGATTTAAACCATTAAATAAATCCTTATTTGTCATAGAAATATTTCCTCCTCCTCAAGATATTTCTTTAATTCTGTGCGAATTCTAAATAGTGTTGTCTTGACATTACTCTGGCTTCTTCCGCTTTCATCTGATAACTCCTCTATTGACAAACCATACCAGTATCGTCTTACAAAAAGTACTCTTTTGTCTTTGTCTAATCTATCCAAAAAGGAAGAAAGACATCTTCCTATCTCTGACAATTCACCTTCATACTTTGCTGTATTATCAGCCAAACACTCTTCTAATTCATCCAGCATGCAATTCAAATTACTGTTTCTTTTTGCAGCGTTGTTCCAGTCAATTCTGTCGCAAACAATATTTCTACACACCTTATACAGCCAGGATAGAAATCTGGTCGGTCTTTCGGGCGGAATTTTATTCCATGCCGCCATATATGTATCATTTACACATTCAACTGCATCTTCATGATTAATCATTCCATCTGCAAATCGTGTAAGCTTTGCTCCGTACATATCCGATGTGATACTTACTGCCTCCTGTTCTCTTTTAAAATACATATCTAGTATTTGTTCCTCGGTGTACATTTTCACAATTAGTCCTCCCTTCTATCTTTTATGTAGGATTCATCTATTTAATGGTTACAAAAAAATTTTAATCTTTACAAAAAAAATCATCCCTGTATAATCTACAGGGATGTTGTAGCATTCTTGAATAAAAATAATGTCAAAATTATAGGCTCTATCTATGAGCTTCCTTATACTTATACATTCTTTCATCAGCCTCAGTAATATGTATATTTAGATTTTCCTTACTACCTTTTCTCCTTATGGATAGCCCATATGAAGTATCAACCTTAACTGGTAAATCAAGCGATTTAACTCTTTCCATTAGCAGGCTATTTGTCATCTCACAGCATTTGTATATCTCTTCCTCCGGACAATTGATAAGTATAATCATAAATTCATCTCCACCCAGTCGTCCAACATCACCTCTATCGCCAAATATCTCTTCTAGTACGTTACTAAAAATGCAAAGGACTTTGTCTCCCATATCATGACCTAATGTATCATTAATTGTTTTAAATTTGTTCAAATCAAGGTATACTATTGCGATGTCATCCTTGTATTTAGTATTCAGCTGATCGATGAAGTTAAGCATAGCAAGACGGCTGTAGCATCCTGTAAGAGAATCAGTAACATTTTTCGTATTACTTTTGTTCCAGTATAAAATAATTCTTATTACATAGATAAAAATTGTTATTACGATAAGCATTGCGGCATACTGGATATAAATAATATACTGTAAACCACTATAAATGTCTTCTGTCTTTACTCTTTGCACAATAGCCCAATTCAAATCATTCAGATATGTTACATTTAAAAGACTTTCTTGGCCTTCGTAAGATACAATACCGCTTTTATCGCATTTCTGTAAAAATACATCACTAATGATATTTTTATCATCTTTAGAGTCTAACTTCTCATATATACGTTCTTTGTTATAGACTTCATGCATCTTGTCAGCAGCGAGAAAAAAGCCCTCACTGTTTATCAGATAACTACATCCATCCATATACATTTGATTTTTGTTAAACATATCCATGATGCCACTCAATTCCACAGCGGCACATAATGCTCCAACTTTTTGGTCTCCATTATAAATTGAAATACTTATGGTTATCGTTGTTGCATCAGCACCATAGAAAGGTTCTGTTATGAAAACCTCATTGCTCATTACATCATTAATGAATGGTTCGTTCTTTTGGTTTCTCGTCTGATTCTCTTCTGGATATAAAACTGTTCCATCTTTTCTTACAACAAACAAATGATGAAAACCGAGTAACTTTGAATGATTCCTTATAAAGTTATTCTGTTGTTCTTCATCCATCTCATATATCTGGGGATAACCAGCAATACCTTTTAATAATGCTTTCTTCTCATCTATATACTCCTCAAACTGCACTTTCTGATTATATGCCAAAATGTGCATGGAATCATCAACCACTAAAAGCTGATTATTTCTTGATTTGTTGGTACATATTCCCAGTGCGACCAATAAAACAATAAACATTACAAAAATTATACAAAGCATTATGCAATCTATTGGATTAATATATGTAATTTTATTTTTTATACTTTTCTTTCTCATAAATTTATTATATATCTTAGAAAAAAAGATTACAATAAAAAGCTTCTGTCTTAATAACAGATGCTTTCTTTATCCTTCTATTTTATTTCTGATATTCTGCATTCTCAAATCTAAATCTGAGCTTTGCTTTGCACAGTATAGTAATTCATTGGCTAATTCATTTAATATTTTTTCATCTAAATCTTTTTTGTAACGAATCTTATGTTCAAGGCTTGCCCAAAAATCCATCGCAATTGTACGAAGCTGAACTTCAACTTTCATATCCTTCTTCTCATCTTTTAAGAAAATAGGTACTGAAACAATAAGGTGAAGCGAACGATACCCATTAGGCTTTGGATTTGCAATATAATCTTTTTTCTCTATTAATGTAATATCGTCCTGCTTCAAAAGACATTCTGCAAGCATATGAATATCTTCCGGAAAGGCACAAATAACACGAACTCCTGCGATGTCATTTATGTTTTCTTCAATTGCTTCTACTGTTAAAGGAATTCCTTTTTTATTTATTTTCTTGGCAAGTGACTCTGTTGATTTAATTCTTGTCTTAATCGTCTCAATTGGATTTCTATCATACTCCAATGAAAACTGTTCATTTAATACCTTAAACTTAGTCTCAATCTCCATGATTGCACATCTGTAATATGCCATTAAGGTTGCCATCGGCTCAATATTTTTGCGTATCATTTCCATTACTTCATCAGAAATATACTGATTCATTTGTACCTTCTCCTTTATTCATTATACTCCACTATTTGCTGTTCCATTTTCAAGTCGTCTCAATAAAATAACTAATGGTACTATCAAAAAACCACATAATAAATTACTTATTCCATGAACCATATCCCAAGGTAATCCCGCTATAATCCATGCTATCGTTGCTTGAAAACTCATATGAAACATTAGTGCCTGCGCTGGCGCATACAAGGTTCCAAATAACAATCCGTGACATGCATTTACTAATGGATATACTATCATACCGGTTCTTTTTGACATGTTTTGTGGAAGAATCATTGTTACTGCCCAAAGAACTGTCCATAAATACAAATACGGAACCCACCAGAGAGAAAAACCTGCCATGATTCCGTTTAAGATTACATATGTATAAATTGGATACAGTGCTTTTTTTCTGTATACTACTGTAAATACAATGGTAAAAACTCCTAAAAGATGGACGTTTGGAACAATTTCCATCAATATTTTTGATAAATACATAATTGCTCCAAGCATCCCAAACTTAGCTATCTCTCTTGTTGATACTTTCATTATTTCTCAGCCTTGAATGAATATGTATCTCCTTCTGTTGGTACGATTCCATCAGCTGAGCATTGAGCATACTCACCATTTACATAAAATGCCCAGTACATTCCGTCTGCATCATAATCATATGTCTGTCCTGTAACAGTCTTTACATAAATACCATACTCACTATCTTCGCCCTCGATTAAGTCGAACTCTAATAATGCATCGGCTACTGTCTCTTTATCTGTATGGATTTCGTAGTTTGTCTGATTTCCGTCAGCATCAACTACTTCAAATGTGAACTTAACACTTCCCTGTCCTAATACATTGTCATCGCTCTTGTCTGATGAATCCTCTGTATTAGCATCGGCTTCTGTATTATCTGCATCTTCTGTGTTATTGTCATCTTCTGTATTTACATCATTCTGTGATGACTTCTGTGACTCAGATGTAGTATTGTTCTTTGTTGAGTCGTCTTTTGCGCATCCTGCTGTAGTAAATGCCATTGCCACAATAAGCATCATACAAAGGAGCATTGAGTTAAATTTGTTTTTTAATAATTTCATTTGCTTTTCTCCTTTTGGGTATTATTTTATTTTTCTCTTACCGGCACTCGCGGTAGCTTTTAAGAATTTTATACTATCCAGATATTTCGACTTGACGATTATCGCAGACCGTCTTCTCAGATTAACTCCAATGACTTTTCCCAGTTTTGTGGCGTCTGGTAGGTCTGTTTTTTAGAAATAATTCCACACAATATCCGCTATTATGTTGAACATTTCCAGTTCGTCTCACGGCGACGTGCTCGTACAGGATTTGCACCTGTTTCCCCGAATAATATAAGTCTAAAACATATTATCACAGAGTTTTGTAATCCACAAGTCAGTATTAAAAAGTTTATTTTCTTTGCTAATGTTTAATAATATTGATAAGAGGACAGTTAATGTCTGTATCATCAGGATTTACATATTCTTTTTCAATTAATAATTCTCCTATTTCATCAGCACGAATGCTGCCACGTAATGGATTTTTTACTCCTTCAATTCTTCCATTTACTCTTGCTTGCACTTCACTTCTTTCGAATGATAAATCTGTTCCTTCCATTGTGCAGTCTTCTAAGATTAGGCCTTTGCAATAGCATAGAGGCTGTGTTCCAATAATTTTGCAACGAATGAATTTGAGGTTTTCGGCATACCAGCCAAGGTATTCTCCTTTGACTATACTGTCCACCACTGTGACGTTTTTACTGTGCCAGAATGCGTCTTTTGTGTCTAGCTCGGAGTTTTTGATTGTCATGTTTTCTATGTACTGGAAGGAATATTTTCCTTTCATTTTCAAACCGTCTATCTCTACGTTAGTACATTCGAAAAATGGGTATTCTGACTGCATGGTAGATGATGAGAGGTTTATGTTGTGACTTCTCCAGAATACTTCCGGGGAGATGATGTCGCAGTCTTTTACTTCGATGTCTGAGCACTCTCTTAATGCCTTGATTCCGTGCATCTTACAGTTTTCGATTGTTACATTGTTGTCGTACCATAATGCAGCACGACAGTTTTCTGTCATTTCACATTTTTTGATAATTACATTATCATCATGCCAGAATGGATAGCGAAGATTGAAAAAACAATCTTCTACAAGGACATCTTTACACTCCTTGAATGCTGATTCTCCGTCTTGTGGGCCGTCGAATTTACATGATTTTATTTCTGTGTTTGATATTCCATATAAGGCACGTTCTTCATCGAACTGCATCTTCTCTACCAGTTTTTTCATTATATGCTCCTTTTACGTATCAGGATTAAGTTTCTTGTTGCCGAATGCGCGACAGCTTTGCTGACATCTTCCTCCGCTCATTTAATATTGGTCCTGCTTTGGGCGGAAAATATACAGCAGTACGGATTTGCAGATGTTGTCCGCTATCATGCAGAGCCATACTGCCGTTAAGCCGAGGCCTAGAATTTTTACACAGATGAAGGTGCATAGGATTCTAACACCCCACATGCTTAGGGATTCACATGCGAATATGTGCCTGGTCTGCCCCAGACCAAATGATATTCCTTCCATAACTATCATCAGACCAAAGAATGGTTCTGAGAAAGATACTAATTTCAGCATTTCGCTTCCGATTAGCGCTACTTCTTTTGAGTTTGTAAATATTTGCATGAATGGGTATGCAAATAGAAATAGTGCAAGACCGTTTACCAGCATTATTATCATTGTTAAAAAGATTGCTACTCGCTCTGTGGCTTTTAGTTTTTCAATATTACCTTCACCTAATGCATTTCCTATCAGGGTGCTGGTCGCTGCCCGAAGTCCGTAGCCCGGAATATAGACGATTTGTTCAGCTGTGATTGCTATCGAATGGGCTGCAAATATTGTTGTTCCCATTCCGGATACCATACTTGCAAATGCAATGTAACCTGAACCGCTAAATACTGTCGCGCCGAGTGTTGGAAGACCTATCGTGAATGCTTCTGACATTATTGACTTATCCAGCTTTAAATCAGGGAGCGTTGGACGTAGCTTTGATTTACCAAGCATTACCAAAAGCATCGCAAGACCGCCTAATCCGAAACTAATACTTGAGGCTATTGCGGCTCCTATAACTCCTAGATTAAGTTTGTATATAAATAGAATGTTTAATAATACATTCAGGATATTTTGTGCAACACTTATGTACATCGGCGATTTAGTGTCTTTTATTGACCTTATCATTGCAGCAAATACTCTTGATGATGTTCTAAAAATTAGTGTTATGCTGGTTATTGAAAAATATAAGCTGGCTGGTTTTACTATGTCAGGTTCTACCCCCATCCATATTGGAATATATGGCGAGAGTACCAGGGCTATTATTTCTAATATTAGTCCTATGATGATGGCATATGTAATTGATTGGCCTGTTAATTTTTTTAATTTATTTTCATCGCCCGCTCCGTTTGCCTGGGATGCCAATGCAAGCATGGCTACTGCTATCGCACCTGGAATAGAATGAATCAACCAGCCAATTGTGGTTGTTGTACTTACTGCAGCTGTTGCTTTCTCCCCTAAGTGGCCTACCATTGCGGTGTCGACATACTGAAGAAGGGTTGATAGTATTTCTTCAAGTATTGTCGGCAGTGACAGGCTTACTAAAGATATTAGGGCGGATTTATTGTATTGATTTTTCATTAAATTATTTCCTAAAATATGTTTTTCCATTTACTTTAAGTCTATTAATTAGAAAAGTAAAAGAGCCCGCTCTTTGAGCCAACTCCTTACTGAAAACTATTCGTCACCCAGCGATCAATTAACTGACTCATCTGGGTGTGGTCTTCGGTCAATTTACTTTGTGTGCGAATTTTTTTCTTACGCTCCTTCTGTGTTGTTGCAAATACACACTTTGGATCGTGATATTTTATTGATTCCTGAATTTGCTTTTCTTTATTTTTCATCCTGCATCTCCTAACTAATTCAAAAACGCTCCAGCGTTCCTGCTGCATACTTCTACAACTTGATATAGTTAGGATTTGCCGATTTTATATGTTATATTCGAAAATTATTATTCCAAAATTTGAAATATAAATATATTATTTTAATTATTGTTTTAAGTATCTTTGTAATGACTCATCTGACATTAAGGAAATCTGATCAATAAAATTATTTCTAAATGTCATTGTTCCGCCACCACATGCATCTGTTTTATCTGATGCAATTTCACCAGCAATACCTATAAATGCGCAACAGGCTGCCGCACTTTTTGCGGACGATTCTATTCCTAAAAATGCACCTAGCATTGCAGAGGACATACAGCCACTTCCTGTAATTTTTGCCATTTTAGGGGCTCCGTTGTTACATGTGTATGTTGTTGTACCGTCAGTTATGATGTCCTTTTCACCAGAAGCAATTAAGATTATCTCATGCTCTTTTGCGTATTTTTGCATTGACTTGGTATCGAGTGTTTTATCACTTGAGTCAACTCCGGTTGCTGTGCTTCGATTCTCCAGTAAGGCCTTTATCTCCGAATAATTTCCGCGAATACAGGTTGGATGGATTTTCTCTATCAGAGCCTTACATTTCTCGCGTCGGTATGTAGAACCTGATATTCCAACCGGATCAATTACAATGGCATGTCCACATTTGCCTGCAACCAGACCTGCTTTCTCCATTGCTTCGTAGTCATCAATTGCACCTAAATTACATACCAGAGCATTGGTTCCTGCAGTTATTTCTTCTACCTCCATTGGGTGGTGTGCCATTGTAGGAGATGCACCTGCTGCAAGTAAAATGTTTGCACAGTCATTTACTGTTACTGCGTTTGTGATGCAATGAATGATTGGACATTCTTTTTGTATTCTATTATGAAGCTCTGCAATATATTCTGCTCTTAATTCCATTGTCCTTTTATTCCTCTAATGATTCCTTCATTTTACCAAGCATTCCAGATTTTTTCAAAGGCAATGTGATTATTATTGCTGCAATCGTTCCTGCGCATGTGCTGATGAGGAATGGAATTACGAATGTAAAAAGTGCTGCTGCTTTGTTTCCCATCACAAGATATGCGATTGGGAAGGCTAGCATTCCACCGATGATTCCTGTTCCGATTACCTCGCCAATATATGCGAATGGAAGTTTCTTTCCATATTTATATAAAAGGCCTGCAAGTAAGGCTCCACACATACTTCCTGGGAATGCAAGTGGACTTCCGAGCCCTAGAAGGTTACGGATTAATGATGCAATAAAGGCCTGTGCCAGTGCCCACCATGGTCCTACAGTTACTGCGCAGATTATATTTACAAAATGCTGTACTGGTGCGCATTTTGAACCGAATACAGGAAATGAAAATAGACTTCCGACTACGGCTATTGCAGCAAAAATTGCTGTGATTGTTAATTTTTTGATACTTGTTCTTTTCATGTTAACCTCGTGCGTTTGAGTTTTTATCATTTATTTATACTAGTACTCTTCTACATTAAACCTATGAACTACATTACAATTACATGTTGTACTCTCCTTCTACTGCAAATGCATGATTCATAGGACCGCTTCCTTTTCCAAGGTCAAGCATGTCTGCAAGTGCACCAGAAATATAATTTTTTGCTAATCTTACCGCTTCTTCCAATTCTATTCCCTTTGCAAGGTTTGATGCAATTGCAGATGAGAGTGTACATCCTGTTCCATGTGTATTTGGGTTGTCAATTCGTTTTCCATGGAACCATACCGGAGTTTTTCCTTTCTGGAATAAAAGATCATTTGCATCATTTAACTGATGACCTCCTTTTAGTAAAACGGCACAGCCTAAAGTGTTACAGATTTTCTCTGCAGCTTTTTCCATATCTTCCTGTGTTTTTATCTCCATACCTGAGAGCACTTCTGCCTCTGGTATGTTTGGTGTGATAACAGTTGCAAGTGGTAATAATTTACTCTTTAATGTTTCTATAGCATCCTCACTGATTAATCGGGAGCCACTTGTTGCTACCATTACCGGGTCTACTACGATGTTTCTGGCATTGTATTGTTTTAGTTTGTCGGCTATTGTCTCGATTAATTCAATCGATGAAACCATTCCTGTCTTGATTGCATCCGGATAGATGTCTGTAAAAATGCTATCCAGCTGCTCTGCTAAAAATTTTGGAGTAACCTCCATGATGTCTGTTACGCCTGTTGTATTCTGAGCAGTCAATGCTGTGATTGCGCTCATGGCATATACGCGATTTGCTGTCATTGTTTTGATGTCTGCCTGAATGCCGGCACCTCCGCTGCAATCACTTCCTGCTATTGTTAATGCTGTGTACATAATTTTATTATCTCCTAAATTCCATAAAGTTTTTACAAAATTCCTGACCTTCTTTTGGGGGAATGCGCCTCAGCTTTGCTAAAATGTTTTTATAATTTAGATGATAGTCTCGACTTTAACTAATAAATCTCTTGTAGATGCTTCAATATCTTCGCAGGCAAAAATACCACTTACTACTGCAACTCCTGCCATTTTTCTGCCTTTTAATTTGAGAACATTGTCTCCTGTAATTCCACCGATTGCAACAACGGGAATTTCAACACTTTCGCAGATTTCCTCTAATAAAGCATGTTCCATTGGCTTTGCATCTAACTTTGTGCTGCTTCCAAATACTGCGCCACTTCCAAGATAATCGGCACCTGCCGCCTGGGCTGACTGGGCCTGCTCGATTGTTTTGGCAGTTACTCCGATTATTTTGTCTGCTCCAAGAATTTCTCTTGCCTTTTTTAATTCCATGTCAGACTGTCCAATGTGAACTCCATCTGCATCGATTTTCTTTGCAAGGTCTACATTATCATTTATTATTAGCGGTACATTATAGCTGTGGCAAAGCTCTAAGAGCTCTTTTGCTTCTTTTTCGAAGTCCTCTTCGCTTAGATTTTTTTCACGGAGCTGGACTAGTGTCACCCCACCTTTTAATGCCTTTTCTACCTGTTGGTATAAGGTTTCATTTCCCAGCCAGCTACGGTCTGTAACTGCATATAGTTTTAATTGTTCACTTGTTATGTTCATTTTGCTCTCCATATTATATAGACGCTTTGTAAGCCTTCTATTCGCCCATTTCCATATAGGCACGTGCGATTTTTTCATAATCTACTTTGTTGTTGATTTTCTCTACTGTAAAATCTTCTTCGCCTATTTTTACTTTGTAGATGTAGAGGCCTTCCTCGTCAATTGTGTCATCTACTACTTTTGCAGCTGCGACATAGTCTTTGTTCTCGAATGTAAATTCATCTACGACAGCCATCTCTACTTCCTGGCCCTCACTTGTTGTTATTGTAAATGTGATGTACTCGTTAAATTCTTCCATTTTTATACTCCCTCTTTTTAATATTTTTACTTAGGCGTTTGCAAAACGCCGTAAGCCGCATAAATACGGCATTTTTTTGTTGCAAAAATAAAATATCTCCTCTAGGTTTATGGTAAAATAGAATTGTCGAAAAACTATCAACCAATCCACCTAAAGGAGATATATTCATAT
>JAXJTU010000068.1:0-8230 GCA_036309425.1 Agathobacter sp.
ACAATCTGAATAACCGAAAATACAAGATAAACCATTAATATGAGACTCAAAGCAGTAATTGCAATAATAGGCTCCATTTCCCTATGGTCGTGCACTTCTTCTTTAATTTTCTTTCTGTTAAGATATCTGACTCCACAATACGAAGCAAAAAATGCAAAGGCAAATGTAAAAATACATCCGATTATTGTTCCAAAATTAATCTCAGAAAAACAGTTTTTTATCACCTGCGCAAACACCGCATCCGCCGAATATAAAAGTGCAATTATTACACACAAAAGTGGAAAGGCAGCTGCCAGACCGATGATAACATACATAGCTTTATTTGACCTGCTTCTATCGGAATCGCAACGTTTTATATCCTTGTAAGGTGCCGGCAACTCGCAGCACACCCCAAAAATGGACATAAAAATAGCCCCCATGTATTTTGCAAAGTTCCACTTTTTATCATTATAGAAATTGTGAAGCATCATACAAAGGAGCAAAAATCCCATTCCGACCGTATTAAAAAATATTATGGGCCCACTTCCCGTAATACACGAAGACACTCCTAACAATATGATTGCCGCCATATAAAAAATGCTGTCTTTTTTGATATTAATCTGATATTCCTTCAAACAAAACATCGCATATCCAACTGTTGCCGCCGCTAAAAATGGTGCAGTTATACCAGCAAAATTCTTATATATGCAAAAGGTAAAAAATATTGCATATATAAGTGTTGCTCCAATTATTTTCTGGAAATTGTAATCGCCCTGTTCATTGTAAGTATTATTTTCATTGTGTAAATTGGTTTCATTGTAAGCATTGTTTTCATTATGTAAATTTAGATTCATAACTCTCTCGTCCATGACATGCCCTCCTATCTCATTCAAAGCTCTAATCATCAGCTCTGTATTTCTTCAAGTCACTCATCATCAGCCCTGTACTCTAACAGATCAGCCGGCTGACATTCCAAAATCTCGCACAGTTTATTTAGTGTCTCTATTTTAATCGCCTTAGCCTTTCCATTTTTCAAAATGGATACATTTGCCATGGTAATTCCTAATTTTTCAGATAACTCTGTCACACTCATTTTTCTCTTTGCGAGCATAACATCAATATTTATAATTATCGCCATAATAGTGCTCCATTTCTATATCGTAAGATCGTTTTCATGTTTCATTTCATATGCATTGAGAATCAATTTTGACATTGCTTCTGCAAGAACTGCAAACATCAAACTCAGGATTATCTCTACAGCAATAATTAGTATTGACATAATGTTCACTTCCTGTGCAATCAAAATCCAAATAATTCTACCCAAAAATGTAATTGCTGCAACAACTCCACTTATTGTCATATGATGAAAATATTCTGAATTTTCTATAGAAAATGAATTATCCATTCCTATCTGCGTACAGACCTTCCAAAACTCAAAAAGCACAACAAATATGCAAATTGCCACAATCCATGCAAATATCAGGAACACATTAGCAGATTCAATCCTATAAGATAAATCCGGAATATTCAGTTTTGCATAAGTTACTCCTACAAAAAATGTAAGCACCATAAGCGAAAGTAATATATCTAGTCCTTTTAGCCAATTTGATATTTTCTTTTGTTTTGCTAATTTCATAAGCACCTCCAAGTATTCTTTAATGCATGCCTTAAGGTATTACCCACCTTTAGGGCCTGCAGAGTAGACATTATAAACAATTCCATGCTCATCATATTCCATGTAATAGTAATGCTCTAGACGGTCTGGCATAATTGGGCCATTATCAGTATAACTGTAATATCCAACCTCTCCCTTTTTTCCATCCCATATTTCTCCAATGTCAAACTCTCCATATATCTTCTTAACGTTCCTGACATTGTTATTTAATATTAGCCAATCATTATATGCATAATATGTAGCATGTGACATTGAATACGTTACTCCCACCAACAGAAAAATAGCTTGTATTCTAATTGCGGTTATTAATTTCTTTGTGGGTTTGTTTTTTATTTTTCTTATAACAAGCAATATAGTAGCAAGAAAGAGTCCAACTATAATGATTGAATATAAGACCAATAATAAAAGGAGATAATAATAATCATTTACTTTCAATATTTATCCTCCTGTTAAGTTATTGATGTTAGTATATTCCTGCAAACGCAAAAAGTCAACAAATATTTATCGTAATTCGATAAATATTTGTTGACTTTACTATCATGTACTTCTTATATAACCTTCTTACATATATCACTTAAAACACATTTATCACAAAACGGCGTAGTTCTTGCTGTACAAACCGCCCTTCCATGATCTACAAGTCTGTGACAGAAATTATTGCTTTCTTCTGGTGGAATTATTTTCCACAATTCCATCTCAACCTTCTTAGGGTCCTTAAGATCCTTAACAAGCCCAATCCGGTTTGACAATCTTATACAATGCGTATCAGTAACAATTGCCGGCTGGCCATACACATCACCCATCACAAGGTTTGCACTCTTCCTGCCAACACCAGGAAGCTTTAAAAGGTCCTTCATGTTGTCAGGAACCCTTCCACCAAAGTCATTCATGAGCATCTGCATACAGGCCTTAATATCCCTTGCCTTGCTTTTCCCAAGGCCACACGGTCTTACTATGGCTTCGATTTCATCAACATCTGCATTTGCAAGTGATTCAATATCCGGAAACTTTTTGTACAATTCCACAACTACCACATTAACCCGCGCATCTGTACATTGTGCTGCCAGTCTTACGCTAACCAAAAGCTTCCACGCCTCATCATAATCTAAAGTACAGTCCGTGTATGGATATTCTTCTTTAAGTCGCCTAATTACCTCTAATGCTAATTCTTTTTTTCTCATACTCTATTTCTCATACTCTATTTCTTATACTCTATTTCTTATATACATATTTTCTCACATGCATATACTTAGCAAAATTTTCTGTCTCATAGACTACTCTGCCATTATTAAAACTCAGCAAACATTATATCTTGCTGCCAATTTCATTAAGTCTCTCAAGCAATGCCTCAAGCTCAGCTTCAGTATATTTCCCCTTTGTAAAAGTAACAAGAGTCTTAAGCGGGAAATCACAGATAACACGGAATGCAAAATCATCCACATTATCCCCCAGATTAAAATCGATACCAGATTCACGCTCAAAATAATCCATCATCTCTTCAGCAATATCTCGTGTTGGAAGATAGTAATACATCTCTCCAAATGTCGAATTCCTGTGGAAATGCTTCTTAAGCTTTGCTGTCGATTCAACCTTAACTGTAGCTGTTGACCTTATATCTCTTGACGAACTTCCAATACTGATTACAAAGTCACCACTTTGAACAATAAAGTCCTTCTGCTCCACATCATAATACGCAAAGCTTCTCTTGTTAAGCTTAAACTCAGCTGTCTTTGTCTCGCCCGGATTTAATGCCAGCTTCACAAAGCCCTTAAGCTCTTTAAGTGGTCTTGTAACAGCCTTTTGCATATCACTGACATAGAGCTGCACAACCTCTTTTCCAAAGACCTCGCCAGAATTAGTAACGTCTATGCTAACAGTAATCTCATCGGTATCCTTAACATCACACTTATCTACCTTAACCTGCCCATATGTAAAGTCAGTATAGCTAAGTCCATGACCAAAACAAAACTGTGGCTTAATATCCTTGCTGTCATAATGTCTGTATCCGACAAAAACCCCTCTTTATATTCAACCTTATATCCATCTCCCGGGAAGTTAAGATATGAAGGTGTATCCTCGAGTCTCATCGGGAAGGTCTCAGCAAGCTTACCACTTGGATTAACTTCACCTGATATTACCTTTGCAATTGCTGCACTTCCAGCCTGTCCCAAAAGGTAACACTCCATAATACCCTTAACCCCATCTTCAAAAGGCATTACAACAGGAGCGCCATTGCTTAAAAGCACTACAATATTCTCATTATACTCCTTAAGCTTGCTAATAATCTCAAGCTGTGCATTAGGCAGTCTAAGATGAGTTCTGTCCAGACCTTCTGTCTCATAAGCCTCAGGAAGTCCGGCGCAGACAATCACAACATCATTCTGCTTAGCCACAGAAATAGCCTCTTCTAAAAGATCCTCATCTATGGTCTCACTCAATAAATCAAAGCCCTTAGCATAGGTTATGCTGTATGAACCTAAAGCCTCAAGCTCATCCTTTATACAACTGCTGTAGGTAGGATTTATATGCGAGCTTCCACCGCCCTGTATTCTGGACTTAACGGCAAATTCTCCAATAAGTACAATACTCTTTGATTTATCAACCGGAAGAATCTTATCCTCGTTCTTAAGCAGGACAATGCACTCGGATGCAATCTTAACAGCAAGCTCCTGATGCTTTTGGGCATCAAAAGGCTCAACTGGCGCCTTTACCCTGACTTTTTCCTGAAGCTTAAGAAGACGTCTTACAGCCTTATCAACATATTCCTCAGAGATTGTGCCATCCATTACAGCCTTATACACCTTATCATCATTTACTGTTCCGGATGAAGGCATCTCAAGATCCTGTCCGGCAATTAAACCTTTTACCCTGTCATTTGTAGCGCCCCAGTCTGTAACAAGGAGTCCCTCGTAGTTCCACTCATCTCTTAATATGTCGTTTAGCACATATTTGTTCTCTGAGCCAAACTCCCCGTTTAGCTGGTTATATGCACACATTACAGTCCATGGCTTCCCCTCTTTTATGGCCTCTTCAAAGCTCGCCAGATAAATCTCACGAAGAGCCCTCTCATCCACTATTGCATTAAGCGAAAGACGATGAGTCTCCTGATTATTAGCAATAAAATGCTTAATCGAAGTTCCAACACCCTTACTCTGAACTCCAAGAATATGCTGTTTTGCCATTCTTGAGGACAAATATGGATCCTCAGAAAAATACTCAAAATTCCTACCGCACAGAGGAGACCTCTTAATATTAGCCCCAGGTCCTAAAAGGACAGCAACATCCTCAGCCCTGCACTCTATTCCAAGAGCCTCTCCCATCTTATAAACAAGCTCTTCGTTCCATGATGCCCCAAGGGCTGCTGCAGGCGGAAAACAGGTTGCAGGTACACTTGGATTAACGCCTAAGTGATCAGCCTTGTCATTTTGCTTTCTAAGTCCATGAGGACCATCTGTAAACATCATTCCTTCGATATCGAGCCTGTCAATATTCTGGCTAAACCAAAATGATGCCCCCGATAAAAGGGAGCATTTTTCCTGTAATGTTAATTCTTTAATTTTCTCTTCAACTGTCATATAAATAACCCTCCCATACAATCTTTGTTTTACTCTAAGCTTCCAGCAACCTCTGACAAAGCTTAATCTTAGCCTGGTCATCCAGACTATTTGAAAACACTACCTCACCTTTTCCTGTTGAAGTAGTAAGCAATCCCTTCTCATCAAGTCGCCTTCTCATCTCTCGGGCGGTTCCCTCTCCTCCATCAAACACAAGTACATCTTCCCCAAGTGTACTTTGTATCATATCCTTCACAAAAGGATAATGTGTGCAACCTAACACAACTGCATCAACTTTATTATGCTTAAATTCAAAAAGAAGTTCTGTAAGGTATTTCCTCAAATCCTCACCCGAAAGGTCACCTCTCTCCACAAAATCCATAAGTCCCGGACAAGGCAGTGGAATTATCTCACCTTCATTCTCGTATCTGGCCATAAGCTTTCTAAACTTCTCTTCACGAATAGTCATTGGCGTAGCCATAACCAGCACCCTTGGATGCTCCTTACACATAACAGCCGGCTTTACAGCTGGCTCAATTCCAACAATAGGTATGTCAGGATACATTTCACGCAATTTTCGTACAGCAGCACTCGTAGCAGTATTACAGGCCACTACCAACCCTTTCGCACCATCCTCAAAAAGAAGCCGCTTAGCATGCTCACATGTAAGTTCCCGAACTTCGTCTAACGTCTTAGTCCCATATGGAGCATTTAAAGAATCTCCAAAATATAAATAGTTTTCTTCCGGCATAATCTTTACAAGCTCTCTTAAAACGCTTATTCCACCAACACCAGAATCAAATACTGCTATAGGCTTCACACCCAGTCATCCCTTTCCACATTAAATTCAAGGACACCTAAGCATCCCTGCAAGCAGCCAGAGTCAATTATCCTCTAACAACCTTTGAAGCATACTTTCTGCAAATTGCATCAAGAATCTTCTCATCAAGCTCTAACTTAAAAAGTACAACATTACCATCATGCTTTGCGATCATCTCATAATATGGTGCACCACTTCTTGATGTGTAGTCTTTAACCTTAAGGCTTGAATTGTTCTTAAACCCAGCAAGACTTGCATCACCAGCAGGTGCAATCTTCTCAACTGAAGCCATCTCAATCTCACCAAGAGCTTTTCTTTTACTCTTTCCTGTAATTCTTGCAAATCTAATCTCGCCATCAAAATATGAATACTCATATTCTGTGTGAGTCCTTCCCTGAAAATAAAACCAAAGAGCTGCAAAAGCAAGAGCAAAAAGTAATGCTAATGCATTAATCAGAATTAATGATAAACAAAATACCTCAAACGCAAGCATTATGTATGGCATAATCTTATCAAATGTACTATTTTTTCTACGAATCAAATTATATACTTCCATTTTTTTCTCCTTCTTTCATTAATACCTATACTATAGCAGAAAAGTGTACTTCATTCTATATTCAAATCCATAAAAAATTTGTTAAATTTGCTATTGTTTAATCTCAAAAAAAATACTTCACGTTTTCGTGAAGTATCAAAACTATATCAATATCTGATTGCATAAAAATAAGCGGGTGATGGGAATCGAACCCACGTATCCAGCTTGGAAGGCTGGTGTTCTACCATTGAACTACACCCGCGTTTCTTGTTGTCTCTCAACAACAAAACATATATTACACGAACATAACCTGTATGTCAATACTTTATCTTAACATTTTAAAAATTATTTTTTCTTTCACTCTTAACCCGATACATTTCCTTGTCTGCCAGCAACATGTAATCTTCAAGTGACCTTCCACTACCAGGTTCTGTGATAACACATCCCATACTAATCTCGATTTTTCTCTCTGCCATCTCAAAATTCACATCAGCCTCAAACTTTTGAATCAGTTCATCTGAAGCGTTAGGGAAAAAGACAACAAATTCGTCTCCACCAAATCGGTAAACAATGCCATCCTTTGGCTTAATTTTTTCCAAAACATCAGCAATTTGTTTTAGTATCTCATCTCCCTTATTGTGTCCACATGTATCATTAATATCTTTAAAATTATCCACATCCAAAAAGGTAATTGCACAAACAATATTTTCTTTACAATAATCCTTAAACTTTGGAATTACCATCTGAGAATATGCAACCCTGTTGTAAAGCCCCGTCAGAGGATCCTTATTATAAACTGCTTCTAACTTTTTATTTACAGCAGTAATCAAAGCATTTCTATAGATATCATTCAAACGATTAGTAAGAATACAATGGGCATCATAGAAAAAAGTATTCAGTTCAAGAAATCGTGCATTCTTAAGTATTGTATAGCCCACGACATTATCCCTGAAATGAATAGGAGTATATGTATAAACACATATTTTTCCATGGCAAGAAGAAAACCATCCCTTCTCTTTCGGTTCTCATAATTTTCCTCTGGTCCACCGGCATAAACAAATGTCCTGCATCCATGATCTTCATACATGTGCTTTACCATTTTATAAATAATACCTTTATTATCTAAACCTGAATAGTAAAATCCTTCTGTTTCCTTTGTCATATCGATAACTGGAAGCTTGGAATTTTTCAATTTTTCATATAATCCATCTACAACATGGTCGTTAAAAATATTATTAGTTTCTATAATTGCACCATCAAAATCTTTCATATCAGGAAGCTTATAGATACTGTACTCAGCTAAATTATATTTATGGTCAGCGCTCCAGTTTCCATAAGAATTATATCTATGAAGCACAATCTCCTCTTCACATTCCGTAATAGCTTCATGTACACCTGACGCTCTTTCGTATGTGTTTCTTCTTCCCCAACTATCCGAAAACATTGCAATTTTTTTCACTATCATATTCTCCAAACAATATTATGTGCTAATTTTATCATGTAGCTATTTGTAAATGCAAGAAAAAAGCGGTACATTAGTACCGCTTTTCAAATTAATTTTCTATTTTATTCACAAACAAGAAATTTTTCAATTGCATCAATTGCATCCTGCTCATCATTACCAGTTGCAACGATATCAAGATTCATACCCTCTGTAGGATTAAAAG
>JAXJTU010000069.1:0-63791 GCA_036309425.1 Agathobacter sp.
AGCAGAGAAGTTATCTTCTGGATATAAGATCAATAGAGCAGCAGATGATGCAGCAGGTCTTACAATTTCAGAGAAGATGAGAAGCCAGATTAAAGGTCTTAATAAAGCATCAGACAATGCACAGGATGGTATTTCACTTATACAGACAGCAGAAGGTGCATTAAATGAAGTTCATTCAATGCTTCAGCGTATGAACGAGCTTGCAACACAGGCAGCAAATGATACAAATACAGCATCTGATAGAAATGCTATTAAGGAAGAGATTACTGCATTAACAAATGAGATTGATAGAGTTGCACAAACAACACAGTTTAATACACAGAATTTGTTGGATGGTACTTTCTCAAATAAGAATCTTCAGGTAGGTGCATTAGAAAATCAGAAGATTGGAATTACTATTGATGCTATGGATGCTAGTTCAATTGGAATTAAGGCTGGTGATGTAGGCGTTGGCTCATATGCTTCAGCGGGCTCAGCTATCACAATGATTCAGTCTGCTATTGGGGTAGTATCAGCTCAGAGATCAGCACTCGGTGCTGTTCAGAACAGACTCGAGCATACAGTTGCTAACCTTGACAATGTAGCAGAAAATACACAGTCATCTGAATCAAGAATTCGTGACACAGATATGGCTAGTGAAATGGTTGAGTACAGCAAGAATAATATTCTTGCACAGGCAGGACAGTCAATGCTTGCACAGGCTAACCAGTCTACACAGGGCGTACTTTCATTATTACAGTAATTTAATCATTATAATAAGACCGCTCACAAGGGCGGTCTTATTAAATTTAGGAGGAGTTGCATATGGAAGCAGAACTTAATAGATTGGATAGATTATGTGAAATATTGTGGGAAGAAAAACACAATTGGAGAAGTGAGATGGAAATTTATTTGAAGGTTTTGTCAGTAATCTACGAGAAATTCATTCAATTGATAAATATAGGAGTTGTTACAGACGTTACTACTGAAGAGGTACTTAACCAGATTCAAAGATTAATGATTGGGTTGGAACACCACGATAATATGTACATAGCAGATATACTCGTAGGAGAAGCAAGGGAAATTGTAGAACGAATAAGTAAAGAGGGGGAATAATGGGATTTTACGAAGAGAATATTAAATATTTAAAAGAACAATACAATTATATAAAATTGCAAGAAAATAATACTGAAGATGGAATAAATATCATCGAAGAAGAGAGCGTAAATGGACGGAAATATTTGGCAGTAGAGAGTGAGGGGTATATTTGGCGTTTTGATAGTATATATCAGCCGGAATATGCAGCAAAATGCTGGTGCAATCAGTTTGAGAATGTAAATTATAGAACGGTTTTTATAATCATGGGAGTTGGTAATGGAGAACAAATAAAGGCTCTAAATGAGAGGTATCCAGAAAACATTAAGATAATATGTGAACCTACTCAGGAATTATTTATTCAATTATTAAAACATAGAGATATTAGGGAGATATTTAATGATAAAGTTTTATTAGCAACAGGTAGGAAATGCTCTTCTAATTTTGCAGAATTAATAGATAAAATAGTTAATTATGATAATAAAAATGAAATACAATATTCGTTGATTCCTAATTATCACAATTTTAATTCAAAGAAATGTTCCGAGTACATTGGATATTATAAGAATAGAATAGAAAGATTGGTAGTTGCCAGAAATACAGCAATTCTTGATGAAAATACAAGAGCTTTTAGTTATTTGAATAATATTTTAATTTATCCAGACTGTTCGTCGGTTGGTCAGATTATAAATTCTTTGCAAAAGATTGATTTAAATGGTAGAGTTGCAATAGTTGTTGCGGCAGGACCATCGCTCGATAAGAACATTCATTTATTAAAGCAAGCTAAAAACAAAGCATTTATTATTGGTGTTGATACTGCGTTAAAATCATTAATTGCAGCTGGGGTTAGACCTGATATGGCAATTATTATAGATCCAGAAAAAGATCCTAATTTATTTGAAGACGATATTATTAAGAATTTACCATTGTCTGCTACGATGCATTCGAATAATAAGATTCTAAAAAATCATAACGGCAGGATATTTTTTGCTGGAGGAGATGGAGAATTTATAAAGGAAGTATCTGTAAAATATAAAAAAAGTATTGAAGTAGTATATTCAGGGGGATCAGTAGCTACAAATGCTTTTTCTTTTTCTGCGTTATTAGGTTTTAAGACAATTGTACTTGTAGGACAGGATTTGGCATACCCGAATGGTCAGATTCATGCAAAGGATGCATACACTAATGAAGAAAAGATAGATATGTCAGAGAAGTATTTCGAAGTGGAAGATATATTTGGTGGTAAAGTATATACTGAAGGAAATATGGACGCATATAGAAGATGGTACGAAGAAATGATAGTATCCAATCCTGAGTATGAGGTTATTGATGCGACGGAAGGTGGCGCAAAGATTCATGGAAGTAAGATAATGACATTGCAGGAGGTTATAGATAAATATTTGGAAGATATTCCAGAACTTAATTATGAAGAGATAATTAATAATATCCCCCAATTATATACAGGAAATGAAAAACAGGAGTTGCTTAGATACTATGATTCAATAGAGGCTGAACTGCTTAAATTAAAGGAAGATTTAGAATCAGCAAATAGTAATTATGATGCAATAATTGATATGGAACTTAATGAAGAACAAGAAGAATCGGTATATAAGGAGTGTCTGTCTAAAGCCATAGAGTTGATGAACGATATAGAATCAAATGTTTTTCTTGAGTGGAGTCGTTTATATAATACATATATTGACTATAGTGTATTAGATGAGATGAATGACAGCCAACTATTAGAAGAAAGTGAGTCTTTAAAAGCTGCACGTGGAGGCAAAAAGATATGTGAAGCATATATAGAATCATTGGAGAAGGTCATAGAGGAGTGGAAATGTATTTACAATGAATATAATACCAGTAACCGAGAAAGAAAAATGGAATACGATTGTTACTAGCTTTAAGAATTGGGATATATATTATCTGCACGAATATGCTGATTCATTAAGAATTCACGGAGATGGAGTCCCATATTTATTATACTTTGAATTTATTGCAGGCAGATTAGCTTATGTGGTATTACAAAATGATATATCAGATTTGGAGTATTATAAGGGCACATTAGAAAAAGGTAAATATTTTGATTGGACAAGTCCTTATGGCTATGGCGGCCCAATGGTAGAAGGAAATTTATCCGATGATGATATAGATTTAGTAAAGGCTGAATTATATGATTTTGCGAAAGCGAATAATATAGTTTCACAATTTATAAGATTTCATCCCCTTTTGCATAATTCTAGTTATTTCGAGAAACTATGCAGTGTTGTAAATTTGAAACAAACTGTTGTGGTGGATACAGAATCAACAGAATTAATATGGAAAAATATGACGCCCAATAATAGGAATATGGTCCGCAAGGCAGAGAAAAACGGAGTAAAAATAATAATAGATCATGGTGAAAGAATCAATGAATTTATTGAAATATATAAACAAACCATGGATATGAGATTAGCAGATGAATATTATTATTTCGAGAATGAATATTTCCAATATCTTATCAATAATTTCAAGGATAATATAATATTCTTTTATGCAGAATATCAGGGGAAAATAATTAGTGCATCTATTTTTCTATATAACAATACATATATGCATTATCATTTGTCAGGCACATTGCCAGAGTTTAGAAACTTAGCATCAGTTAATCTTATACTGACAAAAGCTGCAGAGTGGGCAGCTCAAAAAAAGATTAATCAGTTTCATTTAGGTGGCGGTGTTGAAGCAGAGGATAGTTTGTTCAAATTTAAAAAAATTTTCAATAGAAATGGATTAGTTGATTTTTATATAGGAAGTACGATTTTCTTAAAAGATAAATTCGATTACTTAGTTGAATTAAGGCAACAGACTGATAGTAGTTATGATGACCAAAAAAAATTTATGATAAAGTATAGAGCGTAATGAAATGAGCACAAGAAAAGAAAGAATACTTATAGTATTACATTGTTTGGATATGACTGGGGCGGTTATAGCAGCATACAATTTAGCTAAAGTTCTTAAGGAAGAAGGATATAGGGTATTTGCCTGGTCTGAGTCAGACGGTTTTATGAAAAGTGAATTTGAAAAGCAAGGAATAGATGTTGTTATTAATAAAGACGTTGATAATTTATGTTATGATATTGCATTTGTAAATACTTTGCTGATGGGCGATATTTTAGATAAGGTTAATAGAGAGAATTCAAGAATATTCTGGTGGCTTCATGAATCTCCTTCATATTTTTTGGTAAATGAGAAAAAGTATGATAGAAAATTCTGGCAGACTATTTCTGATAGCATTACTATTGTGTCAGCAGGAGAATTTGTGCATGATTTTATTTTGAACAGGTATGGAAGGGAAAGCGTAGTATTAAATATTGCAATAGAGGATGTAAAGTATACACAAGTACCCGATGTAAATAATGTGGCAAGCAAGGACAGAGTTACATTCCTATGTGCCGCATCGGCATATATTCCAATAAAGGGACAGGATATTTTGGCGCTGGCAATTGCAAATTTACCACAAGAGTATTGGGATAAATGCGAGTTCTTTTTTGCGGCAGATGAAAATGCAGGTAAATTAGAATTATTTGAGATGGTCCTGCTAGCAGCAAAATTGTGTAAAAATGTGCAGCCATTTGGGTTATTAGAGCATGATAGTCTGATGCAATTGATGAAGCAATCTGATTGTGTGATTGTTCCATCAAGAGAAGATGCAACTAATACGTGTGCAGTTGAAGCAATGTCTATGTCGAAAATTTGTATTTGCTCAGACATGGCTGGCATAACAAAATATATTAGTGATAAAGAGAACGGATATATATTTCATAGCGAAGATATACAGATGTTAGTTGAAAAAATAATGCATGTTGTAGATAAATGGCAAGAGCAAGAATGTCTAAGAAAGAAAGCAAGAAAGACATATGAAGAAATTTTTTCATATAATGCATTCAGGCAAGAGCTAATAAAGATAATAGAGGGTAAATAATGGGAAATGAAGAAAATAAAACATGTACGTGTAGAATTTGTAAGACTAAAGGCGAAATGCAGACGTATATTGTTCGTGAGATGATGTGGAATACAAGAGATGAGTTTGAATATTTTGTATGTCCTAATTGTAATTGTCTTCAAATATCAGAAATACCATCCGATTTGGAAAAATACTATGGAGAAAACTATTATAGCTTTCAATTAGATTCCAATCAAAATGTGATATTTTCGTCTAACATTGTAAATAGTGATAAGATTCTGGATGTAGGATGTGGAACAGGAAGGTGGCTATTTGAGAAGGCAAGTGAAGGCTACGACAATTTGTATGGAATAGAACCATATATTGACGAAGATATATATTATGGCGATAGAGTACATATTATGAAGGGGACTATATTAGATGTGGAAGGGGATAATACATTCGATTTGATTAGAATGGGAGATTCTTTAGAGCATATGGAAAATCCCATTGAAGTACTTAAAAAGGCAAGAGAATTGTTGAAAGAAGATGGTTACATAGCAATAAACATACCAATATTTCCCAATATAGCATTTAATATGTTTGGAACAAATTGGTTTCAAATTGATGCTCCAAGGCATATTTTTATTCCTTCTAAAGAGACAATTGCATATTTTGAAGAGATATGCAATCTGCAGGTTATGAGGATAAATTATAATTCTTGTGAAAAACAAATTATCTGCAGTTACTTATACCAAAAGGATGTGCCGCTTTTAGAACATACACCAGAATTAATTCAGAAATATTTCTCGATAGAAGACATAGATGAAATATCAAGAATGACATATGAATGCAATAAGAATCAGTGTAGCGATCATGTTGAAATTTATATGAAGAAAAAATAAAGCTCAGTCATTTTGGCTGAGCTTTTTATTAGTGAGATAGTGCAATTAATAATAGTTGACACAATTGCTTTGGATAATTATATTCATTTTTTACTTTTTCAAATCCATTATGAGCAATTTCTAATCGCTCTTTTTCGTGATGCAGGTAATAATCTGCTTTATCAATTAATTCATCTATACTTCCGTATACATCAAAATCAACACCAGGTTCGAAAAATTCAAACAGCTCATTCTGATGGTTAGTAAGCATAAAGCCTTCGCATCCGAGAATGTCGAACACCCTAAGAGGAATACCACTTCGAATAGCTTTTGAAGTTGTGTTAATATTAATCTTGGCTCCGTGAAAAATTAACGGCATTTCTGTCATGGTATTTGCAAGTCCCCTATTGTTAATCTTGGGCATAGAAGATGTGTCACTTGCAGTATATATATCAACAGAAAATTTTTCAGATAAAGCTTTAAAGGTTTGTTCTCTTTCCATAGCAGTAATTTTATTGCCTATGTATAATTGAGAAAGAGTAATTTTGTCAGTAAGATAGTTTTCAAACGGATATGTGTAATAACGAGGAAAGTGCTTTTTCATTTCATCAATCAAGTCATCCGTCAATAGTTCATCAACAAAATAATATCCGTATATTTTTAGCTGAGATTCCATTAGAGCATTTAAATAGCCTTCATAATATGGTGAAATACCACTAAGCTCATCATAAGGACATTTTTCGCTGTATAATGAACCAACAAAAGCAATATCAGAAGCAAATTTTCTTCGGTTATTAGATGAAGCCTGTTTAATTACAGATTGTTTTTGTTTGATATTAACAGCCAGTGGAAAGTGAAAAATACAATCAGGATTAAGGTGATGTATATCATTGTATTGCGCCTTGTCAAAAACAAAAACACGATTACATGGATTTTTTATTGACTTTGAAAAAAGTTCCATAACAGGAGAGTCGACAATCCAACTTATATAAGGAATTTTAAAGATGTTGCAGACATCAGAAACAATTGGAAAGAAATTAATTGTAAATACAATGTCATGCGGATTATCTAATAAAAATTGGCTCACCAATTCAGCCTGTTCTTTAAACACAATATTTTTATTAGTAATTTCTTCTGTTATCTGGGAAACTTCATGTCCTAATTCTTTAAATGCATCTATTATATCAGGTTCACAAATACTCCCATATCTATAAAATAATACTTTCATTTTACACTCCCATACATTATTTAGTATTATATAAGTATATCATAATATGAAGAAAATGCCGATATATTTTATAGAAAAGAATGATAAAGAGGATGAAATGAAAAAGATATGTGTGGTAACAGCAACAAGAGCAGAGTATGGGGTGCTGAGATTGTTGCTTGAAGAAATAGAAAAAGATAAAGAGTTGGAATTATGTCTGGTTGTAACCGGAACGCATCTATCAGAGAGTTTTGGAAGGACTATTACAGAAATAGAACAAGATGGTTTTAGAATTTCTGAAAAGATAAAAATACTTGATTCAGAAGACAGCACATATGGTATTTGTAAGACAATGGGCGTAGCAATGGAGAAGTTCGGTGAGTTATTTGTTAGACAAGATCCAGATATGTTGATTGTTGTTGGTGATAGATATGAGTTGATTCCAATATGTTCAAGTGCAATGGTTTGTGGAATCCCTATAGCTCATATATCAGGTGGAGAATTGACAGAGGGAGCTATAGATGATGCGATAAGACATAGTGTAACAAAGATGAGCTATTTGCATTTTCCAGGATGTGAGGAATATCGTAAAAGAATAATACAGTTAGGAGAAAGTCCGGATAGGGTATTTAATTATGGGGATATAGGAGTAGAAAATGTAAAGAAAATGAATTATTTTTCTATAGAGGAACTTGAAAAAGATTTGGGGATATCCTTGAAAGCAAAATATTCGTGTGTGACATTTCATCCAGTTACGTTAGAAAAACACAGTGCAAAACGTCAGACGGAAGCTTTGATTGAGGCGATGGCAACATATAGTGATATAAAGTTTATAGTGACTTTATCTAATGCAGATTTAGATGGGGAAAAAATAAATAATATGTTAATACATGCTGCAAGTGAAAAGAACAATATATTTTGTTATGAATCGTTGGGAATTAGACGATATCTAAGCCTTGTAAAAAATGCAGGCTTTGTCCTTGGTAATTCGTCAAGTGGAATTATAGAGGTTCCTTGTTTTGGTATTCCGACTATAAACATCGGAGACAGGCAGAAAGGCCGTTTAAGGGCAGAAAGTGTAATTGATTGTGAGCCTACATATGAGGCTATTACGAAAAGTATTAAATTGGCATTATCAGAAGAATTCAGATACAAAGCCAAACGAGCTAGTAATCCATATGGAGAGGGAGATACATCCGAAAAAATAGTCAAAACAATAAAGCAGTTTTTATATGATAATAAGATAGATTTAAAGAAATCATTTTATGATTTAGAAGGATGGGAAAATAAATGAGTGTATATATTATAGCAGAAGCCGGTGTAAACCATAATGGAGATATACAGATTGCCAAAAAGCTTGTAGATGTAGCCAAGGAATGTGGGGCTGATGCAATTAAATTTCAGACGTTTAAAGCTGAAGAAAGTACAAGCGCAAATGCAGAAAAGGCTGATTATCAAAAAGAAAATGAACCAATAAAAG
The DNA here is from genome assembly GCA_036309425.1 of Agathobacter sp. Lineage (GTDB taxonomy): Bacteria > Bacillota > Clostridia > Lachnospirales > Lachnospiraceae > Roseburia. The sequence continues at coordinate 8,568 of JAXJTU010000069.1, forward strand.
AAACTCAGCTTGAGATGATAAAAAAGTTGGAGTTACCATTTGAAGCTTTTGGAGAGATAAAAGAATATTGTGATAATAAAGATATAGATTTCATATCTACACCAGATGGAATAGAAAGCCTTAGCTGTTTAATCAATTTGAATGTACCATTAATAAAAATCGGTTCGACCGAGGTTACAAATTATAGTTTTTTAAAGCAAGTGGCACAAACCGGTAAACCAATAATTTTATCAACAGGAATGAGTACACTTGGAGAGGTCGAGAAAGCGGTTGATGTTATTATAGAGGCGGGCGCAAAAAATCTATCTCTTATGCATTGTACAACAGATTATCCTACAGCAATAGAAGATGTAAATCTAAGGGCTATGCTTACTCTTAGAAATGCTTTTGGATTGCAGACAGGCTTATCAGATCATACACTTGGAAACGAGGCCGCAATTGCAGCAACTGCTTTGGGAGCAAGCTGCATTGAAAAACATATTACCTTAGACAGAAATATGGCAGGACCTGATCATAAAGCATCTATGCCGCCAGAAGAATTTGCTGGCTATGTGAAGGCGATACGAAACACAGAGATACTCTTAGGTGACGGTAGAAAGCGACCTACTAAGCATGAGCGTAATATCATGAATCAGGTTAGAAGAAGTATTCTTACTTCAAGAGATTTAAAGGCGGGTACTATTATTTCAGAAGATATGATTTGTTATAAGCGACCAGGAAATGGTATTAAGCCAGAATATAGTGATATTGTAATTGGAAGACAATTAAAGCGAGATATGAAAAAAGAAGAGTTAATAATGTGGGAGGATATATAATTTATGAAATCATTTGACAAGTCATGGGAAGAGATTCATGCAATGCATGAATGGGGGAAGTATCCTTCGGAACCAGTAATAAGATTTATTGCAAGAAATTATTATAATTCAAAGAGAGATGAAGTTAGGATATTGGATATAAGAATATAATTGTTGATAACTTGTATTTTACCGATCGAGGTTGTGAAGTAGATCAATATTTAGTTCAGGCAGAAAAATAAGTCGCAAATTTTTTATTTGCGACTTTATGATATTAAGCTTTCTGGAGACTTAAAATGTATTGATATACAGAAAAATTTTCAGCAGGAGCTATGTGTGATAAATTTTGTAGTTCTTTTAATATTGTATTATCAATGCTAGAAATAATATTATCATTAGGTTTTCCCCATATTTTTTGGATAGAATATCCACAAGAGTTAGCAATTTCAATAATACTGTCTAATGTAAAAAAATGAATGTGTGTTTTATCTAATATTCCAGAGTCTTGATACTCAAAAGAGCCTCTTAATAGTGGTCCGATTACAGAAATATGCATTAAGTTAGGAATACTACATAGAATTTTTCCATTATCTTTAAGAAAATTCTTGAGATATAATAATGTATCTGCGGGATTATGAAGGTGCTCTAATACATCACACAACATAATATAGTCGAACTGATTTTTCTCATAAGGGAGCTTGTGTTCTTCTATATTCTGGCAGATAATATCAAGATGTTTAGAACCTAGCTCTGCTATTTTTTCAACAATTTCTATTCCGTGAACAGAGGCATTTGGCCATTTATATTTTATTGTATCTAATGTGGTTCCACATCCGCAGCCGATATCTAAAACATTAATAGCGACATCTGGATTATCCTCAATAAGCTCAATAACATCATATCTAGGATATGAATAATAGCTTAAATCAAATCCCCATTTTTGTTTAAAATAAGTAGAATTTTTATCTTTTACATTATTCCATAATGTAGAATTTTCTCCACCGCCATTACCATAGTGGAATATAAAACTGTTGTGACATAGATATAATTTAAAGCCTGCTAATTGCAGACGAACACCTATATCATTATCCTCAAAACATCCTGGCGAAAATTTTTCATCTAATAGACCAACTTTCGAGAGTGCAAAACGTTTGATTAGTAATGCAAAACCGACCAACCAGGTCTTATTTTCGTATGGATTTAAGGATGGAATATTTGTCTTTATGGCAAAATTTTTATATTCATCTATTGTACTAAAGGTTCTATCAATTTGCTGACCATTAATTGCGCAATTTGTAATGCTTCCGACCGAACCCACATCACAGTTTTCATATAATCCCATTCTTAACCAGAAAATAGAATTAGGCATAACAATAGTATCATTGTTTAATAGGAAAATATCATTATTAGGGGAAGCTATACTGATGCCCTGGTTGCAACCTTTTGGAAAACCAATATTTTCTTTATTGCATATTAATGTAATGTTTTCTAGTGTTTTTAGATATTCTACAGAGTTATCTGTAGAGCAATTATCAATGACTATAAGTTCGTAACTTGATGATGGAGTTGTATTATGTATGCTCTCTATACACTGTCGGGTCATTTCTAATGAATTATAAGATAGAATTACTATGGATGTTTTTTCAACTGTAATTTGATTATTATTTGATAGATTGTTTATATATTCTTTTATTACTAACAAGTCATCTTCATCACTACAATAGTATAGAGCGTTTTCATAACATAAATAAGCCTGATTAGGATTAATAGTCTCATAATAAATGCCAAGTAATAGATAAAGTTCATAATTGTTGTATTCAATACTTAATCCTGTTTGAATCCACAGATACATTTCTTTATATTGTCTAAGATTCTGACAAACTGTGGCACAGAGAATACAGAATTCTGAATCTATATCAGAGTTGTTTGGAGAATAACCTGCGATAAGAGATAATGCGTCAATGTATTTTTCTTCAGATATTAGTTTGTATAATTGTTCTTTTATCATAATTTCCTCACAAAATATTTGATATAAAAAATATATCGGTTAAAAAAAATAATAATAAAGTTAATACATGTCGAAAAATACCGATATTATATTTATAGAGTTTGGTTGGAGGTAAAAATGAAGGTTAATAAAATTGTAATGGGGACAGGAGTTTCGCAATATGGTGTTTTAAATAATTTTACAGAAAGACTTGCAGAAGGATTTCGGAAATGTGGAGTTAAAGTTGATATAGTTGACTTAAATGAATTAGAGCAAAGTGATTCATATATAAAATGCGATGAATATGATATGTTTTTCTCTTTTAATTCGTTGTTTACGGAACCTGGTATAGAATTAATTACAAATAACAAAAATGTACTGATATGGTCATATATGGTTGATCACCCATATTCGTTAGATACGCAAATGCTTGAAAATAGAAGGTATCATATTGTGTCTTGCGTTGATAGAAAGCATGTAAAATATTTAGATGAATTCTATTATAATAATCAGTGGAGATGCTTCATGCCCCACGGAGGAACTGTTCTTGATAACGATATTACTCCACTTAAAGAAAATGATGTATCAATTTTGGGTTCAATACAGGTTGAAGTGATAGATGAGTTTAAGAAAAAAACAAGTGAAGTAAATGATATTATGCGTCGTATAATTTGTAATATTGTTGACTTACTTATCTATGATAATACTCAGACATTAGATGGTGCATTAAAAAATGAGTTGATGCATTATGAAATAGAATTGCAGGAGGAAGAGTTTCGGATTTTGGTCGGTGAACTCAATTATATTGATGCATATGTGCGATTGAATAAAAGAGTGAATGTTGTAAAGTTTTTGGTGGATAATGGAATAGCTGTTCATGTGTATGGTAAAGGCTGGAAGGAATTAAATATTTCGGATTCTGAAAATCTATTTATTCATGATATGGTTGAATATGAGCAGGCTTTAGAGATAATATCAAAAAGTAAAATTGTAGTAAATATTATGCCACTATTTACAGATGGTTCGCATGAGAGAGTTCTTGATACTATGGGACAAAAAACCATCTGTTTTTCTGATAAAAGTATTTTTTTAGAGGAAAATTTTGAAGATGAAAGAGAAATATTCTTTTACTCAATGCAGAATTTACCTGAGCTAGTAAATAAAGTTAAAAAGGTGTTAGCATGTCAATATGATGTTGAAGGAATTATTAAAAGAGCATATCAGAAGGTCTGTTCTTTTCATACATGGGATAAGAGAGCGCAGGAAGTATTAGATTTTGTTAATACTATTAATATTCCAAAGAAAGTTTGTGAAACGGAAAATGTAGTGGACATTAAATTTGAGGAAATAAGTAATTATTTTGAAAATGAGCCTTATGATACTTTATTCAATAAAATGAAGGCAAATTATTATGAGATAAATAAATTATATCCTGATTATGCAGATGGTTTTAAAAGATCGTTTAATACATACAAGTTTTGGGGGACATGGAATCCGAGTGAAAATGATTTTGGGGTTTTGCATGATAGACTTTCACAAATTAAGGAACATTGGTTGGATTTTAAAAATTTATATAGTTGGTTATCAGATTACACTTCAAAAAATATTTTGATACAAATACTACGAAACTGGGAAACATTAAACGGAATATATTTTGAGAATGTAATTGATAAACAGTTTGAACATTATTTTGATTTAGACCTTATTAAGGTTTCAAAAGATGAAGTTTTTGTGGATTTGGGAGCATATATTGGGGATACAGTAAGTAGTTACATTAATACCTTTGGAGAAAACTACAAGAAGATATACTGTTATGAATTTAATAATGAAAATGTAAATTCATTAAGAAAAATTACAGCCAATTTATCGAACATAGAAATAAGAGAATGTGCAGTTGGAGGAGAAAATGGATATGTGAGTATTAGAAGAAAACAGAATGATAATTCAGCTACAAGTATGATAATTGATAGTAAAGGAGATATTCCGATGGTAACTCTCGATGATGATATAGATGAAAAGATTACGTTTATAAAATCAGATATTGAGGGGGCTGAAATAAGTATGCTTATGGGGGCAAAAAAACATATTAAAAACGATCATCCTAAGTTAGCAATTTCTGTATATCATGGAAATAGTGATATATGGGAAATTCCTAAAATTATACATGAAATTGATTCGTCTTATAGTTTTTATTTGAGATATTATGGTGGATGTTTATATCCAAATGAAATTGTATTATATGCGGTATAAAAAATTGAAATTAAGGAGAAAAATAAAAATGTCAAATAATAGAAAAGAACAAATTGAAGCACTTGAAACTTTAGTTGATTTTAATTCAAGATTAGTAAAGAATATGTCCATTATTGTAAAAGAATTATCAGGAGAAAGACTTGATGATACAGATGCTTTTTTAGACGATATACTAAAGGCAATAAATTGGGAAATACAAGTGGTAAATGGAACTATTGATTTGATAAATGAAAATGAAATAAGGCTTGATAAAGCTGGTTTTAATGAAAAAGTTGTAGCACTTAATGATGCAGTTTGTGAAAAAAATGATTCAAAAATGGCAGATGCATTTACAAAGATAATAGTCGTTTTTGAAAATTTAGGGAATGTGGCAAAAGATGTAATTGCACAATAGAAAACCAATTTGGGGAGAAAAGGTATGAAAACAGAACAATTAATGCCATATTTTATTAATAAAACAAATACCGTAGTTGAGGCACTTCAAAGAATTGACTTAAATAGTAAACAGATTTTGTTTGTAGTTGATGAGAAAAGAAAACTTGAAGGAATAATTACAGATGGAGATATTAGAAGATGGCTTATTAAGACTGGTGAACTTCAAGGTACAGTTGCAGAGTTTATGAATCCAAACCCCAAGGTTATCTATCGTAAAGATGTCAAGGGTGCAGTTGATTTCATGAATGCTGCAAAGATTACAGCAGTTCCAGTTATTACCTCAAAGGGGATTGTATCTGACATTATATTTCGAGATTCGCCTACTTCGCATGTGGAAGAGATTAAGACAAGCCTTTCAGAAGTTCCTGTTGTTATCATGGCAGGAGGAAAAGGAACACGCCTATATCCATATACAAAGATACTTCCTAAACCTCTTATTCCAATTGGTGATGTTCCAATCATGGAGAGAATAATCGGAAAGTTCAGGGATGTAGGTGTTAGAGATTTCTATGCGACCGTAAATTATAGAAAAAGCATGATTAAATCCTATTTCAACGATCAGATCTCTGACTATCATATCTGCTACGTTGAAGAAGCAAAGCCTCTTGGCACAGCCGGAAGCCTTACACTTTTGCCGAAAAAGTTTGATAGACCATTTATTGTAACAAATTGTGATATCCTTATTCATGCAGATTATAACGATATTTACAAATATCATATGGATTCTGGAAACGAGCTTACAATTGTGTCGGCCCTTAAGAATATCGTGGTGCCTTACGGAGTTATTCATTCCAGCGAGAATGGAACAATTGAATCTATGGAGGAAAAGCCTAAGCTATCTTATTTTGTAAACACAGGTATGTACATATTAAATCCAGGCCTTGTGGATTATATTCCACAGGATGAGTTTTTCCATATGACTCATTTGGCAGACAAGCTTATGAGCCAGGGGCGCCGTGTTGGAATGTATCCTGTTTCTGAAGATTCTTTCCTTGATATGGGTGAGTTCGAAGAAATGCATAGGATGGAAGAAAAACTTAATTTAAAATCGTAGATAAAAAGTGATGTGTTATAATTATAGAGCACATCACTTTTTTGATGGCAACATTAAGTAGATGTTCGAAAAAACCGATATATATTTAAAGACTACAACTAGAAGGTGAGATTATGTTTGAATTAAACAGCTTTATTGCAAAATATGTTACCAGACGTCCAAAGAGTATGTTCCTATTGGATATAGAGAATAATAGAGAAAATTTGACGAAGAAAATAGAAGGAAAGTCTGTTCTTGTTATAGGTGGAGCTGGTAGTATTGGAAGTTCATTTATCAAGGCTGTTCTACCATTCAAACCGAAATCATTGGTAGTAGTAGATATAAATGAGAATGCACTTGCTGAACTAACCAGAGATTTGCGTAGCATAAGGGATATGTATGTGCCTGAGGATTATATCCCATATCCTATGGATTTTGCAGCTCCGGTTTTTGAGAAGATGTTTAGGGGTAGAGGTGGTTTTGATATAGTGGCGAATTTTTCTGCCCATAAGCACGTACGTAGTGAGAAGGATATATATTCTGTTGAAGCACTTATACAGAATAACGTTCTCCATGCGAAGAAGTTATTAGATTTATTGGCAGAATTTCCACCGGAAGAATACTTCTGTGTTTCTACGGATAAAGCAGCTAATCCGGTAAACATAATGGGTGCAAGCAAGAGAATTATGGAAGATGTGATTTTTTCATATTCAGATAAGTTTCCTGTTAAGACAGCGAGATTTGCCAATGTTGCTTTTTCGAATGGTTCTTTGCCGGCAGGTTTCCTTTCCAGGATTTCAAAACAACAGCCACTTAGTGCGCCATCAGATGTAAAGAGGTACTTTGTATCACCTGAGGAGAGTGGGCAGATATGTATGCTTTCATGTATGCTTGGTGCAAACAGAGAGATATTTTTCCCTAAGCTTGAGGAAACGCAGATGATGACATTTGACGCAATTGCTACAGCTTTATTAGAGGAATATGGATATAATGTGTTAATGTGTGCGTCGGATGAGGAGGCTATTGATAAGGCCGAAGAACTGAAGAATGGGGGCAGAGACTATCCCGTTCATTATTCAGGTTCGAATACATCGGGTGAGAAGGCGTTTGAGGAATTTTTCACGGATGAAGAAAATGTAGATATGATACGTTTTGAATCATTAGGTGTAATAACTGATAAAGAGATTCCAGATGTTCATAAAATTGAAGTGATTATGTCAGAGCTTGGTGCAGCTTTTGAGCGGCTTGATCTGACAAAAGAGGAAATAGTTGATATAATCAAGAATTATTTGCCAAATTTTGAACATATAGAAAAAGGAAAATCACTTGATTCCAAAATGTAATTAAGTGGAAGGAGCAAGTTATGAGTCGTTTTATTCCATTATCAATTCCCAATTTTGAGGGAAATGAAAGAAAATATGTAGATGATGCAATAGATCAGGGGTGGGTTTCAACTGGGGGTGCTTATATTACTAAGCTTGAACAGATGATGGCAGAGTATTTACATGTTGACAACGTTGCCGCATGCCAGAGTGGAACTGCAGCACTTCATCTGGCATTGATATCATGTGGCGTTAAGCCGGGTGATATGGTTATTGTTCCTACACTCACATTTATTGCAGCAGTTAATCCGGTAAAGTATCAATTTGCATACCCAGTGTTTATGGACTGTGATGATAGTTTGTGTATGGATCCAGTTAAGCTTAGAAGATTCTGCGAGAATGAGTGCTCTTTAAATGATGATGTACTGGTACATACGGAATCAGGAAAAAGTGTTAAGGCAGTTATTGTTGTGCATGTATTTGGAAATCTTGTGGATATGGAAGCCATTATGGAGATTGCAGATGAATATAATCTTAAGATAATAGAAGATGCTACAGAAGCACTTGGTTCTAGATATACTGATGGAGCATTTACTGGAAGATATGCTGGTACTATAGGAGATTATGGTGCATTTTCATTTAATGGAAATAAGATTATTACTACTGGAGGTGGAGGTGCTATTACTTCAAGAAATTCAGATGAGGTTAATCATATCCGGTATCTTTCAACGCAGGCAAAAGATGATCCTCATTTTTATATTCATAATGAAGTGGGATATAACTATAGAATGACAAATATTCAGGCAGCACTTGGAGTGGCACAGATGGAAGAACTTCCTGAATTTGTGGAACGAAAGCATAGAAATTATGATTTATATAAAGAGTTATTTAATGATTTTAAACATGCTAAATTATTAGGCTTTAGAGAGGGTACATATTCGAATCAATGGTTTTATTCATTAGAGTTGGATATTGATTTTTTGAAGTGCTCCCTTAGAGACGTGATTACAAGATTGCAGGATAAAGGAGTTCAGACGCGAGCAATTTGGGGACTCATTCATGAACAAAAACCATATAAGAATGACCTGTTTTATAAAATTGAGAAAGCTTCTTATTATAGTGGGTGCATATTAAATATTCCTTGTAGTACACAATTATGTGATGATGATATTCAATATGTAGTTGAAGTTTTGAAAGAAATAGTGGGATAAAATATGAAGAATATTGCAATAATTACCGCCAGAAGCGGTTCGAAAGGATTACCAAATAAGAATATAAAATTATTAGGCAAAAAGCCATTGATAGCTTATTCAATTGAAGCGGCAATAGAGAGCGGATGTTTTGATACTATTATGGTTTCGACTGATAGTGAGAGATATGCTGAAATTTCAAGAGAATATGGAGCTGAGGTTCCGTTTTTAAGATCTATGGAGTGTAGTTGTGATACAGCTAGTAGCTGGGATGTTGTGAAAGAAGTTCTTTCTAATTATAAAGAAATGGGACGAACATTTGATACGGTTTGTTTACTTCAACCAACTTCGCCTCTTAGAAGTCCAAATGATATTATTCAAGGTTATCAGCTATATGAAGAAAAGTCGGCAGATGCAATAACCTCAGTTACCGAAGTTGATCATTCGCCACTTTGGTGTATGACATTGCCTGATGATTTATCCTTGGAACAGTTTAATGATAGTCAGAATGAAGACATTCCACGACAGTTACTTGACACATATTATAGATTAAATGGAGCATTGTATATCAGAAAAGTTATAAATGATGGGACTGATATATGTTCTGAAAAAGATTATGCGTATATTATGCCTAGAGAACGAAGTGTAGATATAGACTCAGAGATAGATTTTAAATTTGCGGAATTGCTGATTAAAAATAATGTATAAAGCAGAACGATGAAGGATTTTTGTGCAGAAGTGGGAAGTGGGAACTGGGAATAGACCTCTTCCAATAGGAATTGCTGATTTTAAGAGAGCTGTTTCAGAATATTACTATGTCGATAAGACTATACTGATTGCAGAACTGTTGGATTACAAGCCTTTGGTTGCATTATTCACGCGTCCTAGAAGGTTTGGAAAATCCTTAAACATAGATATGCTGAAGGTGTTTTTTGAAGATACAGGTGAGGATACAAGCGAGTATTTTGTTGGAACAAAGATATGGGGAAAAGCAAAGTACAGGAAAGAACAAGGACAATACCCGGTAATTTCATTGTCTTTTAAGGATGTAAAGTATGACTCGTGGGTAGAGATTTTGTCGAATTTGAAGTTTGTGATTCAGTCTGAATACAGAAGGCATATATACTTAAGAGAAAGCGACTGGCTTGCAGAATCGGATAAAGTTTTTTTAAAAGTGTAATAAATGGAACTCTTCAGGATGAACTTTTGCCTAATACATTGGCACCGCTTATGATGTTCTTAAAGTTATACCACGGAAAAATGTTGTTGTTTTAATTGATGAATATGATACTCCGATACAGCAAGGACATGTGAAAGGATACTATGAGCAGATAATTGGGTTCATGCGCAACTTTTTGTCTGGGGGCTTGAAAGATAATCAAGATTTAGAAAGAGCATTTCTTACAGGTATATTAAGAGTTACAAAAGAAAGTATATTTAGTGGATTGAATAACTTGAATGTTAACTCCATTTTGGAAGATAGATACAGTAGTTACTTTGGTTTTTCAGAAACAGAAGTGAAAAAGATTCTACATGATTATGGAATGCAGGAACAGTTCAAAGTGGTAAAAGAATGGTATGATGGTAATTCGTATGGTACGGTGCATATCCCAAATAAAGAAGTAAAGACTGCCTACGAAAAAGAAATAATATCAAAGCTAGAACAATTGATACCGAAGGGGAAAAGAATAATTATAAATGTATAGTTGGATATGGATTGTCTTTTTGCATGAAGGAATGTTGTATTGTTTGTGATGAGGTAGGTGTTGATTTATAATTTGCCAATATATGCGTTCATAAATTTCTACTCACAGAAGAAAAAGATGAGATAAAGTATAAAATCAATGCCACCTCACGGAGGTGGCATTTTTACCCTCTAAAGACTTATTTTTCTATCCATACTTCCTTGCCCTTAAAAGCAATCCCATATTTAAAAATATTATCTGGCAAAATACCATTAGAAATCAGTTGAGCTTCATAGTCTTTTTCTTCAATTTGCCGTAATGCATTCTGGGCGGTTGATATCAGATCAGCCTCGGTTCGCGGTCTGTGTACCTTAAACTCCATAATAATGGCAGGATTATTTTCACAGTTTCGAGGTTCGAGAACTACGTCATATCTGCCGAGCCCACTTTCGCGATTTGAAGTGATTATAAATCTGTCCTCTAAATCAACAAGCATTCCAAGGACAAATCCATGATAAAAACGTTCAGGTTCATCGCCTGAAATATCGTAGTAACTAAAGACGTGGCTGCAAATCCTGGATAAATACACATTCATGTATTCGACATCATTCGATAGCATTGCAGTAATGAAATCAGAGTATCCATTGTTGGTAGTTGAAAACCATCCTTTTATGAATTCGAGAAGCATATAATAGACTTCTTTGTTCGTGACAGTAAGTTCATATTCCTTATCCCAGGAATTACCCGAAGTACTTACAATTTTCATATATCCACTTGCAAATAGAAGACTCCATAAAGCTGAATTGTCTTCATAAATTTGACCGAAAGGTGTTTCTTCATTCATGTGAGTAAATATATGTTTTCCGTTTATCAAATCTTCAAGGTCATATTTGAGAGATTTATCACCTCTTTTAAAAAAATCATTTATCATTTTGTTGGAGCTACTGTGAACCCAATATGGTTGAAGCTCCTTGTCTCTTAGAAAGTTTACAATAGACCATGGATTATAAATATCTGTCCGACGTCCAATAGAAAAACCATTGTACCAGTCTCTCACTGAATCTTTATTGGTTAATTTCTGGGCATCCATAGCATCAAATACTTCTTTTTCAGTGAATCCAAATGCATAATCATACTCTGGTGAAGTCATTGAACAAACTCGCAGGTTATTCATATCCGAGAAAAAGGATTCTTTGCTGATGCGTGTGATTCCTGTAAGCATCGCTCTGTATAGATAAGGATTGGTCTTAAGTGTAGAATTAAAAAACAATCGCATAAATGAAGAGCATTCTTCCCAGGCTCCGGCAGTCCATGCTTCAAGCATCGGGGTGTCGTATTCGTCTAGCAGAATAATGACTTTCTCTCCGAAGGCTTTGTACATAAGTTCGCATAAAACACGTATTCCTCTAATTGCCATTTCTTCAGTTATGTTGGTGTAATATGAACGAAAAATCTGTGCAGAATTTTCATCCAGATATTTACAAATATAATCATTTTCAAGAAATGTAGAAGATACTAATAATTTAATCTGTTCAATCTGACCGTGGGCATTTGAAGCTTTTATATCCCCGAAGCTAAGAAAAATGACAGACTGACTTCCTTGAAGTTCATGCATGGGTGTATTCTTCCATACATCCAGTCCTTCGAATAAATCAGAACGCCCCTCATATTTTCGTGAAAAAAAGCAATTAATCATGCTAAGATTTAATGTCTTTCCGAATCTGCGAGGTCGCGTAATAAGAGTGACTTGGTCATTGTGATTCCACCAATCCTGAATAAAATATGTTTTATCAATATAAAAAAGTTTATCGCAAATCATCACTTCATAGTCTTGATGTCCGATTCCAACTGTTTGACTCAAATAAAATCGTTTGGCGTATTCGTATAATCTTTTCTGTGAAGCTGCACTAGAATCAAGCCGGCATGATTCCATACGCAGTTCAAGCTGAAGTTTTCTGCGCTCATCGATTAGACTTACAATATAGTCCACATCATTTGGATTAATATATTCGCTTTTTACTTTTCCGTTTTCTTTCCATTGACGATAGTAGCAGGTAGTGCCGCGTATGTTTTTCTTGGAAATATAACCTACCGGTAATTCAGATATTCTCTTTTCTAATTCATCTTTTGAGAGCTTTCTATTCATGTGGCCTCCTACTGATGTTGATACAGACAATTATAATTGAATAAAAGGTAAATGTCAATTAGTAGGTTGGCGTAGGTTGTTGTATTTGGAAACAATTTAAAATGGAAACTTTTGGTTTCGGCATTAAAACGTTTCAGAGCATATGCCATGTCGTTAAATGACATGCGCTACATCCGTTCGGCAACAACCAAGCCACTGGATGTTCATCTGATGATAGAGCATCCAAACACAAATATTGGGTTGTTTTTGCAGAACCTTCACAAAGGAGACACTGTCTATATTCACCCGGAGGCAGAATACCAGCCTTCCACAACATTGCAGAAGATAATAGATGCAGGAATGGTACCGGGTATTGCCATTAATCCAGGTACAAGTATTGAGACTGTTATGGAGATGCTTGTAATCGTTGATAAGGTGCTGGTAATGTCTGTAAATCCTGGGAATGCAGGCCAGATGTATCTTCCATACGTGGGAAAGAAAATTGATAAAATGCTAAGACTTAAAGAAGAACTTGGCTTTAAGGTCTATTGGGACGGTGCCTGCAGTGCAGATAAAATTATTACATATGCACCAAAAGGCGTAGATGGTTTTGTGTTTGGAAACCATACGGATATTTATAATCCCTGGTCTATTTTGTGTTATGCAAGAGAACAATTATTTAAGTGTTATTGGATAGATACGGGAGGATATGAACTGCTTAGCCGACTTATCGTTGAGGGTGATAACAGTCTGAAAATTGATTTAGAAGCTTTACTTCGTGGTGATGCTGAATCTATGGAAGACTTTATAAATGATGTGGCGCTTGACATGGTTAGCTTTTTTGATGTGGGGCGTAAAACTCCAAAAACAGAACCAGAAAGATTTTATCATGGATTAGTGTTGGGCTTGATAGTAGAGCTTAAGGATTGTTATTACATTACATCGAATCGGGAAAGTGGACGTGGTCGATGTGACATCATGTTAAAGCCTTTGCAAGATGAGTTACCAGCTATACTTATTGAGTTCAAAGTATATAATGCAAAAAAAGAGAAAACTCTCGAAGATACTGCAAGGCAGGCTTTGGCGCAGATAGAAGAAAGAGATTATGTCAGAGTGTTTATTAACGAGGGCATTAATGCGGGCATTAATGCGGGACGAATTAAAAAATATGGTTTTGCCTTTAATGGCAAAGCTGTAATGATACTAGAAAGTGAATTATGAAATTTCTGGATTCAAAGTAGTTCGCAAACTAATGATGGAATGTCTATGATGACGCAAGCTAATCAAAGTAATAGTGCAGTATTACGTTTATTACAGTAATGGCGGAATCACTGAATGGTGGTCTCGCCATTATCTTTTGCATAAAAATACTTATGTTATTACCTTATATTTCTTAGTATCACAGTTGACACAATTAAAACCTTGTGCTACCATTGGTGTATCAAAAATGATTCCAAGGAGAAAAGGTATGAACAATAATACAAATAAGCATATAGCTGATATTAATAGCAAGACAATTTTCAGAAATAATATACTCTGTGCGCAGTTTATAAGGGATAATATTAATATTCCATTATTAAAGGATGTTAAGCCGGAAGATTTAGAGGATGTTACAGAACGGTTTAGTTCATACTTTGGTGTTGAATATCAGGCCGACACTGTTAAAAGAATTAAAATAAAACTAGAAGACTATGAAGAAACATTTTATTTGATTTCTATAATTGATCATAAGAGCGATGTGGATTATAACGTGGCGATGCAATTACTTAAGTATATGGCATGTATTTGGGCAGAATATGAGAAGACATTTTTAGATGAAAGTGGTAGAATAATTAGGAATAAATCATTTAAATACCCGCCAATCATACCAGTTGTGTATTATGAAGGGGAGAAAGAATGGACCGCTGACATGCATCTTAGGGACCGGGTAATGTTTTCGGTAAATATATTGTTGTTAGAAATCATGATTTTTCAGATGAAGAACTTTTATCAAGAGAAGATGAGATGTCGTTACTCATGCTGATAAATAAGTTTCAGACTGCGGATGATATTTCTAATTTTAAAGAGATTTCAAAGGATAAGATAGATGCAATTATTCAAGATTCTCCAGAAGCGGTTATAGATATAATTGCGTCGGTAGTAAAATCCTTATGTACCAAGATTCATATTTCGGCGGAAGAAACTGATGAGGCTGTACGGAAAGTGAGGGAGCACAAGTTGGGTTACTTATTTGAAAATATGGAGAAGATTGATATACAGGAGTTGCGTAGGATTGCAGATGAAGAGCGTTTGAGAGCTGAAGTAAATCGTAAAGAGGCAGAGGAAAATCAGAAAAGGGCAGAGGAGAATCGGAAAAGGGCAGAGGAGAATCGGAAAAGGGCAGAGGAGAATCGGAAAAGGGCAGAGGAGAATCGGAAAAGGGCAGAGGAGAATCAGAAAAGGGCAGAGGAGAATCACAGAGAAACGGAAGAAGAAAGGCGAAGAATTAAAAGAACTGCGTTTATATCTATTAAATGCTTTTTAATGGATATTGAATGCGACTTAAAGAAAATAGAATCTGCAATCTATGCGCAGGAAGATACAAATAAAATTGTTGAATGGATTGATAATATGGAACAGACTACTGATAAAATGAAATATTATAAGGATATCATTGGTGAAGATGAATAAATGAAAAAATTGAATCTTATGATGGTTGTGTGTTTGGAAACCATAAGAATATTTATTATCCGTAGTGATGTTTATTTATTCTGACAAGATTGGTAGATTTAATAAATTTGAAATCATAAGGGGATTAGCTGTAATGCCTAATTTTTTATCATCAGTTTATGAAATGCATAGAAATATATATTCTGATAAGAACGATACAAAAAGAAAAGTAAATGTTGAAATTAATATTCCGGATAAAGGAGTCGATAATAATACTGGATTGTTAGTAATGTTATCTGGATATGGTTCTGATATGGAATCGCATTTATTTAAGAAAATGAGAATACAATTTTGTGAACGATATAATTTGATTACTATGCAATGTGATTATTTTGGAAGTAAATATATGGATTCAGTAATTCCGGTAGAAGTAAATGCTGTTCTAAATATGAAAAATATAATAAAAGGCCGGTTCGAATATAAAGTTGAAACGCTGGAAACTGAGACAGAATTTAATGATATGGGTATAATGCAAGCTCTTGATATTGTTTCAAGCACTTTGCAATGTATTAATGAATTAACGCAAAAAGGTTATTTTTTCAATAAAAATAGGATAATATTATTTGGCGTTTCGCATGGCGCATATTTAGCTCATTTATCAAATGTAATCTGCCCTGGATTATTTTCTTGTATAATAGATATAGCTTCATGTATTCAACCTTCTTTTTTGAAAAAAACGAGAGAATTAACATGCAAAAATAATAAAATAGAAGCAGTTATAAAAATTGAACAGTTCTTAAATAAAAATCCACAATATCGATATAATGATTTGCTTTATGATTTGGAATTTCTATATCGTGGATGGGAGAATATATGCAAAATAATTGCAATCCAGGGAACAGAGGGTAAGATGGTTGATGCAAAAGAAAAACAGTCATTTATAAATAAGGTTAATAATGCAGAATTATTGTTAATTAAACCAGAAGATGTAGATGGAGTTTTATTTCAGAATTCCGATAATGGGTTGGAAATAGATTATTTTGTTTTATTTGAAACATTAATGCCAATGATTGATAAAATTTTGAAAGGGCAATCTATGGAATTAAACATTAGAAACAATGTAGTAATTGGAGATGAAAGAGCTTCAATTATATTAAGTTATAAAGATTATTTACCTTTTCTAGAGCATATATCAATTTAGAAGAAACATTTCAATTAATATAAGGATATTATTGACGAATCATAAGTAACAAAATGAACTGATGTATAATTATATTTATGGAGAATAAAAGTGAAAAAAGATGATTATATTTTGAACACACCGTCAGGAGACTTGCTCGTTGAGATTGAGCAAAGAAATATTAATTCAGAAATTGTTGATGCATTAGTGGCAGAGCGAAAGAAACAGAAGAAAACGCAGCAGCAGGTGGCGGATTTTGTGGGAATGGATAGAGCAAATGTCGCAAGATTAGAAGGAAAAAAGCATTCTACATCACTTGAAATTTTACTAAAATATGCAAATTGTTTAGGCTTATCTTTAAAATTTGAACTTGTGGAAAAAGAAAGCAAATAATTTTACAATAATGCCTAATATGTTTGATATAAATATCAAAAATTGATAAAATTGATTTTATTATAGAAAAAGGAAATGATATTATATGAATGATAAGGCACGATTAGATGAAGTAAAAAAAGAAATACAATTTCTATATAAACAAGTTGTTGAACATCAAGAGCAATTAGAAAGATGTAAATCTACAATTGAAACAGAGCGGCAAGCTGTTGCAAATGCAACTGAAGCAGGAATGGACGAAGATGCGAATACATTATCAGAGGCGGTAAAGAACCTGGAAATTGCCGAGGAAAAGCTTGTTCAGGATATATCTAATGCCAAAACAAAGCTTGAGAATTTAAAAATAGAATATCGTGCGTTGATAGTAACGGTGGGAGAGTTATGGCTTTCTGAACTCGAGAATAACTCAGACAGGTCACAAGAAGATTCATCTGTAAATCAAGCAGATTCCACCAATAGTAACCAGCAGAATAAACAGCTGTCACAGTCGATTAACCCGGTAGGAACAATAACAGGCATGCCAGCCTATGACTCAGTATTAGCACTTGAGAAGACACTGGCTATTTTTAATGCGTATCTAGAAACTGCAGATAGAAATTACGAAGAAGCAAATCATGAATTGGAAATTCTTCATAACGAAGCTGAGGTTGCCCGTCTTACGAAAAAATACACTGTTGGCGAATATTCATCAACAGTCAATGAAGAGTTGAAGGCATTAAAAGAGAAAATAAACTCTTAATAATTTATTACGGAGATTGAATTTTTACATTGTATTGATGAGGTGAGTTATGATAGATATTCATTGCCATATGTTATATGGCGTGGACGATGGTGCGAAGAATTTAGAGGAATCAATTCTAATGCTTAAAGATGCTAAGCAGCAGGGGGTGGATGAAATAATCCTTACTCCACATTACAGACATGGAATGTTTCCTTATAAAACAGAAAAAGTAATAGAACATTATAAGGTATTGTACAAAGAAGCTGCAAAGATTGGAATAAAGTTGCATCTTGGTACAGAGTATCATGTGAATAGCAGAATAATCGAGTATTTAGATAATAAGAGGTGTTTGCCACTTGCACAAACAAAGTATGTACTTACAGAGTATGAATTTGATACAGACTATAATTACATATATAATATGAGTAAAGATTTACTTGCACACGGCTATATTCCAATTGTTGCACATGTTGAGCGATATGGATGCATGACAAAAGATACTGGTCACGTGGCTGAGCTTAAAGAACTTGGGGCGATGATTCAGATTAATGCTGATGCAGTAATAGGAAAAGAAGGTCATTCAACAAAGAAGTTTTGCAAGGAAATGCTAAATATGTCGCTAGTTGATTTTGTGGCAAGTGATTCACATGGAATGAAGAAAAGAACAAACCATATGCAAAAATGCTATGATTATATAAGCAGGAAATATGGTGAAGAATATGCTGAAGAATTATTGTGTAATAATCCAAGAAAGATTGTTGCAAATTCTTAAGCAATGAGAAGGTGAAAAATGGAACGTCAATTCGAAAATGATGAAGAAATAGAAATAGACTTAAAAGAACTTTTTGGAGAATTAATAAGTAATTGGAAGATAATACTTGTTTCTACTATTTTTGCTGCAATTATTGGATTTTCTGTTAGTGAATTTTTGATTACACCAAAATATGAATCTGTTTCTCAAATGTATGTATTTACAAAAAGTACATCAATAACAAGTCTTGCAGATTTGCAAACAGGAACAAGCCTTACTAATGACTATATGGTAGTAGTTGCTGGACGACCAGTATTAGAACAGGTTATTAAGAATCTTGAATTAGATGAGAGTTACTCATCACTAAGGAAGAAGATTGATGTTACTAATCCGGCAGATTCACGTATACTTCAGATTTCTGTTACAGATGAAAAACCAAATAGGGCAAAAGTTATTGCAGATGAAATGGCCGAAGTTTCATCGGCATTTATTTCCCAGAAGATGGATCAGGATCCGCCTACAATAATTCAGTATGGTTATTCAGATGGAGAACCAGTTAGTCCCAATATTGCAAAAAATACCATTGTTGGTGGTATGATAGGATTTTTATTGTCATCTGTTCTTGTGATAGGGCTTTATATTCTTAATGACACTATTATGAGTGCTGAAGATGTTGAGAAAAAACTTGGACTTAATGTTCTTGGAACGCTTCCTCTTGAAGAAATTGAAGATGATGGAGAATGGCACAATAAAAAGAAAAGACGCAAGAACAAGAAGAAAAGAGCGTAGGAGGAGAGAAGATGCAATTAGTTTCATTAGGGCAGCTAAAAGAGCAAACATATTCTATGAAAGAATCGCTTCGTGCGCTTAAGACCAATATTCAGTTCTGTGGAAATGATATTAAAACTATTCTTATTACAAGTGCCGTTCCTGATGAAGGAAAGAGCACGGTAACAATAAATCTGGCAAGGTCATTGACTGAATCAGGTAAAAGAGTACTTGTTATCGATACTGATATGAGAAAATCTGTTCTTGTTGGTAGATTAAGAGCAAACACAAAAGATGGAGAAATCTTGGGATTATCCCATTATCTGTCAGGACAGAATGTGTTAAGCGAGGTCTTATATGCAACAGATGTTCCAAGACTATTTATGGTATTTGCAGGACCGACGGTTCCGAATCCAACGGAAATTCTTGAAAAGAAATATTTTGATGAATTACTGCAGTTCGGTAGAGAGCATTTTGATTATATCATCATGGATTGTGCGCCACTTGGGGCGGCAATCGATGCGGCGGTTATTGCAAAACATTGTGATGGAGCAATATTAGTCGTAGCGCAGGGAATGGTTGGAGCACGTTTTATTAACAGGGTGACAAAACAGTTAGAAGCTTCTGGCGTAAAAATATTAGGTGCTGTTCTTAATAAAGTAAAAATGAAGAAAAACGGATACGGCAAATACTATGGCAATTACTATGGCGCATATTATGGACAGGGAAATAGTGATTTGATAAGTTAGAAAACAAAGACGCTACAGATTGACTGTAGCGTCTTTGTTTAAAAAAATAACCAAAAATCTAATAAAAAAATTGTAAAAAAGTACTTGCAATATGTAAAAAGACCATGTATAATAACAACTGCTGTGGCATGATAGCTATGAAGCGTGAGGTTGCTACCAAAATGGTAGGTTTTCCGTGGAGCGAATGTCAAGTTAGGAAACTGACGGCAAGTCACTGTACAAAACATATGGTCTACAGTAAGTAGAAACAACGTGTGAAAGTTGTAGGACACACACGGAGAAGTGTACAGTCACCGCTTGTCGTACTGAAATTTTTTAAGTGCGAAAAGGAGGCGACTTTTTTTATGGCAAGTCAAGTAATGAGAATCACTCTCAAAGCGTATGATCACGAATTAGTAGATTCAAGCGCAAAGAAAATCATCGAGACTGTAAAGAAGAATGGATCACAGGTGAGCGGACCAGTACCTCTTCCAACAAAGAAGGAAGTAGTTACTATCTTAAGAGCTACTCACAAGTATAAGGATTCAAGAGAACAGTTCGAGCAGAGAACTCATAAGAGACTTATCGATATCGTAACACCAACACAGAAGACTGTTGATGCGTTATCTCGTCTTGAGATGCCAGCAGGTGTTTACATCGATATCAAGATGAAGCAGAAGTAATTCTTCTTCATAATTAATTAATGTATATCCCCGAATGGTTTATATAAATAAACTGCTCTAGGATGAACGGTTCCGCTACTTGTTCCAACTAATTCTTCGCGGGTTGGGTTAACAGGCAAGAGGCGTTCCGCTGTAGAAAATAGGAGGTAAAAACAATGAAGAAAGCGATTTTAGCAACAAAAGTCGGAATGACACAGATCTTCAATGCAGATGGCGTTTTAGTTCCAGTTACTGTATTAGAGGCTGGTCCATGTGTTGTAACTCAGGTTAAGACAGTTGAAAACGACGGTTACAGCGCAGTTCAGGTTGGATTCGTTGACAAGAAGGAAAAGGTTGTCACAAAGGATGCAACAGGAAAGAAAGAAATCAGAAACAGACATGGCTTAAACAAGGCTCAGATGGGTCACTTTGCAAAGGCTGGAGTTTCTGGAAAGAGATTTGTTCGCGAGTTTAAGTTCGAGAACGCAGAAGAGTATAACTTAGCAGATGTAATTAAGGCTGACATCTTCGCAGAAGGAGATAAGGTTGATGTTACTGCTATTTCAAAAGGTAAAGGTTTCCAGGGTGCTATTAAGAGATTAGGTCAGCACAGAGGACCTATGGCTCATGGTTCTAAGTTCCATCGTCATCAGGGTTCTAATGGTGCTTGTTCTTCACCAAGCCGTGTATTCAAGGGTAAGGGAATGCCTGGTCATATGGGAAGCGTTAAGGTTACAACACAGAACCTTGAGGTTGTAAGAGTTGATGCTGAGAAGAACTTACTGTTAATCAAGGGCGCAGTTCCAGGAGCTAAGAAAGCTCTTATCACAGTAAAAGAGACAACTAAGTCTGGTAAATAGTGCAAATTAAGAAAGGAGGAACTTTACGATGGCTAAAGTAGCTGTATATAACATGGAAGGTAAAGAGGTTGATTCAATCGAATTAAACGATTCCATTTTCGGCGTAGAAATCAATGAGCATTTAGTTCATATGGCTGTTCTTCAGCAGCTTGCAAATAATCGTCAGGGAACACAGAAGGCTAAGACACGTTCTGAAGTTCGCGGTGGCGGAAGAAAACCATGGAGACAGAAGGGAACAGGACATGCACGTCAGGGTTCTACAAGAGCTCCACAGTGGACAGGTGGCGGAGTAGTATTCGCTCCAGTACCAAGAGATTACTCATTCAAGCTCAACAAGAAAGAGAAGAGAGCTGCTCTTAAGTCTGCTCTTACATCAAGAGTTGTTGAGAACAAGATCGTAGTATTAGACGAGTTAAAGCTTGATGAAATCAAGACAAAGAATTTCGTTCAGATTATGAAGAATATTAATGTTGAGAAGGCATTAGTTGTATTAAGCGACATGGATACAAATGTAATCGCATCTGCAGCTAACATCCCAACAGTAAAAACAGCTCAGACAAACGAGTTAAACGTATTTGACGTATTAAAGTATGACACAGTAGTAGTTACAAAGGCTGCTGTTGCAAAAATCGAGGAGGTGTATGCATAATGGCAAACGTACAGTATTATGATGTAATCCTCAAACCTGTAATCACAGAGAAGAGTATGGCTGCAATGGCTGAGAAGAAGTATACATTCTTAGTTCATCCAGAAGCTAACAAGACAATGATTAAGGAAGCAGTAGAGAAGATGTTCGAAGGAACAAAGGTTGCCAAGGTTAACACAATGAACAACGACGGAAAGAACAAACGTCGTGGAATGGTAATCGGAAAGACTGCTAAGACAAAGAAAGCTATCGTAACACTTACAGAGGATAGCAAGGATATCGAGATTTTCGCAGGATTATAATTCGCGACAATACTCTGTTTATCACGAATATGCGTCAGAGAAGACGCGAGAATTAAAACATCGAAAGGAGAAAAACAATGGGAATTAAAACATATAACCCATATACACCTTCCAGAAGAAACATGACTGGTTCAGATTTCTCAGAGATCACAAAGAAGACTCCAGAGAAGTCACTTACAACTTCTTTAAAGAAGAATGCTGGTCGTAACAATCAGGGTAAAATCACAGTTAGACACCACGGCGGTGGAAATAGAAGAAAGTACAGACTTATCGATTTCAAGAGAAACAGCAAGGATGGAATCCCGGCAACAGTAATCGGTATCGAGTACGATCCAAACAGAACAGCTAATATCGCACTTATCTGCTATGCAGATGGTGAGAAAGCATATATTTTAGCTCCAGCAGGACTTACAGACGGAATGAAAGTTATGTCAGGTCCTGAGGCAGAAGTAAGAGTAGGAAACTGCTTACCACTTGAGAAGATTCCAGTAGGTACACAGATTCACAACATCGAGCTTATGCCTGGAAAGGGTGGACAGTTAGTACGTTCTGCCGGACTTAGCGCACAGCTTATGGCTAAGGAAGGAAAGTACGCTACACTTCGTCTTCCTTCAGGAGAAATGAGAATGGTTCCAATTCAGTGCCGTGCTACAATCGGTGTGATTGGAAACGGAGATCATAACCTTATTAACATTGGTAAAGCAGGACGTAAGCGCCACATGGGTATCCGCCCAACAGTTCGTGGTTCTGTTATGAACCCTAACGACCATCCACACGGTGGTGGAGAAGGAAGAGCTCCAGTTGGACGTCCAGGACCATGTACTCCTTGGGGCAAGCCTGCTCTTGGATTAAAGACAAGAAAGAAGAACAAACAGTCTAATAAGATGATCGTACGTAGAAGAGACGGTCGTGCAATCAAATAATTAGGAGGTTAAGAAGATGGCACGTTCACTTAAAAAAGGACCATTTGCTGATGAAAGCTTACTTAAAAAAGTAGATGCTATGAACGCTTCAGGTGACAATCAGGTTATCAAGACTTGGTCACGTCGTTCAACAATCTTCCCTTCATTCGTAGGACACACAATCGCTGTTCACGATGGAAGAAAGCATGTTCCTGTATATGTTACAGAGGATATGGTTGGACATAAGCTCGGTGAGTTCGTTGCAACAAGAACTTACAGAGGACATGGAAAAGACGAGAAGAAATCAGGCGTTAGATAAGATTTAGTGAAAGGAGGTTTCATCCATGGCAAAAGGACATAGATCCCAGATTAAGAGAGAGAGAAATGAAGTTAGAGATACAAGACCTTCAGCTAAGTTATCTTACGCTAGAGTGTCTGTACAGAAAGCTTGCTTCGTATTAGATGCTATTCGTGGTAAAGATGTTGCAACTGCACTTGCAATTGTTTCATACAACCCAAGATACGCTTCAAGCTTAATAAAGAAGTTATTAGAGTCAGCAATCGCAAATGCTGAAAACAACAATGGAATGAAAGCAGAGAACCTTTATGTAGCAGAGTGCTACGCAAATAAGGGACCAACAATGAAGAGAATTCATCCAAGAGCACAGGGTAGAGCTTATAGAATCGAGAAGAGAATGAGCCACATTACAATCGTGCTTGATGAAAGATAGGAGGCAATCATGGGACAGAAAGTTAATCCTCATGGCTTAAGAGTTGGCGTAATCAAGGACTGGGATTCCAAATGGTATGCAGGCAGTGATTTTGCTGATTACTTAGTAGAAGATTATAATATCAGAACATTTTTAAAGAAGAAATTATACGCTGCTGGTGTTTCAAAGATTGAAATCGAGAGATCATCAGACCGTGTTAAAGTTATCATCTACACAGCAAAGCCAGGTATCGTAATCGGTAAGGGTGGAGCAGAGATCGAGGCTGTTAAGCGTGAAGTTCAGAAGCTTACAGAGAAGAAGCTTGTTGTAGATGTTCAGGAAGTAAAGAGACCAGACAAGGATGCTCAGTTAGTAGCTGAGAACATCGCATTACAGCTTGAGAACCGTGTTTCTTTCCGTAGAGCAATGAAGTCTTGCATGGGCCGTGCTATGAAGGCTGGTGCTAAGGGTATCAAGACTGCATGTTCAGGACGTCTTGGTGGAGCTGATATGGCTCGTACAGAGTTCTACTCAGAAGGAACTATTCCACTTCAGACATTAAGAGCAGATATCGATTATGGATTCGCAGAGGCTGATACAACTTACGGAAAAGTAGGTGTAAAGGTTTGGATCTATAAAGGAGAGGTGCTTCCTACAAAGGCTAATAAGGAAGGAGGAGCTCAGTAATTATGTTAATGCCAAAGAGAGTTAAACATCGTAAACAGTTCCGTGGTTCTATGGCTGGAAAGGCTACAAGAGGTAACAAAATCACTTATGGTGAGTACGGTATCGTAGCAATGGAGCCATGTTGGATCAAGGCTAACCAGATTGAGGCTGCCCGAGTTGCTATGACAAGACATATCAAGCGTGGTGGTAAGGTTTGGATTAAAATCTTCCCAGAGAAGCCAATTACTCAGAAGCCTATGGGTGTTCGTATGGGTAAAGGAAAAGGTAACCTTGAATATTGGGTAGCAGTTGTTAAACCAGGTAGAGTATTATTTGAAATCTCCGGAGTACCGGAAGACGTAGCTAGAGAAGCTTTACGTCTTGCTACACATAAATTACCATGTAAGTGTAAGGTAGTTTCACGTGCGGATTTAGAAGGCGGTGTATCAAATGAAAACTAGTGCATATGTTAATGAATTAAAGTCACAGTCAGTTGCAGATTTAAATGCAGCTTTAGTTGATGCAAAGAAAGAACTTTTCAATTTAAGATTCCAGAATGCAACTAACCAGTTAGATAACACAGCTAGAATTAAAGAGGTTCGTAAGAACATCGCTAGAATTCAGACAGTTATCACAGAAAAAGAGAAAGTTGCTGAATAATTTAATCCTATAAGAAAGGAGATTTAAACCGTGGAAGAAAGAAATCTTAGAAAAACACGTGTTGGTGTTGTTGTAAGCGATAAGATGGATAAGACAATCGTTGTAGCAGTAAGAGATAACGTAAGACATCCACTTTACAACAAGATCGTTAAGAAGACTTATAAATTAAAGGCTCATGACGAGACAAACGATGCAAAAATCGGTGATACAGTAAAAGTTATGGAAACAAGACCACTCTCAAAGGACAAGAGATGGAGACTTGTTGAGATTATGGAAAGAGCAAAATAATAAAAGGAGGCTACAAGCATGGTACAGCAGGAAAGCAGACTTAAGGTTGCTGATAACACTGGCGCTAAGGAGCTCCTTGTGATCAGAGTTATGGGTGGATCGACTAGAAGATATGCGAACATCGGCGATGTCGTAGTAGCATCTGTTAAGGATGCAACACCAGGCGGTGTTGTTAAGAAGGGCGATGTAGTTAAGGCCGTTGTTGTTCGTTCAGTAAAGGGTGCTCGTCGTAAAGATGGTTCCTATATTAAGTTTGATGAAAACGCAGCAGTTATTATCAAAGATGACAAAACTCCAAAGGGAACTCGTATATTTGGACCAGTAGCTCGTGAGCTTCGTGAGAAGCAGTTCATGAAGATTGTTTCTCTGGCTCCAGAAGTATTATAGGAGGAAAGTCGAATGGCAAGCATGAAAATCAAGAAAGGTGATACTGTAAAGGTTATCGCTGGAAAAGACAAAGACAAAGAGGGCAAGGTAATTGCCGTAAATACAAAGAATAACACACTTCTTGTTGAAGGTATCAATATGGTTACAAAGCATACAAAGCCAAGCATGGCTAACCAGCAGGGTGGTATCGTTCATCAGGAAGCACCTATTGATGCATCAAACGTTATGTATCTTCATAAGGGAACACCTACAAGAGTAGGATTCAAGATGGATGGAGATAAGAAAGTTCGTTTTGCAAAGTCAACAGGCGATGTTATCGATTAATTTTGAGAGAGGAGGATATAAACGTTGAGTAGACTTAGAGAACAGTACGAGAACGAGATCAAAGATGCAATGATCAAAAAGTTCGGATATAAAAATTCAATGGAAATTCCAAAGCTTGACAAGATTGTTGTTAACATGGGTGTTGGTGAAGCTAAGGAAAACGCAAAGATTCTTGAGGCAGCTGTTAAGGACATGGAGACAATTACAGGTCAGAAGGCAGTTACAACAAAAGCAAAGAACGCTATTGCTAACTTCAAGATTCGTGAGAATATGCCAATCGGATGTAAAGTTACATTACGTGGTGAGAAGATGTATGAGTTTGCAGATCGTCTCATTAACTTAGCACTTCCACGTGTACGTGACTTCCGTGGAGTTAATCCAAACGCATTCGATGGACGTGGAAATTATGCACTTGGAATCAAGGAGCAGATTATTTTCCCTGAGATCGAGTACGATAAGGTTGACAAGGTTCGTGGTATGGATGTTATTTTCGTTACTACAGCTAAGACAGATGAAGAGGCACGTGAGTTATTAACTCAGTTCAACATGCCTTTTGCTAAATAATTGGAGGAATTCTAATGGCTAAGACAAGTATGAAAGTTAAACAGCAGCGTAAGCCTAAGTTCTCTACAAGAGCTTATACACGTTGTAGAATTTGTGGACGTCCACATTCAGTTTTAAAGAAATATGGTATCTGCCGTGTTTGCTTCCGTGAGTTAGCATACAAGGGACAGATTCCTGGAGTAAAGAAAGCAAGCTGGTAAAAGCTTCGCTTCTTTACACTTTGTAACAGATAACAATTTTTATTTTTAAGGAGGATATCGGTCATGATGATGACAAGTGATCCAATCGCAGATATGCTTACAAGAATCCGTAATGCAAATACTGCAAAACATGATACAGTAGATGTACCAGCTTCAAAGATTAAGGTTGCTATCGCAGGAATCCTTGTAGATGAAGGATTTATTGAGAAGTACGACATCATTGAGGATGGAAACTTTAAGACAATTCACATCACACTTAAGTATGGTGCTGATAAGAACGAGAAGATCATCACAGGAATTAAGAGAATTTCTAAGCCAGGTCTTCGTGTATACGCTGGAAAGAACGAAATTCCTTCAGTTCTTGGTGGACTTGGAATCGCAATTCTTTCAACAAACCAGGGAATCGTAACTGACAAAGAGGCTCGCAAGCTTCAGGTTGGTGGAGAGGTTCTTTGCTTCGTTTGGTAGACCGCAACGAGTCGTCAGACGAGTGGAGGCCGTTCCTGAGAGCATAGCGAACAGGAACATCTAGTACATTCTTATTTGAGGGTAATAAATCCTACGAATACTCAGCGGTAGTAAGAATGAACAAATGTAACCCAAAGGTATAAACCGATCATGAGATCGGACATACAATTTTTAAGGAGGTACGGGCATGTCACGTATAGGAAGAATGCCAATCGCAGTACCAGCTGGAGTAACAGTTGATATTGCAGAAAATAATCATGTGACTGTAAAAGGTCCAAAGGGAACTCTTGAGAGAACACTCCCTGCAGAGATGGATATCAAATTAGAAGGTGACACAATTGTTGTTACAAGACCTAACGATTTGAAGAAGATGAAATCCTTACATGGATTAACAAGAACACTTATCAACAACATGGTTGTTGGTGTAACAGAAGGTTACACAAAGACTCTTGAGGTTAACGGTGTTGGTTACAGAGTACAGAAGTCTGGAAACAAGCTTACACTTAACCTTGGATACTCTCATCCAGTAGAGATGACAGATCCAGAAGGAATCGAGTCAGAAGTTCAGGATAACAAGATCATTGTTAAGGGTATCGATAAAGAAAAAGTTGGCCAGTACGCAGCTGAAATCAGAATTAAGAGAGCTCCAGAACCATATAAGGGTAAGGGAATCAAGTATGCTGATGAAGTTATTAGACGTAAAGTTGGTAAGACTGGTAAAAAATAATTAAAGGAGTGGACAAGTAATGGTTAGTAAGAAATCAAGAACAGAAGTTCGTGTAAAGAAACATAACAGAATGCGTCATCATCTTGCTGGTACAGCACAGCGTCCTCGTTTAGCTGTATTCAGAAGTAATAACCATATGTATGCTCAGATTATTGATGATACAGTTGGAAATACTCTCGTAGCTGCTTCAACACTTGATAAGGACGTTAAGGCAGAGCTTGAGAAGACTAATAACTTAGATGCAGCAGCAAAGCTTGGTACTGTAATCGCAAAGAAAGCATTAGATAAAGGTATTTCAACTGTTGTCTTCGATAGAGGCGGTTTTATTTACGCAGGAAAGATTAAAGCATTAGCTGAAGCAGCTAGAGAAGCTGGTTTAGAGTTTTAGGAGGAGACAGACATGAAACGTGAAATCATTGATGTAAGTCAATTAGAATTAGTTGACAACGTAGTTGACATCAAGCGTGTAACTAAGGTTAATAAGGGTGGACGTACAATGCGTTTCACTGCTCTCGTTGTTGTCGGTGACAAGAATGGTCATGTAGGTGCCGGACTCGGAAAAGCAGCAGAAATTCCTGAAGCTATCCGCAAAGGTAAAGAAGACGCAATTAAGAGCATGGTAACTGTTAAGTTAGACGAGAATAAGAGTATTACACACGATGTAACAGGAAAATTCACAGGTGCTTCTGTATTATTAAAGAAGTCTCCTGAAGGTACTGGTATCATCGCTGGTGGTCCAGCTCGTTCAGTATGCGAGATCGCTGGTATCCAGAATATCAGAACAAAATCTTTAGGATCAAACAATAAGCAGAACGTAGTACTTGCTACTATTGAGGCTCTTAAGCAGTTAAGAAGCCCAGAAGAAGTTGCTAGACTTCGTGGAAAATCTGTTGAAGAAATCTTAGGATAGGAGGAACGCAAAAATGGCAGATAAGGTTAAGGTTACATTAATTAAATCTACAATCGGTGCAGTTCCTAAGAACAAGAAGACTATTGAAGCTCTTGGATTAACTAAGTTAGGAAAGACAGTTGAATTACCAAACAACGCTGCAACACAGGGCGCTGTTCGTAAAGTAGCACCATACGTTAAGGTTGAAGAAGTTTAAGAATAAGACAAGGAGGTACCGTGATGGATTTATCTAATTTAAAAGCAGCTGCTGGTTCAGTGCATAGTGATAATTTCAGAAGAGGTCGTGGACACGGCTCAGGTAACGGTAAGACTGCTGGTAAGGGTCATAAGGGTCAGAAGGCTCGTTCTGGAGCACCTAGAATCGGTTTCGAAGGTGGACAGATGCCATTATATAGAAGAATCCCTAAGAGAGGATTCAAGAATAGAAATACTAAGACTATCATTGGTATTAACCTTTCAGCACTTGAGAGATTCGATAATGATGCAGTAGTATCAGTAGAGACATTAATCGAGGCTGGAATCGTTAAGAACCCAAGAGATGGTGTTAAGATTCTTGGAAATGGTGAACTTACTAAGAAGCTTACAGTTCAGGCTGATGCATTTAGCGCAAGCGCTAAAGAGAAAATCGAAGCTCTTGGTGGAAAAGCAGAGGTGATCTAATGCTTCAAACGCTTCGTAATGCATTTAAGGTAAAAGATGTAAGAGATAGAATTATCTTTACATTATTGATGCTTGTTGTCATCCGTATCGGAAGTGAACTTCCGGTACCGGGTGTTAATGGCTCAGTATTCAAGGATTGGTTTGAGAAAAATTCTACAGACGGATTCGGATTTGTTAATGCAATTACTGGTGGTTCATTTATCAATATGTCAGTATTCGCACTGAACATTACACCATACATTACATCATCAATTATCATGCAGTTGCTTACAATTGCTATTCCAAAGCTTGAGGAGTTACAGCGTGACGGTGAAGATGGAAGAAAGAAAATTGCTGAGATCACAAGATACTTAACAATTGCTCTTGGTTTAATTGAATCAGTTGCGATGACAATTGGATTTTACAGAGGTGGATATCTTACAGAGAAAAGTCCACTTACTGTAGTTATGGTTATCACTTCACTTACAGCAGGTTCCGCTGTACTTATGTGGATTGGTGAGCGTATTACTGAAAAGGGAATAGGAAACGGAATTTCAATCGTTTTAACTATCAATATTATTTCGCGTATTCCTGAGGATTTGGGAAATCTTTGGGAGCAGTTTATTGCATCTCAAAGTAATATTGCCAAAGCTGTTGTTGCCGGACTAATAATCGTGGCAATAATTGTTGCAATGGTAGTATTCGTAATTGTGCTTCAGGGTGCTGAACGTAGAATTCCTATTCAGTATTCAAGTAAAATTCGTGGAAATAAGCAGGTTGGTGCTGGACAGCAGCCACATATTCCTCTTAAGGTTAATACAAGTGGTGTCATTCCAGTAATCTTTGCTCAGTCATTAATGCAGACTCCTGTTATCATTGCCAGCGTTGTTGGTAAGGGTGATGGAACTGGTATTTGGAGTAAGATTTTAAGAGGATTATCTCAGTCAAACTGGTGTGATCCTTCACAGCCAATATATTCAATTGGATTAGTTGTTTATATTGTACTTGTTATCGGATTTGCATATTTCTATACACAGATTACTTTCAATCCATTAGAGATTGCAAATAATATGAAAAGAGCAGGAGGCTTTGTCCCAGGAATAAGACCTGGTAAGCCAACAAGCGATTACTTAAATCAAATATTAAATTACATTGTATTTATAGGTGCCGTTGGCCTTGCATTTATTGCAATTGTACCAATCTTCTTTAATGGAGTATTTAAGGCAAGCGTTTCATTTGGTGGAACATCGATCATTATTATTGTTGGTGTTGTTATTGAGACACTTAAACAGATTGAATCACAGATGAGAGTGCGTAACTATAAAGGATTTTTGAATGATTAATTTACGATTGGAGATATAGGTTATCCTGTATCTCCATTCGTGGTATTTTCGAATAGCTGAAAGGAGAAGAATATAATGAAGATTATTATGTTAGGTGCACCTGGTGCAGGAAAAGGAACTCAGGCAAAGCAGATTGCTGCAAAGTATAACATTCCACACATCTCTACAGGAGATATTTTTAGAGCAAATATAAAAAATGGTACAGAGTTAGGAAAGAAAGCAAAGACTTATATGGATCAGGGTGCTTTAGTTCCAGATGAGCTTACATGTGATCTTGTTGTAGATAGAATTCAGCAGGATGATTGTGCAAACGGATTTGTTTTAGATGGATTCCCAAGAACTATTCCACAGGCAGAGGCTCTTGATGCTGCACTTAAAAAATTAAATCAGACAATGGACTATGCTATTGATGTAGATGTTCCAGACGAGAATATTGTAAATCGTATGGGTGGAAGAAGAGCATGTGTTAACTGTGGAGCAACATATCATATCGTTTTCAATCCTACTAAGACAGAAGGAAAATGTGACGCATGTGGTAATGACTTAATTATTCGTGATGATGATAAGCCAGAGACAGTACAGAAGAGACTTACAACATATCATGAGCAGACACAGCCACTTATTGATTATTACAAGGCACAAGGAATTCTTAAATCTGTTGATGGAACAAAGCCAATGGATGAAGTGTTTACAGACATTGTTGCTATTTTAGGTGAATAAAATGCCTGTTACGATTAAATCGGCCCAGGAGATTGAATTAATGCGAGAGGCTGGACGTATTCTTGCATTAGTTCATCAACAGCTTGGAAATGAAATTAAACCGGGCATGTCTACTTTGGATGTAGACCGTTTGGGAGAAGAAATAATACGAAGTTATGGCTGTGAACCATCATTTTTAAATTTGTATGGATATCCTGCAAGCATATGTGTCTCTGTTAATGAAGAAGTTGTGCATGGAATTCCAAGAGCAGACAGAATTCTTAATGAAGGAGATATAGTAAGTCTTGATGCAGGCGTAATCTATAAAGGTTATCATTCCGATGCGGCTAGAACTGTTGGTGTAGGGGAAATTAGTAAAGATGCACAGCTTTTAATTGAAAGAACACACCAGAGTTTTTTTGAAGGAATGAAATATGCAACCGCAGGAAAACATTTAAATGATGTTAGTGGTGCAATAGGTGATTTTGCGGAAAGTTTTGGATATGGAGTTGTGTATGATTTATGTGGGCACGGAATAGGAAAGGCTCTTCATGAAGATCCGGAAATCCCTAATTTTCGTAGGAAATGGCCGCATAAAGGGCTTAAATTAAAACCAGGAATGACATTGGCGGTTGAACCAATGATTAATATAGGAAGTCCGGGTGTTGTATGGCTAGATGATGAGTGGACTGTTGTTTCAGAAGATTTATCATTATCTGCTCATTATGAAAATACAATACTAATTACAGAGGGAAAGCCTGAGATATTATCTATTACAGAGGAAGAAAAAGAGGCTGGCTTTCTAGAATTATTTTGATACCCAATAAGTTGATTTAATACAGGAGGATATAGTTTATATGTCAAAAGCAGATGTTATTGAAGTTGAAGGCGTAGTAGTAGAAAAGTTGCCAAATGCATTTTTCAAGGTTGAACTTGAGAATGGTCATCAGATTCTTGCAACTATCAGTGGAAAGCTTCGCATGAATTTTATTCGTATTTTACCAGGCGATAAGGTAACAATTGAGATGTCTCCATACGACCTTACAAAGGGAAGAATTATCTGGAGAGATAAGTAAAAAATGTAAAAAAACATCTATTAATTAGTTGACTTCTTGAAAGTGACCATGTATAATACTATACGGACACTTTTGGAAAAGTACCCGCATAAATCTATATGATAAATTGGGACTTTGATAAAGAAAGGAGGATTTGCTGTGAAGGTAAGATCATCAGTTAAACCTATTTGCGAGAAGTGCAAAGTTATCAAGAGAAAAGGAAGCATCAGAATTATCTGTGAGAATCCAAAGCATAAGCAGAGACAGGGTTAATTAGAAGTAGTGCAACCCTGTTGTTTGTGCGTAAAAAAGGATAACCTTTTTTCAGATGGACCTAATGGTTCAGACAATTAATTATGTGCGGCTGCAGACCAATGGATGTTCCTGACTCGCTTAGGCTCGCAGGAACGACCTTCGCAATCGAAGATTGCTACGGTCTGTTCATAATAAACAGAGGCATAGCTGGATGGATATTATAATACCGAGTGATATCTGTCGCATATGCAAATATGGGGATTCATATGTATGCACACATTTCAGGACGTGCAACCGTAGCTGTATATGGATGAATTCCGGTAGTAGATATATAGTTGCAGATATATCAGTGATTTTTCACAAGTTACTTATAACAATAATGAGAATTTTATGGAGGTGTAAACACACATGGCTCGTATCGCAGGTGTAGATTTACCAAGAGAAAAACGTGTAGAAATCGGTTTAACTTACATCTATGGAATTGGTAGAGTAAGTTCTAATCGTATCCTTGAGGCAGCTGGTGTAGATCCTAATACTCGTGTTAGAGATTTGACAGACGAAGAAGTTAAGAAAATCAGCGCAGTTATCGACGAGACACAGACTGTAGAAGGAGATCTTAGAAGAGAGATCGCTTTAAATATTAAGAGACTTCAGGAGATTGGATGCTATCGTGGTATCCGTCATAGAAAGGGACTTCCAGTACGTGGACAGAAGACAAAGACAAACGCTAGAACACGTAAGGGTCCAAAGAGAACTGTAGCAAATAAGAAGAAATAACATTTGATATAATTTGAGAAAGTAGGTTAGTTTAGAAATGGCTAAGAACGTTGGAAAGAAAACAACTAAAAAGCGCGTAAAGAAAAACGTTGAACGCGGACAGGCACATATTCAGGCATCTTTTAACAATACAATCGTTACACTTACAGATGCTGAAGGAAATGCATTATCATGGGCAAGTGCTGGTGGTCTTGGATTTAGAGGTTCAAAGAAATCTACTCCATATGCTGCACAGATGGCAGCAGAAACTGCTACAAAGGCAGCATTAATTCACGGTTTAAAGACAGTTGACGTATTTGTTAAGGGACCAGGATCAGGAAGAGAAGCAGCTATTCGTGCTCTTTCAGCATGCGGTCTTGAAGTTACTTCAATCAAGGATGTAACTCCAGTACCTCACAACGGATGTCGTCCACCAAAGCGTAGAAGAGTGTAATTAGGAGGTATAGATTAAGATGGCAGTTAATAAAACCCCTGTATTAAAGAGATGCAGATCACTTGGTTTAGAGCCAAGCGTTTTAGGATATGATAAGAAGTCTAGAAGAAATTTACAGAGAGCAAACCGCAAGGTTTCTGAGTACGGACTTCAGTTAAGAGAAAAGCAGAAGGCTAAATTCATCTATGGTGTATTAGAGAAGCCTTTCCGTAATTACTACGAGAGAGCTGATAAGATGAAGGGCTTAACTGGACCAAACCTTATGACAATGCTTGAGTCAAGACTTGACAATGTAGTATTCCGTATGGGATGGGCTAGAACAAGAAAAGAAGCTAGACAGATCGTTGATCACAAGTTTGTAACTGTTAATGGTAAGCAGGTAAACATTCCTTCATACCTTGTTAAAGCTGGTGATGTAATCGAAATCAAAGAAAGCAAGAAGAATATTCAGAGAATGAAAGATATCATCGAAGTTGCTGGTGGAAGAATCGTTCCTGAGTGGTTAGATGTAGACGCTGAGAAGTTACAGGGAACTGTAAAAGCTTTACCTACACGTGAGCAGATTGATGTTCCTGTAGATGAAATGCTTATCGTCGAGTTATATTCTAAATAAAAATATAGATATAATAATAAAAGAATTCCTGAACTGGCCAAATTTTTATTTGGTCAGTTTGGTGATTTCTTTTTTGGACTTATGTCTATTTAAAAATAGCAACAACAACTATACCCGAGAAGGAGGGACTTTATAGTGTTCGATTTTGAAAAACCTAGAATTGAAATCGCAGAAATTTCAGAAGACAAGACATATGGCAGATTTGTTGTGGAACCTTTAGAAAGAGGATACGGCACAACACTTGGTAATTCATTGAGAAGAATTATGCTTTCTTCATTACCAGGAGCTGCAGTTAGCCAGGTCAAAATTGATGGTGTATTACATGAGTTTAGCTCTATTCCTGGAGTTAAGGAAGATGTAACTGAAATCATTATGAATATTAAGAACCTTGCAATCCGCAATAATAGTTCTACAAATGAACCAAAAGTTGCTTATATTGAATTCGAAGGTGAAGGCGTTGTTACAGCAGCAGATATTCAGATTGATTCAGATCTTGAGATTATGAATCCTGAATTAGAGATTGCACATTTAAATGGTGGAGCAGATTCTAAACTGTATATGGAGCTTACAATCACTAAGGGTAGAGGATATGTAGGAGCTGATAAGAATAAGACAGAGGATACTCCAATTGGTGTAATCGCTGTGGATTCTATTTACACACCAGTAGAGCGTGTAAATCTTACAATAGAGAATACTCGTGTAGGTCAGATTACAGATTATGATAAATTAACATTGGATGTATTTACCAATGGTACATTAGAGCCAGACGAGGCTGTCAGCCTTGCGGCTAAAGTATTAAGCGAGCATTTAAATCTCTTTATTGACCTTTCAGATGCTGCACAGCAGGCAGAGGTTATGATAGAGAAAGAGAACGATGCACAGGAAAAGGTTCTTGAGATGAACATCGATGAACTTGAGTTATCTGTTCGTTCATACAATTGCTTAAAGCGTGCTGGAATCAACACAGTAGCTGAGCTTATTAATAGAACTCCAGACGATATGATGAAGGTTCGTAACCTTGGTCGTAAGTCATTAGAGGAAGTTTTAGCTAAGTTAAAAGAATTAGGATTACAGTTAAATCAGGGAGAGGAATAATTTCCAAAACCTATTTAATATAACTCATTAGGCAGTGCCAATAAGACCAAAGTGCGTGGTGGTGTCTGTTCAGATAGAAGCTGTAAATATAGTAAGTACTATCTGAGAACGCATGAGTGGCAACTGACCATATTTGGTCACAACAAGATACGATGTCTAGCAAGTAAGACCGAAGAGCATGGCTGGACGTCCCACAAATGGAGGATAATAAAATGGCAAAGTATCGTAAGTTAAGCAGAACATCTAGTCAGAGAAAGGCATTACTCAGAGGTCAGGTTACAGCACTTCTTGCAAATGGCAAGATTGTAACAACTGAGGCAAAGGCTAAGGAAGTACGTAAGATCGCTGAAGGTCTTATTGCATTAGCAGTAAAAGAGAAAGATAACTTCGAAGAGGTTACTGTAACAGCTAAGGTTCCACGTAAGGACAAAGATGGTAAGAGAGTAAAAGAAGTTGTAGATGGTAAGAAAGTTACTGTATACGATGAAGTTCAGAAGACTATCAAGAAAGATAACCCATCACGTCTTCATGCTAGAAGACAGATGCTTAAGGTTCTTTACAATGTAAACGGAAAAGATATCACAAACAAGATGTTTGATGAAGTTGCTCCAAAGTATGTTGATCGTAATGGTGGATATACAAGAATTGTAAAGATTGGACAGCGTAAGGGTGACGGAGCTTTAGAAGTAGTTCTTGAGTTAGTATAATTCAATAAATCTAAGGGAATGAATGTCTCCCTTGGTATAATTACCTAAACTGCTATAAGCTGATGACTTCTACACTAATTGGTGTAGCGTCATCAGCTTTTTTATTAGTGACAATAATATTAAAAGAAAAGTAAAGAGGAAAGTTTAAGTGCTTACAAGTATTGCGATTATATTATTAATGGGATTATTACTAGGAAAAATTTTTAATGTTTTTAAATTACCAAGTTTATTGGGATACATATTAACTGGAGTAATAATTAGCCCTTATGCACTAAATATAGTTGATGAATCATTGCTCAATATTGCATCGCAAATTAGACAAATAGCTTTGGTTGTAATTTTAACTAGAGCAGGGCTTTTACTTAATATTAAGGAATTAAAAAAAGTGGGGAGGCCAGCAATACTAATGTGTTTCCTACCCGCTTGTTTTGAGATTTTGAGTGTGATAATTATTGGTCCAGTATTATTTGGTATTACAAGGGTAGAGGCTGCAATTGTAGGAAGTGTCATTGCTGCTGTATCACCAGCTGTAATTGTTCCAAGAATGATAAAGTTGATTGAAGAACGATATGGCCAGGAACATGCTATTCCACAATTAATTTTAGCTGGAGCATCAGTTGATGATGTTTTTGTAATAGTAATTTTTACAGCGATGACAGCGTTAGAAGCGGCAGGAGACTTTAGTTTAATTTCATTTACAAAGATTCCGATATCAATTCTTACAG
This sequence comes from Agathobacter sp., assembly GCA_036309425.1. GTDB lineage: Bacteria > Bacillota > Clostridia > Lachnospirales > Lachnospiraceae > Roseburia. Next base: position 46,196 of record JAXJTU010000069.1, read on the forward strand.
GTATATTTGTGGGTGGAGTTGTAGGATATGGCTTAGTGTTGTTTTTTAAAAGAAAGCATATTCGTGATACAACAAAAGTATTAATACTTATAAGTATTTCATTTTTGTTGTTGGAATTAGAGAATAAAATTAATGATATTATTCCAATGTCCGGACTTCTTGCGATTATGAGTTTGGGTGTAGTTGTAAAGAATAAATATGAGGCGTTAGCGATTAGAATTCAGATAAAATACAACAAATTATGGCTTGGTGCAGAAATAATGCTTTTTGTACTTGTTGGAGTTACTGTAAATCTAAAGTATGTTATGGATGCGGGCATATTAACTATAATTTTAATTCTTTTTGCTTTAGCGTCTAGAATGATAGGCGTGTTTGTTTGTCTTATAAAAACTAATTTATCATTTAAAGAAAAATTCTTTTGTATGATTGCGTACACACCGAAAGCTACTGTTCAAGCAGGTATAGGAGCAGTTCCTTTAGCAATGGGATTGAATTGTGGACAAATAGTATTTACAATAGCTGTAATGTCAATAATTATAACAGCCCCATTTGGTGCAATAGCTATTGATAATTTATATGCTAAACTGCTAAGAAATTGTGGGGAAAATGAAAAAAGAAATAGTTTCTGAAAAAGCTGTTTCTGAAAAAGTTGTCTCTGAAAATAAAAAAGACTTACTGCATAAATTATATAATTCAAATAACAAATGCAGTAAGTCATATGGATTAAATTATAATAGTTAATAATTATTAATTATCTTTATTAGCAAGCTGAGCTTCTTTATATTTCTTAACATATGCCTGAATACGATCATATGGATTAAGTAAATCACTGATAGATGAATCGTGATTTAATGTGTCGATTAGGTATGCAATGTACTTACTTAAATCACAGCTAATATAGTATTCGCGAGATAATAATTCTGGTGTCTGATAAGTAAGGTTTGTTGTAACAACTCTGTATATAAGTCCTTCTTCGTAAGCTTTATCAAATGAAGCAAGACCATTTGTGAAAAGACCGAATGTTGAAACGACAAAAATTCGTCCGGCATTTCTCTTCTTAAGCTCTCTGGCAGTATCAATCATACTTTCGCCAGAAGAAATCATATCATCAATAATAAGAACATCTTTTCCATCAACATTTGAACCAAGGAATTCATGAGCTACAATTGGGTTACGACCATTTTCGATTCGGCTGTAATCACGTCTCTTGTAGAACATACCCATATCAACTCCAAGAACATTTGCAAAGTATATTGCTCTGTTTGTAGCGCCTTCGTCTGGGCTGATAATCATTAAGTGATCTGCATCGATTGTGAGATCCTTAACATTCTTTAAAATGCCTTTAATAAACTGGTATGTTGGCATGACATTCTCGAATCCATTAAGAGGAATTGCGTTAACAACACGTGGATCATGTGCATCAAATGTTATTATGTTATCAACGCCCATGTTTACAAGCTCCTGAAGAGCTAATGGACAATCAAGGGACTCACGTCCTGTACGTCTGTGCTGACGGCTTTCGTATAAAAATGGAAGAATAACTGTAATTCTGCGGGCTTTTCCTCCGATTGCAGCAATAACACGCTTGAGGTCTGAAAAATGGTCATCTGGTGACATATGGTTCTCGTGACCGCATACAGAATATTTAATGCTATAGTTAGTTACATCAACCATGATAAATACATCATAACCACGAACTGACTGGTTAATAACGCATTTTGCCTCTCCAGAACCAAATCTAGGAGTGTAAGGTTTAATGAGGTAACTATCCTTGTAGTAGTCTTTGAAAGCAATGTCATCTTTGTGCTGATGCTCGCGGTGCTCTCTCCAGCCCTTTAAGTAATTATCTACCTTCTGGCTTAATTCAGTACAGCTTTCTGTAGCAATAAGTCCAAGGGTTCCTACTGGCATTGTTTCCAAAATTCTTTCGTCGTTTGGCATCTTTGTTCCTCCATAAAGTGTTAAATCAATATTATAATACACATAAGTGTGTATAAACAAATTTAGTTACTTTGGCGTTTCTTTATACGAATATCATCTCCGAATAATTTTATAAGCGAATAATTGCTTGAAATTCGAGAAAGAGTTCGTTCTGAGTAAACATCATTAATTTGAGCTAAGCTTAAATTAGTTGAAATGATTGTAGACTTCTGACGAAGAATACGCTCGTTTACACAAAGAAATAATTGTGAAGTTGTAAATGAATTCGATAATTCTGTACCTAGATCATCAATAATCAACAGGTCACAATCGAATATATTCTGGTGTGCTGCAATTGCGTCAGCGTCTTTATCAAACACACCTTTGCTTAATATATCAAATAATTGAAAGGCTGTAAAGTATATTACTGAATAACCTAAATCTAAAAGCTCTTTTGCTACACAATTAGATAAAAAAGTTTTTCCAACACCTGTATCACCATAGAAAAAAAGGTTTTTAGGTTTATTATTGAAATCATTAATAAATCGCTGGCATTCAGCGACAGCATTTTGTGCTGTAGCAAGAGCCGAAAACCCTGTTGTAGGATTGATATCATCTGGAGAATAATAGTCATACGTAAATGTAGAAAAATTTTCACGTGATAATATCTGCTGGATATTTGACTGTGAATATACAGTGTTAATTATTGCCTGTTTAAAGCAACGACATTTTTTTCCGTCTATATATCCTGTATCTTTGCATAATTTGCATGAATAAATAGGTTCAAAATAGTCGGATGGGTATCCAAGAGAGGAAATTAGAGCTTCTTTTTCTTCTTTTAAATCAGAAAGTAGAGTACGAAGCTCTTCAAGAGCTTTTTTGTCTCCGCCGAGAAGTTTTTGTGCTTGCTTAACAGATGTTGAAGCAATCTCTTTATCTATTTCCTGAAGCCTTGGATTGCGCTTAAAAGCCTCATCGAGACGCTGGGCTGTGATGTAACGATTATCAAGCTGGCGTCTTTCATAATCTCTCATTATTTCATTATATTGTGCATTAGATAGAGCCATTAAGACCTCCAATTATATCCATTATTGAACGGATGTAGTAAGTAAAACTTTCTCAAGCTGGTCAAAATCATGATTACGCTGATTAAAGTTGTTAAATTTATTGCGTTTAACTGTAGGTGTATCAGCCGTATTTACAGTGACCTTTTTATTTTTTGAGAAAATTTCATCAAGACGTTTAACATCATTCAAAGTATGTACTTGATTTTTGTGCCAATTAGTAAGGATAGTATCAGTATACTCAAAGCTTGGCTGATGTATAGCAGTGATTGTTCGCTTGCAGGCTTCTTCTATAATTTCATTATCAAAAAGATATACCTTTGTCCATTTATTCAGAAAATCCATTTCTGAACTCACAAGGTTTCGTCCTGATATACCAAGCGCTTTCATTACTGCATAATAAATCTGGCTGTGAGCAGCAGAATTTTCTTTAGCCTGTTCAACCGTTGTGATGTTATGTTCGGCCCAGTTTATGGCAACTTTGTCCATATATTTAATGCTTGAATGATTCTTACTGAGACAATACTCTACAAGATGAATGATAAGGTCTGATGTAAAGTGAAGTTCATCATACCAGTATAATATAGTATTTGTGTCTGAGCTGCTAAGTGGCCTCTTTAAGTAAACTTCAAGGATGAAGAATAACTCGGATATTTCTGGATCATTCTTAAAGTTCTTGATTTCATCTAGTGTGTATTCTTTTTTAGTTTCTGCTTTATTTATTGTATTATTGCCAACTGAACCTGCAACTGCCGACAAACTTGTCTGGCTAGCCTGAGCCGAAGAAGCCTGCGAGTTAATCTGGCTAGCCTGAGCCGAAGAAGCCTGCGGGTTAACCTGGCTTATGGAATAAGCAGGAGTATTCAAAACAGGTGAAGAATCCTTACTGACAGTATTAGCAGGAGTGGATAACATATCCGAACTGAGAGGATTCATCTGAACAGCATTAATTATAGCTGGTGTTTCAGGAGAAATCATCTCAAGCCCTGTGATGACATCGTTTGCTCCGTATTCTACTGCGATAAGTCCTTGCTTTTCCCAATATTTAATGGCTCTTATTGTATCAGCTTCTGTGTGATTGAGTCGGTCAGCAATATCAGAAATTGAAAAATTATTTTCAACAGAACCGAGGCGGCGAAGAAGATAAAGATAAATCTTTACAAATTCGCCATTGGCCTCAACCATATACTCATCAATAAACTTATTTGAAACATGTGTTTCCGTATTCAAAAAATTGCTATATAAACGGATGTTGTCCATACCCAAACCCTCTTTCAAAATTAGCCTGTGAGCAATTATAGCATAATAATAATTTAAAGTGAAGTTCTCATAAACCCACAGTTAAAGTAGCTGATAAATTTCAAAAAAATGTGGAAAAGTGGATAACTTACAAAATTCTACAAAATATAATAAAAAATGGACAAAGGTTTATGTGGATAATTCAAAGTAAAAATCCACATACCTAAAGTGGGTTATACACTATAGATATGTGGATAAAGTGGATAAATTATTTCCCAAGTATAGATTCGCCTATTTCAAGGACATTTCCTGCCCCCATAGTTATCAACAAATCTCCGTTCATACATTTTTTTAATAAAAATTTTTCAATTTCTTCAAAAGATGGGAAATAGTAAGCTTCTGTACCTTTTTCCTTAAGTAATGAAAGGATATCTTTTGAAGATACGCCATAAGTATTTTTTTCACGTGCTGCGTAAATGTCAGCAAGAACAACAATATCTGCCATCGAAAGGACTTCGGCAAAATCGTCAAGAAAAGCCTTTGTACGAGAGTAGGTGTGTGGCTGGAACACGAGTACAAGACGCTCATGAGGATAGTTTGCAGCAGCAGTTAAAGTTGCGCGTATTTCAGTTGGGTGATGTGCATAATCATCAACTATTGTAACGCCGTCTACCGTTCCTTTGTACTGGAAACGTCTGTCCGCACCGCCAAATTTGTATAATCCGGCCAGAATAGCTTCCGCAGGAAGTCCGATGGTAGTTGAAAGGGCAATAACAGCAAGAGAATTACTTACATTATGATTTCCAGGAACATTAAGCTTTACATCAAATAATTTCTCGCCAGCGTGCATTGCTGTATATGAAGCACATGCTTTATCATCAAAACTAATATTAGCAGGATAATAATCAAAGGAAGAATCAGGGCCATATGTAATAATATTCTGAGAAAGCCCTTCGACGAGTTGTGAGTACTCTGGAATTTCACCGTTAATGATTATAGTTCCATCTGCTGTTGTATTAGAAGCAAATTTTTTAAATGAATTTCTTACGTCTTCAAGGTCCTTAAAAAAATCAAGGTGTTCAGCTTCGACATTTAATATGACATTATATTTTGGTCTGAAATTGAGAAAACTGTTTGTGTATTCACATGCTTCTGTGATGAAAACTTCTGAATTACCAACTCGAAGGTTACCATTGATTGCTTTTAAAATTCCACCAACAGAAATTGTTGGATCGGTTTTTGCTTCAAGAAGAACCTGACTCATCATTGAAGTAGTAGTTGTCTTTCCGTGTGTTCCGGAAATGGCAATTGATTGTGCGTAATTATCCATAATCTGTCCAAGAAGTTCAGCTCTTGAGAGCATAGGAATAGATTTTTCTTTTGCGGCAAGGAATTCCGGATTGTCTTCTTTGATTGCAGCAGTGTAAACAACGAGCTCAATATCAGAAGTGATGTTGGTCGCTGTCTGGCTGTAAATAATTTTGACTCCTTTTGCCTCGAGACCTTTTGTTAATGCTGATTCTTTTGAATCTGAGCCTGAAATTTTAAAACCTTCATCAAGAAGAATCTCAGCAAGTCCGCTCATGCTTATGCCACCGATGCCCATAAAGTGAACGTTAATTGGTTTATTAAAATCTAATTTGTACATTAGTCTGTTACCTCTCTGTTAAAATCAAATACTTCCATATTGATTATACATCTATACTAATAATTTGCAAATAAATATACAATGATGTTTTTTCGAAAAAATAATTTCCAATAAATGGTAGAAATCGACAAAAAATTTATGGCTTATTATTCAAAATTGTTAAAAGTGTTGTTTGCTTTAATTGGATATGCTATAATTACTCTATATCAAAATAAGAACAGACAAGGGGTGATTAATTGATTAAAAAAGAAATGATAGCCATGCTTCTTGCAGGCGGTCAGGGCAGCAGACTTGGAGTTCTGACAGCAAATGTTGCCAAACCAGCAGTTGCATTTGGAGGAAAATACAGAATTATTGATTTTCCACTTAGTAACTGTATCAACTCAGGAATTGATACGGTAGGTGTATTGACACAGTATCAACCATTACGACTTAATTCGCATATTGGAATTGGTATTCCGTGGGATTTGGATTGTAATGATGGTGGAGTTACCGTATTACCACCTTACGAGAAGAGTAACAATAGTGAATGGTATACAGGAACAGCCAATGCTATTTATCAGAATTTACGATACATAGATAGTTATAACCCAGAATATGTTTTAATTTTATCTGGTGATCATATTTACAAGATGGATTATCAGGTAATGCTTGATTTTCATAAGGAAAACAATGCCGATGTTACTATTGCATCAATGCCGGTTCCTATTGAAGAAGCAAGCCGTTTTGGTATTGTAATAGCAGATGAAAACCATCAGATTACAGAATTTGAAGAAAAGCCGGCAAATCCTAGAAGCAATTTAGCATCTATGGGTATTTACATTTTCTCATGGCCTGTGCTTAGAGATGCATTAATCGCTATGAAAGATGTACAAAGTTGCGATTTTGGAAAGCATATTATTCCATATTGCTTTGAAAATAATAAACGTCTTTTTGCATATGAGTTTAATGGATATTGGAAGGATGTTGGAACATTAGGTTCATACTGGGAAGCGAATATGGAGCTTATCGATTTGATTCCGGAATTTAATTTGTATGAAGAATACTGGAGAATTTATACAAAAATCGATACGATAGAGCCTCTTTATATAGCTCCGGAAGGACATGTTGAGAGGAGTATTCTAGGAGAGTCAACAGATGTGTATGGATATGTATCTAATTCAGTAATTGGTTCTAATGTAAAAATTGGCAAGAATTCAGTCGTTAGAGATTCAATTATCATGAAAGATACGGTTATTGAAGATGGCGTTACAATCGACAAATCAATTATTGCAGAGAACTGTGTGATTGGTGAAAACTGTACGTTGGGTGTTGGATATGAAGCACCAAACAAATATAACGAAAGCGTATATTCATTTGGCCTTGTGACTGTAGGTGAAGATTCGGTAATTCCAGCAGGAGTAAAAATAGGCAAAAATACAGCTATCTCAGGTGTGACAGAGTTGTCTGATTACAAAGACGGAATGCTTGAGAGTGGTGAAGTAATAATTAAGGCAGGTGATAGCGAATGAGAGCAATTGGAATAATTTTGGCTGGTGGAAACAGCAGGAGAATGGAAGGACTCTCTAAGAAAAGAGCTATCGCAGCAATGCCAATGGGTGGAAGCTACAGATGTATAGATTTTGCATTAAGCAGTATGAGTAATTCCCATATTCATACAGTAGCAATTCTTACTCAGTACAATTCACGTTCTTTGAACGAACATTTGAGTTCGTCAAAGTGGTGGAACTTCGGAAGAAAACAGGGAGGTATGTATATATTCACTCCAACTGTTACACCTGATAACAGTGACTGGTACAGAGGTACAGCAGATGCTATGTATCAGAATATCGATTTTCTTAAGAAGAGTCATGAGCCTTATGTAATTATCTCGAGTGGTGATTGCGTATATAAGGCAGATTTTAGAAAATTATTAGAGTACCATATCGAAAAGAATGCTGATATTACAGTTGTATGCAAAGATATGCCTGCTAATACAGATGTTAGTAGATATGGTGTCGTAAGAATGAACGAGGATTCACAGATTATTGAATTCGAGGAAAAACCTCTTATGGCAAATTCTAATACAATTTCGACTGGAGTATACATCATGAGACGTTTACAGCTCATTGAGTTACTCGAAAAAGCAGCCGAAGAAAACAGATATGATTTTGTAAGTGATATACTTATAAGATATAAAAATGTTAAGAAAATTTATGCATATAAGGCAACTTCATATTGGAGCAATATTGCAGATGTAGATGCATATTTCAAAACTAATATGGATTTCCTTAAGCCAAGTGTCCGAGATTATTTCTTCAGAGAGGAGCCGAAGATTTATTCGAAGGTAAGCGATCTTCCAGCAGCAAAGTTTAATGCTGGTTCAGACATTAGTAATAGTCTGATTGCAAGTGGTTGCATAATTAATGGAAAGGTTGAAAATTCAATACTTTTCAAACAGGCATTCATTGGTAAGAATTGTGTTATCAAGAATTCCATAATTTTGAATAATGTTTATATTGGGGATAATACACACGTTGAAAACTGTATCGTGGAAAGTGGAAGCACTTTAAAACCTAACACATATTATTGTGGTGATGAGAAAATCAAAGTGGTTGAAGAACACGGTGAGAGGTATATGCTATAATGTGCAAACCTTAAAGCAGGTAATAAAAAGCACATGATATAAATTAAGGGGGACAGACATGAATATTACAGACGTGAGAATTCGCAAGATGGACAAAGAAGGAAAAATGAAGGCAGTGGTATCTATTACAATCGATGAGGAATTTGTTGTACATGATATCAAGGTCATCGAAGGTGAGAAGGGTCTTTTTATTGCTATGCCTAGCAGAAAAGCGAGCGATGGAGAATATAGAGATATTGCACATCCTATTAATTCCGACACACGTGTGGCAATCCAGAATCTTATACTTGATAAGTATAAAACTGAGATTGAAAATGCAGAATAAAATGCTTTATAATTGGAGCAGATGCGACGCATCTGCTCCTTCTTTTTTGGGGTGGCTCAGCGTCGTGGATATGGTATGCGGTATGTGGGGGCGGCGGGTGTAGGGGGGACAGGTGCTGGTGTGCGGGGCATGGAGGCTATGGCATAATATGGTGACTAACATTCGGAAGGGGGCAATTGCTAAGGTTTCATTTTTATAGTGTGTTGTCGGTCCTGCGAGTCGGCTCAAAAGGGGCGTCCGTGCCCCTTGTCGCCTGAATTTGCCGTCCGGGCAAATTCCCTCTGGACGTTTTGGGTAATGAAACCTAACCAATTGCACCCCTTCCTCATTATTCGTCACCATATTATGCCATAGCCTCCATGCCCCGCACACCAGCACCTGCCCACCCTACACCCGCCGCCCCCTCACATACCGCATACCATATCCACGATGCTGAGATGTATGTTGAGGAGATGCAGGTTAGTGGTTATAATTAGGATCGGTGTGATTTCAGGAGTTGATTGTGATTTGGTGAATGTTTCATGCAAAGTTCATAATAATGGTCACAAATTGATAAGGTCGTGAGTTGACTTGGAAGAAAGGTAGTTGGAGATACAGATGTATAAAATTGAAATAGAAAATATGGATTTAGAGCAGATTGCTACAAGTGGGCAGTGCTTTAGGTGGAAGAAGATTGATGAGAATAGATATAGTGTAGTTGCATTTGGTAAGAGGCTTGAAATTTGTCAGGATGGAATTGAGTTTTCTATGTCTTGTGATGAACAGGAGTGGAATGAGATATGGAGCTCGTATTTTGATTTGGATACAGATTATGCTAATGTGGCAAGGCTTATAAATGAATCGGAGGATGAGCATCTTAAGGAGGCTTATTCAAAGGGGAGCGGAGTTCGAATTTTACGTCAGGACTTGTGGGAGATTATAGTCTCTTTTATAATTTCACAGAATAATAATATTTCGAGAATTACACAGAGTATAGATAAGATTTGTACAAGATGTGAATTACCAGCCCTTGGAGGAGAATACAGATTCCCGTATCCGGGAGAGGTTGAACCAGAATTCTGGGATGACAGCACACTTGGATTAGGCTATAGAAATGAATATTTGAAACTAATTTATGAATATGCAAAAGAAAATCCCAAATGGCTTGACGAATTAAAAACCATGAGCTACGATGATGCAATGCAAAGCCTGATGGAACGAAAAGGAATAGGCAAAAAAGTAGCCAACTGCATCTGCCTGTTCGGCCTTCATCACGTAGATGCATTCCCAATAGATACTCATGTAAAGCAGCTGTTAGCAAAATATTACCAAAATGGCTTCGACTTCGACCGCTACAAAGGAGTAGCCGGAATTGTACAGCAGTACCTGTTTTATTACGAGATAAGCTAAAAGGACGCACAATTTCGAGCCAAAATTTAAGGAGAATCAAAAAAATGTTTGTAATAGTTGGACTTGGAAATCCGGATAAGAAATATGAGCACACGAGACACAATATTGGTTTCGATGTAATCGATGCACTTGCAAATAAATATAATATTAGTGTAAAGGATAAGAAGCACAAGGCACTTTGCGGAACAGGCTGCATAGAGGGCGTAAAGGTACTTCTTGTTAAACCACAGACCTACATGAACCTAAGTGGAGAATCGGTTGCTGAGGTTATGAATTTCTACAAGCTCGATGAAGAAGAGGACATGATAGTAATATTTGATGATATTTCGCTTGATCCTGGAAACATTCGTATCCGAAAAAAAGGAAGTGCCGGAGGACATAACGGAATAAAAAATATAATTGCTATGACAGGTACTTCAAACTTTAAGAGAATTAAGGTTGGAGTAGGTAAAAAACCAGATGGATGGGACCTTGCAGACCATGTTCTTGGAAGATTTTCAGATGAAGACAGACAAAGGGTAGAAGAAGCAATAAAAGACGCCATGGATGCGACTGTTCTTATGATAAACGATGATGTTGATGGCGCAATGAATAAATTTAACGCAAAAAAATAGGGGGCATATGTGAGAACGTTTGTTGAACCGCTTCAAGGCTTAAGTGGCTTTGAAGATATGATTAAGACTGCAGAAAATAAAGGTTTAATTTCAATAACCGGTTGTATTGACCAGCAAAAGCCACATTTGATATACGCATTCGGAAAAAAGAACAAATTAATAGTAACAGCCAGCGAGCAAAGAGCAAGGGAGCTGTATGATGATTACAGATTTTTTGACAAAAATGTAGTGTACTATCCAGCCAAAGATGTTCTTTTTTATCAGTCGGATTTAAGGGGAAATGTACTTACATCAGAAAGAATAAATGCACTCAAATCAATAAAAGAGAATGAATACACAACGCTTGTTACAACGTTTGATGCATTAATGAATACAATGGCCATGCCACAGAATTTGTGGGATGGCATTCTTCAGGTTAAGCCAGGTGATGAAATTGACCTTAAGAAAATAGCAGACGAACTAGTAGCGCTTGGATATGAAAAAGAGTACCAGGTAGAGGCGATGGGGCAATTTGCACTTCGAGGAGGAATTCTGGATATTTTCCCACTGACCGAGGAGAATCCGGCTAGAATTGAAATGTGGGGCGATGAAGTTGATACGATTAGAAGTTTTGATACAGAAAGTCAGAAGTCTATCGAAAATTTAGACCAGCTAGTCATTTATCCAGCCTGCGAACTTGTTCTTACAGAAGAACAGAAAAAAACAGGAATTGAAAAAATACTCACAGAAGCACAAGCTGTATCAGATAAATTGCGGGCAGAGATGAAAACAGAGGAAGCATACAGGGTTCTTTCGATGGCAAAAGAGCATGCTGAAGAATGGGAAGAGCTTAATATGTGTGCTGGAATGGATGCATTTTTATCATATTTTGTCGGAGAAAAAAATTGTCTTTTAGACTATTTTGACGCTAACAGCACATATGTATTTTTCGATGAATTAAGTAGATGTATTGAGCGTGGAGAGCAGACTGAGACTGAATTTTCAGAGAGTATGAAACAGCGCCTCGCATTAGGCTATATACTTCCGGGGCAGATGAATGAGCTCTTTACACATAAGGAAATCGTTGGAAAACTTACAAAGTACTCATGTGTATCGGTTGCCGCACTTGATTCAAAAGCAAAAGGATTACACTCAAACGGGCAATATGGAATTCATGTCCAGAGTGTAAGTTCATACAATAACAGTTTCGAGTTGCTGATAAAGGACTTAAAAAAATATAAGAAAAATGGTTATAAGGTAGTCCTTCTTTCAGGTTCAAGATCAAGAGCCAGGCGTCTCGCAGATGACCTCTTAAACGAAGGGCTTAACAGTTTTTATACAGAAGACTATGACCATGAATTAAAAGACGGACAGATAATGGTCTGCTATGGCAAGGTAAAGAGAGGGTATGAGTATCCGATTTTACGATTTGCAGTCATAACAGAAACGGATATTTTTGGAGCGGAAAAGAAAAAGAAGAAAAAAAGACATCGTACTTATGAAGGAGAGCAGATTGCCAGTTTTACAGATTTATCGGTAGGTGATTATGTTGTTCATGAAAATCATGGACTTGGAATCTATTGCGGAATAGAGAAGATTGAAGTTGACCGCAAGGTGAAGGATTACATCAAGATTCAGTATGCCGGTGGTTCAAATTTGTATATACTTGCAACCCAGCTTGACCTTATTCAAAAATATGCTGGAAAGGATGCCAGAAAACCTAAGTTAAATAAACTTGGTGGTCAGGAGTGGTCAAAAACAAAGTCTAAGGTTCGAGGAGCTGTTCGACAGATTGCAAGTGACCTTGTAAAACTGTATGCAGCCAGAGAAAAGGAAAATGGTTATGTCTATGGGCCGGATACGGTATGGCAGAGAGAGTTTGAGGAACTATTTCCATTTGATGAAACAGACGACCAGATTCTTGCAATAGAAGAGACAAAAAAGGACATGGAAAGTCGTAAAATCATGGACCGTCTAATCTGCGGCGATGTAGGATATGGAAAAACTGAAATTGCCATTAGAGCAGCATTTAAGGCAGTGCAGGACAGCAAGCAGGTAGCTTATCTTGCTCCTACAACAATACTGGCACAGCAGATATATAATAATTTTTCACAGAGAATGAAAGATTTTCCGGTAAATGTTGATTTACTTTGCAGATTCAGAAGTTCATCGGAACAGAAAAAGACTATTGAAAAGATAAAAAAGGGTGAGGTTGATATTGTAATTGGAACTCACCGGCTTTTGTCAAAGGATGTACAGTTTAAGGATTTAGGACTTCTTGTAGTTGATGAGGAACAACGTTTTGGAGTTGCTCACAAGGAAAAAATCAAGCAGCTTAAAAATAATGTAGATGTTCTTACTCTTACAGCAACACCTATCCCCAGAACACTTCACATGAGCCTTATAGGAATTCGTGACATGAGCGTTCTTGAGGAGCCGCCAATGGACAGAATGCCTATCCAGACATATGTCATGGAGTACAATGATGAGCTTGTGCGAGAAGCGATAAACCGTGAGCTGGCAAGAAATGGTCAGGTATATTATGTATACAATAAAGTAAAAGATATAGATGAAGTGACCAACAAAATTCAGGCACTTGTTCCAGATGCAAATGTTGAGTTTGCGCATGGTCAGATGAAAGAAACACAGCTTGAAAAAATCATGTACGGTTTTATTAACGGAGAGATAGATGTTCTTGTTTCTACAACAATCATAGAAACCGGATTAGATATTTCTAATGTAAATACAATGATTATTCATGATGCAGACAACATGGGGCTTTCACAGCTGTATCAGCTAAGAGGACGAGTTGGACGTTCTAACAGAACCGCCTATGCTTTTCTAATGTATAGAAGAAATAAAATGCTAAAAGAGGTGGCTGAAAAACGACTCGCCGCAATAAAAGAATATTCAGAGCTTGGAAGCGGATTTAAAATTGCGATGCGTGACCTTGAAATAAGAGGAGCAGGAAATCTTCTTGGAGAGCAGCAGAGTGGTCATATGGAAGCTGTTGGGTATGACCTTTATTGTAAAATGCTTAATGAAGCTGTAAAGGAAGCAAAAGGTGAGGAAGTCTTAGAGGATAAATTTGAAACGTCCATTGATATTGGAACGGATGCATTTATCCCACCAGCATATATCGCTAATGAATTTCAGAAACTTGATATTTATAAGCGAATTGCCGGGCTTTGGAACGATGAAGAATGCGATGAGATGCTCGAGGAGCTGATAGACAGATTTGGGGAGCCGCCAAAGAGTGTTCTTAATCTTTTGACAATTGCCAGACTAAAGGCAAAAGCCCATAAGCTCTATGTCACTGAGATTGTGCAAAAAGGAAATGAATTAAAAATCAAGCTTTTTGCAAGAGCAAAAATTGATCCTGCAATGATACCGGTATTTGTTGAAAAGTATGCATCTTACCTTAAATTTGCCATGGATGCGGAGAATCCATATTTTATTTATGCTCTTAAAAGTAATTCAAGAGAAAAAAATAAAGATACATTGGAAATTTTATCTGAATTATTGGATGAAATGCAGATGCTGATTCTCGAAGAAGAAAAGTCTTGATAGTTTGAATGAAAAGCACTATAATGTATTAGCAATATTATGCACTATGGAGGATATATGAAGTTTAAAAGAATAGCAGCCATGCTTTTAGCTGGGATTATTATGACATCATCAGTTTCAGCCTGCTCAATTAACAAAAATGCAACAGTAGCAACAATGGGACAAGAGGAAATCTCACTTGGACTTGTGAATTTCTTCTGTCGCTATCAGCAGGCAAGCATGGATGATTTATATAAACAGTACATGGGTGAGGGCGTTTGGAATACAAGCTATTCCGGAGACGGAACAACCATGCAGGATGAAGTGAAGAATACTACTATGGAAACAATCCATGAGATGTATTCACTTAAGGCACATATGAAAGAGTACCATGTGGAGCTTTCAGATGAAGAGAAGAATACAATTGCGACTACAGCAAAAGACTTTGTTGCAGCAAATTCAAAAGAAGCACTTGATGAGATGGGAGCAGACCAGGAACTTGTAGAGGAGCTTCTTACATTATATACAATTAAGCAGAAGATGTATGATGCAATTGCATGTGAAGTTGATACAAATGTATCAGATGAAGAAGCAAATATGAGAGCCTATTCATATGTTCAGATTGATTATAACCAGTATTATGATCAGGCAACATACAGTTATGTTCCATATTCAGAAGAGGAAAAGGCTGGATTTGAGCAGAAAGCTAAGGATATTGAGGCGGCACTTTCACAGGAGCAGACATTAGAAGACGCTGTTAAGGCTCAGGGTCTTGAGGTAATGACAGGTACTTATGATTCTTCAAATGATACATTAGAAGAGGAATTTAAGAAAGCGCTTGATGAGCTTACAGAGGGACAGACTTCGGCACTTATTACCACAGAAAACAGTTATTATTTTGCAAGAATAGACGCGCAGACAGATGCTGAAGCAACAGAGACTAATCGAGAAAATATTATCAAAGAAAGAAAAGATACTCACTACAATGAAGTATTACAAAAATGGCAGGAAAATGATGGCTGGAAAGTAGACAAGAAGAAGCTTGCAAAGATCAAGTTTGATGATTATTTTACTCAAATTAAAGAGTCTTCTGAGACAACAGAAACAACAGAAGCGCCAGAGACAACAGAAACGCCAGAAACAACAGAAGCACCAGAGACAACTGAGGAAACAGAGACAACAGAAGAACTTGAGAATGATGATTCAACAGAAGCAGATGAGAACCTTGAAACAGGTGATTCCGATGCAGATGAATGATAATATTATTCTGATAGGAATGCCTGGTGTAGGCAAGAGCACTATTGGCGTTATTCTTGCTAAAGTTTTAGGTTACCAGTTCATGGATGCAGATCTTGTTATTCAGGAGCAGGAGGGTAAGCTCCTAAGAGAAATTATCGATGAAGTTGGAACAGAAGGTTTTATAAAAGTTGAGAATAGAGTAAATGCAAATATCAATGCACATCGAACAATCATTGCGACAGGGGGAAGTGTTGTTTATGGTAAAGAAGCGATGGAGCATTTGAAAAGTATTGGAACAGTTGTATATCTAAGTGTTCCGTATTCAACTTTAGAAAAACGACTTGCGGACATCAAGGGAAGAGGTGTAGTATTAAAAGAGGGGCAGGATCTTTATGGTCTTTTTGAAGAAAGAACTCCCTTATATGAGCACTACGCAGATATTGAGATTTCAGAAGACAATCTTGGTGTAGAAGAAACTGTAGAAAAAATAATTGAAAATCTGCAATTTTTGAATAACAATGTGAAAAATGGCGAATAGTATATTAGGAGGAGTATTTACTCCTGATTTTTGAGGTGAGATATGGAACAGTACGTGATCAAGGGTGGCAATTCTTTACATGGAGAAGTTGAAATTGGTGGGGCCAAAAATGCTGCACTTGCAATACTTGCAGCAGCAATAATGACTGACGAGACTGTAACAATAGATAATTTGCCAAATGTACGAGACATCAATGTTCTTTTACAGGCAATTGAGGAAATTGGTGCTAGAGTTGACCGTGTAGATGATCATACGGTAAAAATTAATGGCTCTTTTATTAAGGATGTTAAGGTTGATAATGAATTTATCCGCAAAATCAGAGCGTCTTATTATTTGATTGGAGCCTTACTTGGTAAATATAAGCATGCAGAAGTTGCACTTCCAGGTGGGTGTGATATCGGAGCAAGACCAATTGACCTTCACATTAAGGGCTTCAAATCAATGGGAGCTGTAGTGGATATTGCATATGGTCATGTAATTGCAAAAGCTGATAGACTTATTGGAACACATATATATCTGGATAAGGTATCAGTGGGAGCTACTATAAATATTATGATGGCTGCAGCTATGGCAGAAGGTAAGACTGTTATTGAGAATGCGGCTAAGGAACCACATGTCGTTGATGTGGCTAACTTCTTAAACAGTATGGGAGCTAACATTAGAGGTGCTGGTACTGATGTGATTAGAATTGTAGGAGTTGAGAAACTTCATAAAACAGAATACTCAGTTATTCCAGATCAGATTGAAGCTGGTACATTTATGTTTGCTGTTGCAGCAGCAGGTGGAGACGTTCTTGTTAAGGATGTTATTCCAAAGCATCTTGAAGCAACAACAGCAAAGCTGTTAGAAGTAGGATGTAAGGTTGAAGAGTATGATGATTCTGTTAGGGTTATCTCTGATGGAAAACTTCAGCATACACAGGTTACAACACTTCCATATCCTGGTTTTCCAACTGATATGCAACCACAGATGGCTGTTCTTCTGGCAATTGCAGATGGAACAAGTACTGTTACAGAGAGTATTTTCGAGAACAGATTTAAATATGTAGATGAACTTACAAGAATGGGTGCAGACATTAAGGTTGAGGGTAACATTGCAATTATTAATGGTGTTACAAAATATACAGGTGCAAGAGTTAATGCGCCAGACCTCAGAGCTGGTGCGGCACTTGTAATTGCAGGTCTTGCAGCAGATGGAATTACTGTTGTAGATGATATATATTATATCCAAAGAGGATATGAAGAACTTGCATCAAAACTTCGTGGAATCGGTGCGCAGATTGAGAAGGTGACTGATGAAAAGGAGTTGCAGAAGTTCATACTTAAAGTTTCATAGATTTTTATTTCCCACCGCATATGCGGTGGGTTTTTTTATGCTTTGGGGGATTGGCTGCACCACCTTAGTTATGTATGTCAGCAGAAGGCGAGGGCGGTATAGGCATGCAAGGCCGCTGTAATTTTTTTGGGGGG
>JAXJTU010000070.1:0-4847 GCA_036309425.1 Agathobacter sp.
ATAATGAGCTGCGTTGGAACAGCCAGAAAGCATGGAATTAATGCATTCACAACTATCCGAGAAGCACTAAACGGTAATACCGAAGTCATATTGGGCTAATGGGGGTTCTGAATAGTTACTAATTTTTCATATTATTTAATACTCCTAAAATTATAAACACATCAGTAATCATTTGTCATTTCGCATTTTCTTTAATTCCTGTATTATTCTGTACTCACAGTAGACTGCAACTATAAGAATAACTCCAATCACAAAAATACTGTAATTACTTCTTATTCCCCTCCCTGCTGCATCAAATACACATGGAATCAAAAGACCTGCAATAAAGACAAATTTAACAATACGAATCATCCACAAAGAATAGCTTCTTATCTTTCCTGTACATATTTCTGCCGGAATATTATTGATTCTCTCTGGATAATTTGAAAGAATAGTAAGTCCAGCATACACAAGAATCATAATAAGCAGATTAAGTATGTACTTAAATGGACTTACATGAAAAGTTATTCCATAATAAATCTGAAGTCCACAATAGACCATTCCCAGAATGATTCCAACCGCTTCAAGCAGGGTTGAAGCAGGTGTCATATCATTCTTTCTCATTATATCGCCTCCAACTCGTCCATCCAGATTCGCGCAACAGCATCTGATGGCATTCTTAGATCTCCTCTTGGTGATACTGCAACTGTACCAACCTTTGGACCATCCGGAAGACAGGAACGCTTAAACTGCTGTGCAAAAAATCTTCTGTAAAAGGTCTTAAGCCATTTTAAAATAAACTCATCCTCATATACTCCTGCGAATGCAAGCTTTGCAAGACGATAAATCTTCTGTGGCTCGTAAGAGCATCTTAACATGTTGTATAAGAAGAAATCATGCAGCTCGTAAGGTCCAACTAAATCCTCTGTCTTCTGTGAAATCTCTCCGTTTTCAGGTGGCAAAAGCTCTGGAGATACCGGAGTATCAAGCACATCAAGAAGAGTCTTACATAAAAGCTCATCCCCACATGTGTCAGCATAGTATCTTACAAGATGTCTTACCAATGTCTTTGGAACTGATGCGTTTACTGCATACATTGACATGTGATCTCCGTTATATGTTGCCCATCCAAGAGCAAGCTCAGATAAATCTCCTGTTCCAATTACCATTCCGTTTTTCTTATTTGCAAGATCCATAAGAATCTGGGTTCTCTCTCTTGCCTGTCCGTTCTCATATGTTATGTCATGAACAGACGGATCCTGGCCTATATCCTCAAAATGCACATTAACTGCATTCTTAATATCGACCTCTATAAACTCTGCCCCAAGACACCTGATAAGATTAACAGCGTTATCATAAGTTCTATCCGTTGTACCAAAGCCTGGCATTGTAACTGCTGCTATATCTGCATGGTCTTTTCCAAGCATATCAAAGGCTCTTACTGTAACAAGAAGTGCAAGTGTAGAATCAAGCCCTCCTGAAATTCCAATTACAGCAGTTTTGCAGTTTGTATGCTCCAGACGCTTCTTTAATCCCATAGCCTGAATCATAAGAATCTCGTCACAGCGACGGTCCCTGTCAGCCTTTGCACCTGGTACGAATGGTGCCGGATTTACAAAACGAGTCAGCTTTGTATCCTCTTTTGTAATATTAAAATCAACCCATGTATAGTCATCATTTACTGAAGTATTATAGGTCGTCATTCTTCTTCTTTCAGCTTCGATTCTCTTAAAATCAATCTCTGAAATAACCATCTCATTTGAGAAAAGCTTAGACTCTCCTAAAAGATGTCCATTCTCACTGATAATATTGTGTCCTGAATATACCACATCCTGGGTTGACTCTCCGTCACCTGCGGATGCATATATATAACCGCATACTAATCTTGCCGACTGACCTACTACAAGGTCTTTTCTGTATGCACTCTTACCTGTAAGTTCATCAGATGCAGATAAATTTACAATTAAAGTTGCACCAGCCGTAGCATGTCTTATGCTTGGTGGCTGTGGAGTCCATAAGTCCTCACAAATTTCAACTCCGATTTTTACCTGTGGCATACTTACACATGTAAAAAGCAAATCAGTTCCCACAGGAATGTAAACTGTCTCATCACCAGTCTGTATCTCGTAGAAACTTGTGCGCATATCTGCACCACTTCTAAAGTGTCTTGCCTCATAGAACTCATTGTAATTTGGGAGATAAGTCTTTGGAACGATTCCAAGAACCTCTCCACCAGCTACTGCTGCCGCCACATTATAAAGATTTCCATTTATATCAAGTGGAAGTCCTACAAAGAAAATACCATCAAGCTTCTTACTATGTTCCGCAATTCGTACAAGCTCCTCTTTTGCTCTATCAATAAGCGTATCCTGCAAAAACAAATCCTGACAAGTATAACCTGTTATACAAAACTCTGGAAAAACAACCACCTTTGCGCCTTTTTCGCAAGCCTCATCCATATGCTTTCTGATAAGCTCTCCATTATATGTTGTATCCGCTACCTTAATCTTTGGAGTGACTGCTGCCACCTTAACAAATCCATGCTTCACTTATTTTCTAAGCTCCTTTAATTCATCAATATCAAACTTATATGCACTGTTACAGAACTGGCATTTTACCTCAATGCTCTCTCCATCATTTATAATATCATCTAAATCTTTCCTGCTGATTGTTGCGATTGCCCTGCTTACCTTTTCCTTAGAGCAGTCACAGTTAAAGGCTGTATCAATTGTATCTGTAATCTCAAGCCCGAAATCCCCTACGATTTCCTCTAGAATCTGCTCTGGACTAAGGCCTCTGTCGAGCATCTGTGTCACTGAATCAATCTCTGCAATTCTCTTCTCAAGCTTCTCAATCACATCATCTGGTGTAAAAGGCATAAGCTGTAGAATAAATCCACCAGCCTGCTTTACCGAACCATCCTTATCAACAAGAACACCAAGTCCTACTGCTGAAGGAATCTGCTCTGAGGTTGCAAAATAATAAGTTAAATCCTCGGCAATCTCACCTGTCTGAAGCTGACACTGGCCAACATAAGGCTCTTTAAGTCCCATGTCCTTAATTACACTTAAAATACCAAGGTCTAATGCTCCACCTACATCAAGCTTTCCCTGCGAATTGAGTGGAAGATCAACCTGTGGATTAAGTGCGAATCCCTTTACGTTTCCATGAGAATCTGCTGTTACTGTCATTCCCTTTGCCGGACCACTACACTGAATCTGAAGAGTAAGTAAATCCTTATCTCCCTTCATCATAGCTCCCATCATAGCTCCAACTGATAAAAGACGACCAAGAGCGGCTGTCATAACAGGTGTTGTATCATGGTCTTTTCTTGCAGTCTCCACGATATCCTTAGAAGTTATTGCAAAAGCACGAATGCTTGCATCTGCCGCCATTGCGCGTACTATATAATCTGACATTTCTATTCCTCCATATCTGTTATATTATCTTTTGTGGATGCTTTTGCCACAATCGTTATTTTCTCACTATCCAAAGCAGCCGGATTGTCTGTGTACATATCTGTAATCGCAACAATTTCCATACCTGCTTTTTTAACTAAATCTATAATCAAATCAAGAGGATAACTCCTCTGATAATGAGTCTCCTCAAAACGTAAAAATCTCTGTTTACTATCGTTCTCATCCTTTATAAAAAGAGTAAGATAATACTCGTTTATCTGCGAATCCCTATCAAAATAATTCTCCCAGATAAAGCTTCCCTCTTCCCTGCTTTCTGCAAAGGTATTCTCTGCAAGCAGTGTATTAAATTTATACTCTGTATTAATATCAAAAATAAATGGCGCTTTTGACTCTAAATATTTATCAACATTCTTAAATACCTCTAAAAGCTCATCCTCATCCAGGATATAATTAAGGCAGTCACACGCACAGTATGCTCCCTTTATACTTCCATAAAGCTCGAGCTCCCTCATGTCCTGCATCAGATATAAAATATCCTCACAAGTCTCACTTCTTGCAATATCAAGCATGTCCTCAGAAAGATCGACACCTATCATATCATATCCTTTTTGAGCCATAATATTAGTCATCTTGCCTGTTCCACAGCCTAAGTCTAAAATTACACCATCATTAATATTATTCTGTTTGAAAATCTTTTCTATATAATTGCACCAATTCTCATATGGGACATTGTCCATGAACATATCATAGACTTGTGCAAAATTTGTATATGAATCCATTTTATTTACCTGTAAAAATATATTTTCCATGCTCTCTTATACTGTATTATACTAGCAATTTTTATATGGAAAAGCAAGGTTGATTATTCTCCTGTAAACCTTTATACTAGGCATATGATTGATAATTACGAACATTATATAACAAGAAATATTAAAGCCTTTTACAAACGCAGGCTTTTCTCACCAATTGTATATTTGATTATTCTATTTTCCCTGTGGTTCATTTTCCCACTTCGTGATATCTACTCACCGAATATAGCGGATACTTCTAAAACCTTAGAAGCCACTTATAATTCGGGGGATTATTTCGTAAAGAGGGAATATACTAACCTCTACTTTACCGGCTACACGAGAACGAATTTCATGGGGACATCAGGTTACTATTACTATACCGTTACTCAAAATGGATGTGACATTGTTCTTCTTTCACCTGACACCTGCGAAGAGGGACTTCCAACTATAGAAAAATTAACTGTAACAGGCCGGATAAGAAAAGGTGACGATACCTATAAAGCATTAATGGACAAGCTGTCTGCTGATTTAAAATGGACTGTAAACGGATTACAGAAGCAGGTTTCTGAATACTACTTTAGTGAACCGGACACACATAAAATTATGACCCGTATCATGTTTATTTTTTACTTTGGTTCAATGATTTATGCTTTTGTAT
>JAXJTU010000071.1:0-37831 GCA_036309425.1 Agathobacter sp.
ATTGCCTGATTTATAGGTCTATTTTAGCAGAAATTTCATTCACCCAAAAGGTGAATATAAAATAATCGTTGAAATTTAAGGAAATGTAGTATTTATGAGCGTTTCAGAGGACGTTGAAAAATGAACTTCACGGATTCAGGTATAAAGTTAAAAAAAGTGACCACAGTCATATTTTGTGTATGACTATGGTCAGCTTTGTTTTTATTCTTTCCTGAGTTCTACTATAAGTTTTACCCTGTCATGGATTCCCGTTTTATCATATATGTTGGAAATATAGTTTTTGACAGTTCCTTCTGAAATGTATAAAGAGTCTGCTATCTGCCTGTTGGTCAGTCCCTCCACCATGAGATGACAGATTTCTTTCTCTCGTTCTGTCAGTTCTGCTGCAATGTCGAGAGCGTTGATTGTACTTTCATTTATAGAGTTATCTTCTTTTGCTACACTGTTTGCATGTGCAAGCATAAGACCTGCAAGCCTAGACATTACCTTCTGGTCTAAGACCGTTATTCCTCCAAGTATCTGAGTTATTGCTCCAATAATTGCGTCCTTGCCACTGTCTTTTAGAAGGTATCCGTCCGCTCCATTTGTAATTGCTTCTGTTATATATTTATCATCATAAAATGTCGTAAGTACCAGCACTTTTACCTTTGTATATTTCTCCTTCATGATTTTTATAAGCTCTAAACCACCCATGCCCTTCATATTCAAATCTACAAGAGCGATATCACATTGTACTGATTCCTCATCAAGTATTTTCAGTGCTTCATTTCCGTCATTTGCTTTTCCAATGATTTCAAAATCGTTAAGCTCTAATATTATTTCAAGACTTTCCAGCAAAAGCACTTCATCATCTACAAGCAAGACCTTGTATTTACTCATCTTATCCTCCTAAAATAGGCAATTCAATTATTGTTTTAAATCCACCATCATTTGTAAACTTGGTTTTTCCTCCAGACATTTTAACATATGAATCAATTTTCTTTAAGCCAAATCCCTGCTCGATTTTAGCAGCCTGATTTGTCTTATCAAAATCACTTGCTCCATTATCTGATATTTCAAGTCGTACATGTGCAGTATCTCCCATTAGAAACACTACAAATTCAGTTGCATTTCCATGCTTAAGGCCATTCGTCAGACTTTCCTGCAATACCCCGGCAAGAAAAACGACATGCTCATCTGGAAGCTCCACCTCATCTGCTATTTCATTATAATTCTCAAAAATTTCAATACTTGTGTCCATAGCAAATTCTGCTGCGATAGTTCGCAATTCTTCCTTCAAATCCTTAGCCAGAAGTATTTTATTCTCCTCATCCAAAACTCGGACCGCTCTTCGTATTGACTCTAAGCTTCCTCTGATTCTGGTGTTTGCATCATTCATTTTTTTCCTTGCTTCTTCCGGTTTTACATCGTAGAGCATGTCGGCTGCATCCAATGTCATGATTGCCGCTGTTATCGAGTGGCCTACACTGTTATGAATGTTTCTGCTGATGTTTTCCCGCTCTCGTAATCTGGCATTTTTTTCATCTACAAGCTTTTGCATGACAAGCTGCTCATTCAATCGCTTTTCATGAAGTTCGCTTATGTTGGATTGCACCATCCTCTGATTTTCAGTCAATTTGCGCTTGTCTGCCCATTCAATTAATTTTTGAATTAGTGTAAGCAGCATATAAAGTGCTAATAAAATTAATGTCTGTAACATACACATTGCAATAGAGCTATTATCATTTATTATCAGATAACTTATTACAAATAAAACTGTACCTGTTGTAATTTTAATAATTTTTCTTATGTCTTTCTGCAAAAAGAAAACTAAAAATCCGGCAAAATTTCCTGATAACAAAGCAAAAAGTGTCATTGAGAGCAGATTTAGTGCAATGATAGGTTTTGATGCTTCATCGCAAAATGATCTATATGTTATTAGTATCATTAAAGCTGCAGCGCTGATAATTAATAACGCTGGCGACTGATTTTTTGTTATTCCAAAAACTGTTAGGATTATTATAATTATATTGTCTAAAATTGTAGTTAACATTGAATTCTCCCAAAAAGCCACTGGGAAGCCACTGGGGACGGAGTTTTCTGGCTCATTGAAAAGCCAGAAAACTCCGTCCCCAATGGCCCAATCGCTCAAAATAAATCAAGCATATTATCCAAATAAATCTTTTCCCGCACCTTAAGCTGATACTGTGGCTTTGTCATATAATAAAGTAAAAATTCCAAAATCAAGGCACTGCCGAGTCCTCTTCCTTCTATTTTAAAATTTGAAAATCCCATTGGTAAATATATATTTTTAATGTCATCTATTCCGATAAATCCCGGATTTGTCATTGCCCTGGAAAATAGATAGCCTTGCTCAGACTCCGGGGCCTTACAGTAATGCTCCGGACATTTTTCTCCAAGATTTTTACGACTTACAGTCTCGTAACATTCTCTCCGGTCTGTACAGCCAAACCAGCAGCATTCATTGCAAAGAAATTCCACCTTTTCTTTTTCATCCTGTGACATTGTATCTAATTTGTCAAAAGCTTTATTCAACCTGAAATCAGGAACGACATACTTAAAATCCTGGCGTTTTACTTCGTTTAGGAATGATTGATAATCTGTCAAAACTTTTGTTGTGGAAGATATGAAGTAAAATTGCGGATAATACTTTTTTAAATACTCTAATAATAAATCAGAGTAAATTATTACTCCATTTGAAACAGCCTGGCTTTTTGTAAATAAGTCACAGAGAGCATTACATTTCTTATCAGTAAGATGTTCTTCCTTAAGAAGAGAATTACTGAATGTAAGGCGGGCTGAGATTCCATATTCCTTCATTAATGCCATGACTTCCTGTGGGTCATGCTCACCGAATCCAACACGACCGCCACCCCAGATACAGTCCGCTGGGGCGCCATATATGGAACCTATTTGGCACCAGTCATAGAAGTACTCTCTATGTTGGCGAAAAAGTGGTAAAAATTCTTTATATAATTCATAAAACTCAAACAGACCAGGAAGATGATAGAAGGCTGTATATTTTTTTGATGTGTTCATCTTAGTATTCTCTCCTTTAAATGGCCATTAGTGACAGACAAAGAGCCATTTTTCCCCGTCCCCAATGGCTTTCTGTCAGGAAGCTGAACTAAAATAATAGCCGCAAATACAATTCCGCAGCCTAGCAATTCTCTTGCAGATAATTTCTGTCCCAGAATCATCCAGCCTGCCAAGAGTGATATTACCGATTCGAGGGACATAATAAGGGAGGCAATTGTTGAGTTCAATCCTTTCTGCCCGATTATCTGCAATGTATATGCTACACCGCAGGATAAGGCTCCTGCATACAAAATTGGAATCCATGCGTTTAGAATATTTTCTATCTTAGGATTTTCAAAAATCAACATAAAAAGGCCTGATAGCACTGAGCATGTAAATAGCTGAATACATGACATTTTTACGCCATCTACAAGTGGTGAAAAATGGTCAACTATCAGGATGTGAAATGAAAATGTTATTGCGCATCCAAGAATCAAAACATCTCCTGACTGCAACTGATTTTCCCCCTGCTTCATACAAAGAAGATACATCCCAATTACTGCAAGAATTACACCTATCCATATTTTTATATTAACTGGTTTTCGCATGAAAAGTCCTAATAAAGGCACAATTACTATATAAAGTGCTGTGATAAATCCTGCTTTTCCTACAGTGGTATACTGGATACCTATTTGCTGCAGGCTAGAGGCAATAAATAAGAATATGCCACAGCTTACTCCGCCTATTAGCAAATGTTTTGTATTTTTCTTATCTGTTTTTTCTTCTGGTTTTATTTTTTTAAAAAGTATAATACACGGAAGCAACACTAAGCCACCTATTAGTGTTCTTACTGCATTAAATGTATATGGACCGACATATTCCATTCCTACACTTTGTGCTACGAATGCTACGCCCCATATTGTTGCTGTTAGTAATAATATTAGTGATTGTCTTAATGTATACTTGTTCATAACTATTCCATTCTTTTAAATATATTTAAGGTAAAAAGGCAGCCCTCTCATAATGAGCTGACTGCCTACTCCATTTCTTATTTTTTTAAACTTTTTTTAACTGTTCCAAGTGGATCTTTTACTAAAATAATAAGCACCCATACAATAAGAGCTAGTGCAATTACAGATAATCCAAGAAATGCATCATTAATCATATCCTCTACTGCTGGCTGGAAGTATTCTGCCCTAAGCTCAATGTATTCGAAAATAGCATCGACAAACCACATTAATGATGCTCCCCAAAACATATAACATAATGCGCTAACTTTCAGCTTTCTTGCCTTATCATTTGTATACCACACAACTGTTGAAATTACTGCTGCAAATACTGTTAATAGTAAAGTCATCTTATGATTCCTCTGTCATCTCAATTGTAGAAGTTTCTTCTCTCTTTTCTATTGCATTTGACACAATAGTCATGACTCCCCAAATTGCAGTAACCGCTACCGCCATTGCAACTCCTACTGTTGACATTTCTTTAAGCATCTCAACTGTATCTGCCGGGTTGCTTGCAGCTGATAAGAATGGGAAAAATGGTTGAATCTCTCCGTGCCATAAATGCTCAAATGCAAGAAGTCCTGAACCTCCCCAGAGCATATGATTAAGCTTCTTAAGATTACTTGTAAGCTTTACTTTCTTAAGTTCAGCTGTTGCATCATCATACTCTTTTCTTTCTATAATCTTTGTTGCTACTGTAGTAACTACGGCCTCTGTTGCCGGTACGATAAAACATCCCATTATAAAATCCTCCTAATTAAAAGTGTACGAACTTACTATACAATAAACTCTATAGCTAATTGCATATTCATATAAAATCATCTTATCATACCAAGTACTTTATGTCTATTATTTACAGTAACCACTTTCTAATTTTTTCAATTCAATGTCTGCCAATTTAAAATCAAAAAAACTCCGTCCCCAATGGCTTATTTCCTTAGATATTTTGCCGTAATTGTATCTGCCTTTTCATACATTTCCTTTGGTGTACCAGTAAACACAATTTCACCACCCTTAGTCCCCCCATCCGGGCCGACATCTATTATATAGTCCGCAAGCTTCATTACATCTGTATTGTGCTCAATTACAATTACTGTATTTCCACGCGAAACTATGGTTTCAAGAATGTCTACAACCTTCTCGATATCGGCCGCATGAAGTCCTGTGGTTGGCTCATCCAAGATATAGATATTTCCTTTTTTCTTTATATTCTGTGCAAGCTTCACACGCTGTCTCTCTCCTCCTGAGAAAGTTGAGAGTGGCTGCCCCAGCGAGATGTATGGCAGGCCTACCTCCATTAGTGCATTTAGCTTTTCTGTAATCTTTTTATTACCTTCAAAAAATGTAAGGGCTTCTTCAACACTCATAGCAAGTACATCTACAATTGTTTTATCTTTATATTTGTATTGCAATGCTTCGTCACTATAACGGCTACCATTACAGTATTCGCAGACCGTTGTTACAGGCTCCATGAAAATCAGTTCCGTTGTAATCTGCCCGCGCCCTTTACAATGAGGACATGAACCTTTTCCGTTAAATGTAAAAAGGCCTTTATCTACTTTGTTTTCATCTCCAAAAACTTTTCTTATTTCATCGAAAAATCCTAAAAATGTACATACCGTTGAACGGCCTGTTGCAGTAATTGCACTCTGGTCTATTAATACAACCTGGTCCTCATATTGCTTTGCAAAAACATCTCGTATGAGTGATGATTTTCCACTTCCTGCGACTCCTGTTACTACTGTAAGAATTCCGAGAGGTATGTCGACGTCAACATTTTTAAGGTTGTGCATAGTTGCACCTCTTACAGGAAGAAAACCTTTTGGTGAACGTACCTCTTCCTTCATCTGTATTTGCGATGAAAGGGCTTTTCCTGTTTTTGTATCGCTAAGTAAAAGAGCTTCATAGCTTCCCTGAAATAATACCTGTCCACCATTTTTTCCTGCAAGGGGACCTATATCAATAACTTCGTCTGCGATACTTATGATATCCTTATCATGCTCTACAACAAGTACGGTATTTCCTTTGTCCCTCAGACTCTTTAAAAGCCGTGACATTCTATGCACATCTCTTGGATGCATACCAGTGCTTGGCTCATCAAAAATATAAATCATTCCACAAAGCGAGCTTCCCATATAACGAACAAGCTTTAGTCTTTGTGCCTCTCCACCTGAAAGAGTTGAGCTTTCTCTATTCATGAAAAGATATGGAAGTCCAATATCTATCATTCTGTCAAGGGATGCTATGAGCTGTTTTAAAATTGTATCAGCTCTCTCATCTTCGATTTCGGCAAGTACATCCCTAAGCTCTACAAATTCCATTTCGCACATATCATTAATGCTGTATCCATTAATTTTGCATGATAGTGTTTGTGCGTTTAGTCGTTTTCCTTTGCAATCCGGACATTCTTTTTCATACAAAAACTGTGCGATTTTTTTTAATGTATAATCTGTTTGTTCTTCTGCACCTTTCATTAGAACAAGGCGTTTAAACTGATTGTATACTCCCTCTAGTTTCTTATCAATTCTCTCTCCACCAGGTTCTCGGCTTCCATACAACAGGATATTCTGTTCCTCTTTGCTAAGCTCCTTCCATGGCACATCAGTTCTAAAGTATTCAGGTTTTCTGTATACCTTCCAATAATATTTTCCTGTTCCAAATGCTGGCAGTAAAAAGCATCCTTCATCATATGTTTTATCCGCATCGATTAAATTGTCCATATCAAAGTCCATAACTTTTCCGATACCGGCACATGTTGGGCACATTCCGTTTGGATTGTTAAACGAAAAATATGATGCAGGTCCTACAGCTGGTGTTCCAATTCTAGAAAAAAGTAACCTTAGAAGCGAGTACATATCACTTATTGTTCCAACTGTTGATCTTGCATTTCCGCCTAATCTGTTCTGGTCTATTATTACAGACGGATTCAGGTTCTCTATCCATTCCACACGTGGTTTATCATATTTTGGAAGTCGTCCTCTCACCCATGCAGTGTATGTCTCATTCATCTGTCTCTGGCTTTCTGCAGCAACCGTATCAAAAACAATACTTGATTTTCCTGAACCCGAAACTCCGGTAAATACCACGATTTTGTTCTTTGGAATATCTAACGATATGTTTTTAAGGTTGTTTTGTTTTAAGCCTCTAATTTTAATTGGTTCCATTTTTCAATTTCTCCTCATTCCACTTAAATACTTTAATTACATTTCCCGCACAAACATTTATTACCACTCAAGTTTTTCAAGCCACTTTTTTACCTTCTGCTCTCGCTTTTCTTGTGGCAATTCCTTTTGCTCTCCAAGAAAAAGTTCTCCTATAATCTTTCCGTCCGACATATACAAAATACGCTTGCAATAGCTTGCAACCTGACTGTCATGAGTTACAAGAAGGATACTCGTTCCTTCCTGGTTTAGCATAGTAAAAATATCCATTACTTCACGGGTGGCGCTTTTATTTAATGCACCTGTTGGTTCATCTGCCAGCAAAAGCTCCGGTTCATTCATTATTGCTCTGCATATACAGGCTCTCTGAAGCTGTCCACCTGATACCTCTGTGATTTTTCTTTTCTCTAAACCACTAATTCCAACTTTATTCATGAGGGTTTCTGCTTCAGATTTTATCATAGACTCAGTTTTCTTGTCTTCTTTATTCTTGCTATTTTTTTTATTTCCTTTACATACTTTTTCTCTCTCAATTGATGGAAGAATAATGTTATCGATAATGTTAAGGTTTGGCAGCATATTCATTTGCTGGAAAACAAAGCCCATCTTACTTAACCGCACATCTGCCCTTCCATCCTCTGAAAGCTTACATATGTCTTTTTCATCAAAAATTACCTGTCCGGAGTCCGGACTGTCCATACCGGATAATTGATACAAAAGTGTGGATTTGCCCGAGCCTGATGGTCCCATGATAGCAACCATCTCTCCTTTTTCCATTGAAAAATCAACATTGTATAATATATTTTCTTTACATAATCCTATTCCTTTAATCACTTCGCTCATATCTATTCCCTTCCTCTGCTGCATTCTATTGCTTCTATTTTTTTAATTCCATTACTGCCCATATAAAGTGCTGCCATTGCTGCCAGACTTGCCAATGCGACATTGATTATGACTAAACCGATATTGATAACAAATTTAAATCCGACTGCGCCAAGAGATTTGAGCGCCATACCACAAATGCCTTCTCCCAATATGCATCCGCAAATTGTTCCGATAATAATTCCTGCAATGACATACATAATGCATGATTTCCAGAAGGTGTTTCTTATGTTTGCGCTTTTAAATCCCAGTGCCTTTTTTATTGATATCTGGTATCTTTCATTTGCAATTATCATTCTGACAAAAAGCATAATTATAAAGAAAATTATGACTACTGCTACCATATTTATAAGTATGGATGCGGTCTGCACCTGCATAAGTGTTGGTCCGTAAGTTCCCCTTACCCTTGATAAAATGTCAACTACTTCAGCGCCCTGGGCGGTATATTTATCTGCAAAATTATTGTAGGATGCATTTTCCGTCAATGTCAGATAAGCAATTTGCCACATAACATTTTCTGTCTTACTTATATCATCAGCAAAGATTTTTGCTGTTTTTCCACCATTTGTAATGTCTGAGTAGATTCCTGATATAGTGCATTTTTCATAAGTCTCAGATTTCTTTACCCATATGGCATCTCCCGGATACAGGCCGAGTTCCTTCGACAGCAGGTATGATAGTGCAAGCTCCCCGTCTTTTTCAGGGGCGCTTCCTTTGCTGTAGGAAACTGGAAAAAGTGTGTGATTTCCCCACTCCATTAGCATGTTCATTGTAGTTCCATCATTTAACGTTACTGGTGTAGAACAGGTCTGATAAAGTGCATATTCTTTTACATCAGAATCTTGTGAAAGCATTTTTTCTATTTTGATAAATTCTTGATTATTACCATCCCCGGTTCTTAAATCCATTCTTATCTGGGCATCTCCGATTCCCATATATGTCACGAATCTTGGCGAAGAAAGTGTGCTGTACAGATTGGATGGTATCATCATTAGAAATACCGCTATTGCTGTCACAAATGCTATGCATAGTTTATTGCTTTTCTTTTTCTGTTGGCCGTAATTACCTGTAAGTGCTTTTACTGCGGTCATTTCGTTTAGCCTTTTTAGCAGTCTCAATATAACCAGGAATATTATTCCTTCGAATACCACCGCACTAATTAATGCAAAAAGCAGTTTTCCAATTTTGTTTTCGGATACACCGTATAACTTTTGCATCTGGGCTGAAAGCGAGCCAAACATAATATAAGATAGGCCGATGCCAAGTAAACCGCCAATAAAAATCAGTATGCTATATCTTGTAAGAAACATCTTTTTGATATTTTTTGCTGATATACCAATCGCCTTTAACATGCCTACTTCTCCTGACTCGGAAACTATTCGCGTTATCAGCATAAAACGAATGCACACCAGCGATATTATCAGAACCAGAATACTAATCAATAAAATAATAAAAATCATTATTCCATCTGACAGAGTGTTCATCATTTTAATCAAAGGTCCGGTTATTGTTGGACCATTCATAGGAAGATTCGCATTTTCATATGCGTTCTTAAAGACATTACTGTCAACATTCTCATCAAATCGGAACTCTATCAGATATTCTTCACTACCTAAATCTTTTAATCGCTTATAATCTTCATCACATACAAGAAATCTCTTGGATGATGCCATCATTGAATTCATCTGCGAGTCTCTGATAAAACCGGCAACTCTTAATTCTTCGTCCCCGATTTTCATTACATCCCCGGATTTTATCTGATAAACAGATTCATAACATACCGGTACGTACACCTGCCCGGGTTGAACCTTTGGAAGTTCATTGTCTAAATCAAGCATATAGTCAAATCCATTCCCCTGTACACTGATTCCATTATCCTGCGTACTGTCAAGCAAAGACTGTCCACCCAATGAAAGGATACTATTGTCAAAATTCAAAAATCCAAGCACCTGATAGTCCGTCACGCCGGGCTGCTCATTTGCAAATTTTTCTATCTCTTCGCTACTTATTTCTCCCATGTGCATCTGTAAAAAATCTGGCGTCTTTGCTTCTTCCATCAGATTATCAATCGCCCCTGTCAGGTTAACAAACAGCATTGTTGTAAGTGCTATCATTGCTATGGATATTGCTACAAATACCGTAAAGCATATGGTTGAAAACCAGTCTCTTGCCCATGAGCTTTGCGTCATTCTTTTATAAATATTATCTTTCATAATCTCATTCCCCCTCGGAAAGTCTCTGTATGCTTTTTATTCCAGCCATTGCTACTGCTGTTATCATCAGGCAGATTCCTGAGCCAGTAATTACGACTCCTGCACCTCTTCCAACATTTGTATTGAGCAGCTTTGCCATAAAATCAGCTGCTATACCGCCTCCACCATATGCAACCACGTATCCCATCTGGGAAAGAAATCCGATAAAGCCCCAGGCTCTTCCCTGCAATTCATCAGGGATGTTTGTCCTTACAAGATAATCAAGACAGTTATTTGCAAATGGAAGCATCATAAAAAACATAAATCCAAAAACCGATATAACAATAACATTTTCCCAGATACCAAAACCAACCATAAATAATCCTGCCATTGCAAGTGATATGGCTAAGACCTTTACATAATTTTTCTTTATTCCTCTTATTCCTAAAATCAGACTTGAGACAAGCATTCCGCTGGCGCATATGGTTTCTGCAATCCCGAGTGTTTTCGAATCTGAGAAAGACAGAATAAGCGGCTCTGCAAGAATCTGAAATACTCCAAGAAAAAGTGTAAGAACTGCCGAAACCATAATTAACAGGAAAATTCCATCTCTGGAATGTACTGCTTTCCAGCCTTCCTTCATGCTTTCGAGGAAGGATATTTCTTTCTCAGACTGTTTTGCTTCAATTCCTTTTTTTACTACAGCAGTAGAAATTACTGTTATAACGAAAGTACATATATCGATTATAAGCAGAAGCTTAATATCACTTACACTTAGCAGAAGACCTGCGATTAATGGAGAGACAAGATATCTGGCACTTCCTGCCAGGCTGACTAAACCGTTTGCTTTTGAATACTCATCCTTTGTTAGTAAATCCGAGACAGTCGCTCTGTATGAAGGCTCAAGCAGGGATGAAAAAACTGAACTTACGAACACACCTGCACATATCTGTGGCAGGCTCGCACCACCATTTAGCATGCACAATAGGATGTATGCAATTCCCAATGCCGAGCAGCCATCCCCTAACATCATCAGTATTCTTCTGTCATATCTATCAGCCAGAACTCCTGCCGGAACACTAAGCAACAGAGTTGGCAGGAATGCTAATAATGTCACAAGGGCCATTCCTGTGGCACTTCCTGTCTGCTGGAATACATAAACGCCTAAGCCGAAGCTTGTAAGTCCACCTCCTATAGACGAAATTAATTCTCCGGACCATAATAGTAGAAATTTTCCAAAGTTACTCTTTTTTGATTTGGTTTCCATTTTTAACTCCTTTTCTAAACACTCTTTCTATGCTCTTATGTACCGACTGTCTG
This sequence comes from Agathobacter sp., assembly GCA_036309425.1. Classification (GTDB taxonomy): domain Bacteria; phylum Bacillota; class Clostridia; order Lachnospirales; family Lachnospiraceae; genus Roseburia. Next base: position 11,581 of record JAXJTU010000071.1, read on the forward strand.
TCGGTTGATTTTTAAAAATAAAAAGGAACTTTTTTATTCCTTTTTATCACAACTTATATATCAAATAATGGTTTCATAGCTTCAAGCAATGAACCTTTTTCCATTCCGAGTACTCGCTCTGAATGATAGACAAATCCCATGATTTTTTTCATTTCCTCTTCTTTAGTATATTCTTTCATACTGTCAAATGTGATATAGGAATATGTCATTATCATATCTATTGCCTCAGCCGGATAATCTGTATGCATGATTCCCTGTCTGATTCCATCTTCAGCAATCGCAGTGATTAGTTTATTTACCTGACCCAATAATCTGTTCTCAAGCTTCTGGTGTAACAGCGCATTCTGTGGCCTGTGAACCTGCTCCATAATCATATCTCCCAGCTCATTGTCAACATTGAGAGAAAGAATCGTGCGCGTTAGTCTCTCAAGCACTGGTATTGAGTCGTCCAATGCAATTATGGCTGCTTTTGCAACAATCTGATTCGTCAGTCGCTCTATCATGGCATCGAGAATATCTTCTTTGGATTTGAAATGATAGTACAGAGTTCCTCTGGCTATTCCGATTTCATTTAAAATATCATTAGTGCTGGTATTGTCAAAACCCTTAGAGCAGAATAAACGCTCTGCAACATCTAATATTTCATTCTTTCGTTCCTGTGCATCTTTTACAACTCTCATATTTTACCTCTATACCGACCACCTGTCGGTTATAAAATAACATATATTTTTTAATAAGTCAATCAAAAAATCCAGTGGGGACAGACCATTTTTCTCCGTCCCCACTGGTCTTTATTCGAGTGTGCTAAACTGCAATTTTGCACCATTTTTGATTTCTTCGGTAACGCCGACTTTTTCTTCCTTTTGCTTAATCATCTTGTCTATTTCATCAGGCGAATAGACAATAACGCCTGCCTCATCAAAAATATCTTTATAAACACTGGTCGTATATAAATCATCATTTGAATATTCTGGTTCGATTACATCAAATGAATAAAATCTTTCCATATATTCATAATCATCGCTTGATTTTATTTCATCAAAATTTGTTGAATAGAAAACAATGCTTCCATCATATGTCTTTGTTTCTGCCGCCTTTGGAATTCTTCCTAGCGTCTCACTCCATGACAGCTGTTCGATGTTTTGTTCCTCTTCTGTGTAATTTATGAAGTTCCAATTACCCTTGGCATCCACATAACCACTTGAAGAGCCATGGTTTGAAGCTCCATTACTTCCATACGAAGTATAATATCCGTAATAATTTATTTCTGAGTCCGAACGGGCCCAAGATTCATATGCGTAACAGGTCTTTAATTTGCCGTCTATTTCTTTAATTATAAAAACCACTGTACTTGAATCATCCGGACTATAGATATCCATACCTTCAAAAAGGAGTGCAATCTCTTTTTCTCCATCATTTCCGCAATCCATCTCGGCATATTTAACGACTGGATCTTTTTCCAGATTATATTCTGTCTTTAAGACATTAGTGATTTCTGATAAAGTATACCCTTTGTCTGACTCAAAATAATCATTTATTCCAGCATAATCCTTTTCACTATTTTTATTATTAAAATATAACTGGTTTTCTCCTGATAAAAATTCCAAATAACAATCTTCCTGAGTTTCCTCTGTGTTTATTACGTTGTCGTCAACTGTTTCAGTATCATTACTCTTTTTATCTTCTGTTTTTTCACTTCTGTCACAAGCAGTTACTAATAACATTGATAACATTAAAATAACAACAAATTTCTTTTTCATTTCTCAAACCCCTATCTTTTGATTTAATTCATCCAATTAACTAAAAAGTTTATATAATGATTATACTCTAACTTATAAATTATAAAATGAATTTTATCTTAAGAATTATTTATGAATTCATGAGAGACGGTTCTTCTCCTCTTCTGCTTTATTATTCTACTTCCACAAATTCTATACCGAGTGAGCCAGCGTTTAGAATCGCTTTCAACAGCTCCGCTCCTTGGTATGAATCGGCACTAAGCGCCACTTCTCCATCTGTAATTACATTACATACTACTGCCGAATAAAAGTTTTCGTCATTTACAAAAATCGTAATTGTATCATTAAGAAATTTTTCAGTTCCTGCAGCTATTTTTTCGCTTCCTTCTTCATCGAAATAAATGCAAATGTCATATGCATCTTCACCTGGATCATTTTCCATTATTGACACAAAATTGATATTCATTCCTGATACAATAACTTCTTCCTTGTCAGTCCCGTAACCACCAACAAAAGACACATCTACTGGTTTTGTCACTTCTTCGTATGACGAATCATCGACTTCTGGCATTGAGATTTCTACATTCCATTCTGAATTGGATTTTTTCATTTCTATATCAGCCCTTGATGTATATTCTTCAGCTCTGCTTTCAAGAACATAAATAATATCCTTCTTAGCCTCATCATCAACTCCATACTCAGAATACATTACATATTCTTTATATTCGTTATTTCTGCTCGTATTATCCGACTCTTCCTCTTCTTCCTGGATTTCTCTTATATCTTCTACTCTTTCTTGCCAGAACATCTGTTTTTGGGAATTTAAATAAACTCCTGCTATAGAATTAAGTATTGTTAATACCAGTGTCACGGATGATAGAACAATTCCGACAGTTGCCATTGTTTTTCCACCTTTTTTTATTCCGATAATACCGAATATTAATCCTAAGATTGTAATTGGATAACCACAACATGGAAGTAACCATCCAATGAGTCCAACAAGTCCAAGGACCAGGGATGTAATCGACATTCCTTGTTCTTCTTTTGGAGCCTGTTCATATATATCATATTGATTTGCGTATGGGTTTTGCATTTGTCCCGGCATTGGGGAAGTCTGTTGTGACTGTCCGCATTTTGGACAGTACATTATATTATCTGGTATTTCATTTCCACAGTTTCTACAAAACATTTTAAATCTCCTCTTTTGTTATTCCCACTTCTATTTTCTTTTATAATGACTAACTTTGGGCCTGTTGCCTCTCCTGTCATTTGGCCTGCTGCCTCTTCTGCCATTTGGCCTGCTGCCTCTTCTGTCAATCGCTCTGGTCCGGCCTGCCGGTTTCTTTAGTCGTTCCAATTTTACTGACAGCTCAGTTTCCATCTCTGGAATCTTACTTCCTAGTAATTTCTCTACCTCAAAAAGCTGTGGAAGTTCGTCTTCGCAACACAAGGTGTAAGCAAGTCCACTCTCACCTGCCCTACCAGTTCGCCCTATTCTGTGTATGTAATTGTCTGGTTCATCTGGCAGGTCATAGTTAAAGACATAGTTTAGGTTTGGGATATCTATTCCTCTAGCTGCCACATCCGTTGCAACAAGAATCTGCAGCTGACCTGTGCGGAAACGGTCTAATGCATCCTTTCTCTGCCCCTGGGTTTTATCACCATGGATTGACACTGACTGCAAACCATTTTTCTTTAAAGCTCTATCCAGACGTTCAACGCCCTTTTTTGTTCTTGCAAAAACTATTGCATTTTTACGCTCCTTACGTGGCAGCTTCTGATTTTGAGGGCTATTTATTTCACTTTTAAGAAACTGAATTAAAAGCTTGTCCTTATTCTCTCCTTTCGTAAAAATCAGGTGCTGTTGCACTGTGTCAGCTGCATTGTTCTGCGGATCAACCTGGATGCGAATTGGATCTTTTAGTAGCTGGTTTGCTAATGCTTCTACAGCTTTATCCATGGTTGCTGAAAACATGAGCGTTTGTCTGTTTTCTGGTAAATATTCCACTATTTTTCTGATATCATGAATAAATCCCATATCCAGCATTCTATCTGCTTCGTCTAGAACTAAGTACTTTACGCTTTCAAGTTTTACAAAATTCTCTGCATACAAATCAAGTAATCTTCCTGGTGTTGCAACTACAATGTCAGCGCCACGTTTCAACTGGCTAATCTGGTTACCTTTGTTAGCACCGCCGTATAAGCATACTGTGCGAAGGTCCATGTAACGTCCAAATTTTTTAAAGTTCTCGAAAATCTGAATTGCTAATTCTCTTGTCGGTGCGAGAATTAATGCTCTGATTCTTGTCTTTTTTCTGAACTCAATATTGTTAAGCAATGGCAATGCAAATGCAGCTGTTTTTCCAGTTCCGGTCTGGGCTAGTCCTATAATGTCCTGGCCTTGCATGATAATCGGGATTGCTTTTTCCTGAATTGGAGTTGCCTCTTCATAACCGGCTTTACGAACTGCATTTAGTATGTCTTTTTTTATTTCAAATTCCTTAAATTTCAATTATCTTCTCTCTTTCATTTTTTGATGGATACGTTATGAGTCTTCTTTGACCAGAGATAAAATCAGGGACATGTATCCCCAATCCCATATTATCTGCTCGAAACTGTTCTCCAGATATTCTTCAAGGTCAGCCTCAGTATAACCCGTCATTCGAATGAGCATAACGACGATTTGTTTCAGCTCTTCTATTGATAGACTTTCATTTTCATCCCAGAATAAGAACAGATACTGTCTTAAAACGACATATGTCATGGCTAACCACTGAATTTTTAGTAGCATTGAATACATATCTGTTCCTGGCAGAATGAGTGTTGAAAAAAGTTCTTCAACCATTATCAGCCTTAGTTCTTTATCATATGATAACAATACTTTTTCGAACTCACTACGTTTTTCTAATCCCGCAGCAATCTGACTTTCATTTTCGTATAACTCTGCCCTTTTTGCAAGAGGTTCAAGCACTTTAGCATATATATTCTTTTTTCTGTAATTTTCAGCTATGTCTAAGCACAGCTCATTCTGCTCCATAAAACAGTCAGAAGCATCATGTTTAACATCGTTTACTGCCGCCTTAAGTTGTTCAAGAAAATCCGGCTTAAATGCATTTGAGATATCCTGTGGTTTTATTGCTTCATCATTTTGTTCCTTTTCGTCCCAGCTTAACATCATAAAGAAAATCATTTTCAGAGCCTCTTCTATTGTATAGTCAGGGCTTTGCATAAGGTTACAAAATTCTGCTCTCATATCAAAGTAAATTGGATTTACATCACTTTCCAGGTTCTTCTCTTTACTGTCATCATATTCTTTTACTGCAAAAACCTCTCTGTTCCACAGCAAATCTAGTGAAGCAGGACATCCTATATTAAGTGAAAATTCTTTTCTACTGTCAAATTCATGTATCTCTCTTGGAAAAATTTGACATGTGTGGGAGATTGCGTGCTCACCATATGTTTTTACAATGCTACATAATTTATTCTCATCTAAAAATGGGCATTTTCCATTATCCAATAACCTGATTGCATCAACATCCTCGACTACTTTTACATAGTCTTTGAGCATTTTTTTGTCGCCATTTATTTCTTTTGGAACTTTGAGGCTACCCCATTTTTTTCTGGTTTCTTTATCTACTGCTATCTTCCATTCCTGACAACAGGTAAATGGACATTCATTTGCTATACAACAAAATTCATCATAATAATCTGGTTTAACTATTTTCATTCTTATTCTCCCTGCATTTCAAATACACTGATTACCATTTTGCGTATGTACTTTTTGCTCATTCATAATTATACATGTTATTTTGTATTATATCCATGAATAATACCAGACCCTGACATAAGAAAAAGCCCCATAACTGAGGCTTTTATACAAATATTACTAATCTATAAATTTTTCTTGTTAAAAATAAAAATTCCCATAATGATATCAGCCAGGCTCCAAATGGCCACAACAACAATTGCTCCTGTAAAATCAGCCGGCTTAGCTAATTCATAAATCAGACTTGAGCTCCCCTTCAACTTAGTCGGAAGATAGTCCTGTACTGTAGGAATTATTCCAAGTAAATATGAAAGCAGGAACACTCCACATACTCCCATAGAAACTGCTGCACTGTTATCAGCTAATGCAGACATAAGCATAATAAGTGAAATAAGCCATACTCCAAACAGATAAAGGCATAATACTGAAAAAAAGATATTATTTACAGTATCGTTATCCCAGTAAAAATCATTGTATACATATGTTATTATGTAGCTTGCAAAATACATTCCAGTCCACAGAACCAAAAGCAAAATCAACTTTGACACCATGATTTTCCATCTCGGCATACCCTTTGTAACAATATTGATAAGGGTACCTTTTTGAAGCTCTGCCGCGACAATTCCGCTAAACATCAGGACAAAAAACACAATACCCATTGGCATATTTTTGAAAAACTGTTCCCACGATGTAAGTGCACTGATTTCCATAGTCTGTATCAGCATTCCTGCACCTGAAGTTGCGTTTGAAAACTGTTCAACCAGCCATGGAGTTATTTTTGCAATAGCCGGGTTCATAATACCAAGCAATATAAAAATAATAGCACAAATCAAGAGCTTACTATTTCGCATTACCTCTGTAAATTCTTTTTGTATAAAAGCAGTTAATTGTCTCATTTACTTACTACCTCCACAAATAAATCCTCAAGTGTCGGCTCTAACATCTCAATCTTTTGAACCGCGATTTCGTTCTCAGAAAGAAGCTGCATCATCCTGCACATCCTGCTTCCATCTGTATTTTCATACATAATCGATGTTGCTCCAAGATTTCGGCCGTCAGGTATTATTTTAAGAACCTTCGCCACATCTGACTCATTAAAACACTCTATCTGTACAGAAGATGTTTTTCTAATATTTTTTATCTCGGAAAGAGAGCCTTTTAGAACAATGTTTCCCTCATTTAAAAAGGCGACCTCATCACATATTCTCTCTACATCAGACAGAATATGAGTAGAAAAAATAACTGTTGTCTTCTCTTTTACCTTAGACAATACATCAAGAATCTCCTTACGCCCAACAGGGTCAAGTGCAGATGTAGGTTCATCACATATCAAAAGCTTAGGACTGTTCAGCAATGCCTGCGCAATTCCAAGTCTCTGCTTCATTCCGCGTGAAAAGCCTTTTATTCTCTTTTTCTCTTCACTTAGACCCACAAGTTCCAAAAGCTCTTCAGTTTTTGTCCTGATTTCATTATCTGGCATACCTGTGATTTTTCCACAGAGCTTTAAATACTCACGCGGTGTCATATATCCGTAGAACTCTGGTACATCTGGAAGATATCCGATGTATTTATTTGTTGATGTCTGACCAAAAGTAACCTTTTCGCCGTTTACTATTATCTCACCTTCATCGGGTTTAACCAGACCAAGAATCATTTTCATGGTTGTTGTTTTTCCGGCACCGTTTTTTCCTATAAATCCATACACCTTATTCTGTGGAACTTCAAAGGATAGACCTTTTACAACCTGCTTACTGCCAAATTTTTTGGATACGTTATTAAGTGTTAAAATGTTCATTTATTCTTCCTCTTTTCCAAATACAAAGTATAGAATTGGGCCCCATAACTGCATGCCTACCAATGTTATTACAATCCAGATTGCTCTGTTTCCATGCTTGTAATTTTCGTGTGTTAGAATGTGTCTTAACGTCACAAAAATCAAAACAACCTCTGCTATAATAAGTGGAATCAAAAATGGGAGTAAATCTTTTACCTGATCTAATGTTAACTGCATATCTTTTCTCCTTTTCTTTCTAAAATCTTCTTTAATTCTATGAATCTTTTGTCATCCTTATATTTTTCAAATGTAGGCTGTTCAAAAATGGACATGGCACTTTCAAATATAAGTCGTTTGTCTCTTGGCACCTGCTGTATTTCATTTTGCAGCATGATTATTTCTTCAATTTCATCAAAATAGTCATCTGATTTTATAAGCACTATTTCTTCTCCGAACAAAACATCCATAGCGCTCACATACCGCCCAAGCATGTCGAAAAACTCTTCTCTCATATCATATACTGTAAACACTACTGCAGCCTGAAATAAAAACTGAGCTACCATGTTTGGATTAATGTTTTTCATATTATATGTATCTATCATTTGTATGACCCTCTCTATCGTTTGAAGACACATATTCTTATTCTCAATATTTCCCGAAAGATAATATGTTGAATGACTTATTACGGCAATAACATCATTACATATCAGCAGCTGGTTATATTGCTTTGCCTGCACCTTTTCACCTTTTGCCATGTATGACTGAATAAGTAAATTCTGAGACTGCGGTATCACGCTCATTGGATCTGCAAAATCCTTAAGCACCTCTATTACCTTGTCATAAGAGCCTAGCATGAAAAGAATATAGGCATATATGGTTAACGCCTCATTGCGTTTTCCCTGGTCTTTTTCTTTATCCATAACTATCTCACAAAGCTCTGACGCCTTATGTAATATTTCATCCTGCCTTTCCCTGGAAGCTGCCAGCATGTAATGATTTAACCAAAGTACCGCTATCTGTAAAAGAAATGGATAACAGTTAAAGTATTGCTTTACAAGAGCCTCGCTTTTACTCATCACCTCTTCAAAGGGCTGTGTTGCATACTCCTTTGATAAGTCACCATAAATCTTTTCTATCTCCTCCACGGAAAGCTTGGGCTCATAGCCCAAAAGCTCATCTATTGACACATCAAAATATGATGCAATAATTGGCAGAAGGTTTATATCCGGCATGCTTTGCTTTGTCTCCCATTTTGAGACAGATGCCTTTGTTACTCCAAGAAAGTCTGCCAGCTGCTCCTGTGTTACGCCTTTGTCTTTTCTAAATCGTATAATATTATCAGCAAATTTGAACATCACTGCTCCTCCTTTACCTTATCTTATAGTTTCCCAGCGTTTTACACAATCGAATTATGCGATATTTTAAAAAATAAAATCAACTGGGGCGATACTTGTAAAACAAATCAAATTCTTAAGATTTTCATTTGACCTTCTTTTGACATCTTTGCTCGACAAAATCTCAAACAGATTTTATAATAGTTTATATACATATGAAGACAAGGAGGGTTTTTATTATGGTTTACAAATGTAGTATTTGTGGATATGTCTACGACGAGGAAAAAGAGGGGAAACCATTCTCAGAATTAACAGAATGTCCTCTCTGCAAACAGCCTGTGGATAAATTTGAACCGGTAGAAACAGAAAATAAGCCGGCTCCTACAGAGTCTGCTCCGCTCGATTTAAGCTATCCAAAGGAAACTCGCAAAACAGACAGTAACTATCGATACATGAAGGAAATTCATGAAATGGCAGTTACCGGCAAATCCGCAATTGAGGCAATGGGCACTCAGATGAGTATGCCAAACTGGGATGATATTCTTGTGTTGGGGGCACAGCTTAATCCTATGCCTTTAGATGAACATGCTGATGTTTCTTTAAAAACAATAATCGGTAAAAAAGCAGCAAAGCCAATGGAAATTGACATGCCAGTTTATATTTCGCATATGTCTTTCGGTGCACTTTCTAAGGAGACAAAAATTGCAATGGCAACTGGTACTGCTGCTGTAGGTACAGCAATGTGCAGTGGCGAAGGTGGTATCCTTCCTGAAGAAAAAGCGGCTGCACATAAGTATATCTTTGAATATGTACCAAATCTGTACAGTGTAACAGATGAAAATCTTAAAACCTCTGATGCAATTGAAATCAAAATTGGTCAGGGTACAAAACCTGGAATGGGCGGACATTTACCAGGAAACAAGGTTACTCCTGAAATTGCAAAAGTCCGTGGTAAAGCAGTGGGTGAGGATGTAATCAGTCCTTCAAAGTTCCCGGGAATTAACTCTGTTGATGATTTACGCAATTTAGTCAGTGAGCTTCGCACAAGAAGTGAAGGCAGACCTATCGGAATTAAGATTGCAGCCGGACGAATTGAAAAAGATTTGGAATTTTGCGTAGCTGCAGAACCAGACTTCATCACTATAGACGGACGAGGTGGCGCAACAGGTGCCTCTCCTGCAATCATCCGCGATTCGACCAGTGTTCCAACTATCTATGCCTTATATCGCGCAAGAAAGTACCTAGATTCCATCAAGTCTGATATCGATTTAGTGATTACAGGTGGACTCAGAGTATCTTCTGATTTTGCAAAAGCAATCGCTATGGGAGCTGACGCTGTCGCAATTGCCTCAGCTGCAATGGTTGCTGCAGCATGCCAGCAATATAGAATTTGTGGTACTGGTATGTGTCCAGTCGGAATGGCAACACAGGATGAAAAATTACGCGAGAGATTACATATAGATGCTGCTGCAAAGCGTATTGAGAATTATCTTACATGTTCTGCAAATGAGCTTAGAACATTTGCAAGAATAACTGGACATGATGATATTCATGACTTGTCGGTTGATGATTTGTGCACAATCAATAGAGAGATATCTGAACATACGAATATTGCACATGCATAAGCCATTGGGGAGCCATTGGCTCCCTAAAATTTCAAAATAATCGCGGTACAATTATCCATATTCTGCTTCTTACCACACTTTGCAAACAACTTTTTGATAGCCGCATCCCCATCTTTTCTCATATACATCTTCTTCTGGGAATCTGTAACAGATTTTGATACCCCATCAGAGCAAATCAGGAAAATATCTCCTTTATTGATAGTCCCTGTTTTAATTGAAGCCATCTGACTTCCTGCTACACCGCTCTTTCCAATATACCTTGAGAGTTTATGAAAATCCTCTATACTGGCAGTAACTCCCTTATCTATTTTCTCGCGAGCCATCGTATGTTCATTTGTCAAACATAATAATTGTTTGCCACATAATTGATAAATTGGACTGTCTCCGATATTTGCAACACAATATCTATCATTTCTCCATAACATAATTGCAATAGTAGAAGCAGTTATTCCAATCTTTTCGCTCAAAATTAGTATTTTCTCATTTACCTGGTCTAGTAGAGCTTCTATCAGATTTTCTGCCAAAACATCACTTGACTTATGTTGCTCGATGAAATGAGATACCGCTTGAATTGCAGCCTTCGATGCTAGTTCCGCATGCATCACTGATGCGACTCCATCTGCAATTGCAACTATATGATATTCATCTTTCCCACAGTCTATGTAGCCTTTTATCTCGCAATCCTCACCTGCATAAGCAAAAAGTGTGTCAATCATGAAATTATCCTGATTAACATCCCTATTACCTATATATGTTTTCGCATGATAGTGAACAGAATATTGGTCCGAAATTGTACTTGGCTTTTCATGGCCTAGAAAATCCTTTGCAAAATCCAGTACTGATTCATAACGCTTCTGTGGTTCAAGTGACAATCCCTTCATTAATGCATTCTGCATTTTAGAGGGCAGGGACAGTTTCAAAAGAAGGGCTGGAACCGTATCATATTTCTGCCTGTCTTCTGCCGAATGAATGCCTTCCCCCGACAATAAATATACAATTGTAGAACAAAGAGAATACACATCCGTCCATGTTCCCTGCTTTAATGTATCCGAATGCTCTGGCGAATCCAGCCCGACATGGCAAAAAACGTGTTTGTTTTTTAGCTTTCCTTCCTTTAATGAAGTAGCTGCACCAAAATCTATCAAATATAAAATGTTTTCATCTGTGAGTATTAAATTTCCAGGGCTGATATCCCTGTGAATGATGCCGGCATTATGCATCTGGTCCAGAGTAATAAATACAGAGGGTAGGATTTGTTTTAATTCTGCAAGGCTTAATTTGCCTCCAGCCTCCTTTAAATACTGCTGAAGTGATTTACCTTTTACAAGACGCATTACTATAAAATGTTTTTTCTCAAACACAAAATAATCATATATATGTGAGATGTAAGGGACATTGTTTAGTTCCTTCAAAATTCCTGCTTCATATGCTAGGCTACTATTTGAGCACTTAATAGCCACAAATCGATTCACCAGACAGTCTATGGCTTTGTATGTACTGCAAAAGCCACCTTCTCCTATTTTTTCTATTATCTCATATCGATTTTTTATTCTTGTCCCACGCTTTAGTTCCATACACTCCTCCACATAAACATCAATTCAAAAACTCTTTAGTTTTCTTGCTGACATAATAAAAGGCGCTCTACACCAAATGTGCAGAACGCCTTTGTCCTTTATTAATACTACCATATATTTACATATAATATATACTTTTTCACAGAACTATTGAAAAAATTATCGATTTGCCATCACTGCTCTCAGCCGTAATTTTGCCTTTATGCGCATTTACTATCGCATAAGCAACAGAAAGTCCTATTCCAAAACCTCCGGATTTTGAATTTCTGGATTTATCAAGTCGCAGGAATCTTTCAAAAAGCTCATCGTGTTTTCCAGTGCTGATATTTGCTACTGTATTCCAAACTGTAATCCTGTTATTTTTACCAGTCTTATTTAGTTTAATCCTGATTGCTCCGTCATCATCCGAATACTTTATAGCATTATCCAAAAGAATAGAGATAAGCTGGCGAATACTTTTTTCATCGCCGTTATAATTTATCGCTTCTTCAATATCTATTTCAAGTGTTTTGTTTTTTTGCACTGCGAGAGTTTTAAATATTTCTGCCATATCAAAAACGGCATCGGACAGAGAAAAATCAGACATTTCAATCGTGCTTGATTCTTCATCCATTTTTGAAAGAAATACAAGTTGTTCGGTAAGTGAAGTAAGTCTTCCAATCTGTTTTCGTATGCTCTTTGTCCATTCATTTTCTCCTGTTGTCATTTCGAGCACTTCTGTGTTGGCATCGATAATGGTAAGCGGAGTCTTAATCTCATGACTTGCATCTGTAACAAATTGCTTTTGCTTTTCATAGCTTTCTGCGACAGGACGCATTATTTTCCCCGAGAAAAACCACACTAGAATAAACACTCCAATAAGACCGATTATACTTATTCCCACGCTTGCAAAAAGAAAACTCTTTACCGTTTCAATTTCCATCTGGCAGTTAATAAATACATACATATAATTTTCATCGCCAAGCGTTGTTCTAAGGTATTTGTAATCTTCTACAAACCCGATTATCTTGTTTTTTTGTAAAAGTTCAACTGCATAGTCCCCTGCCTGAGACACCGTTACAGCCGACACTTTACCAGTATTTATCTCATTAACTGTTCCGTCTTCATTTATAATTACAGTAAAGTATCTTGTTGCAAACTGTGATTCTTTATTTATGCCTGGTTTGTCAAAAAAGTCATCCTTTTTTTCTGGCTGAATGTCTTCTTTGGGTGGATGCGTATTCATAAGATCAGGAAAACTTCCACCATTTTCAGAAATCAATTCCAGACGATTATTCAGACCTCTGTTTACGCTCACGAAATTGGCAATATTTATAGTTCCTATTATGAGAAATAGTACAAAAAAAGTAGAAAGCATTGCTGCCAATATGAACTTTTTCCTGAGTTTATCAATCATGCCTCTACCTCCACTGAATAGCCCAAGCCGCGAATTGCTTTTATCAAAACCGATGCTCCAATAGATGCAAGTTTTTTTCTAATATAGGATATGTTGACCCATACAACATTTAATTCTGCATCACTGTCAAATCCCCAGATTTTATCCATAAACTGTTCTGTTGAGATAACCTGTCCCGGATTAGCCAGGAGCATTTCAAGCATCTGATATTCCTTATTCGATAGTCTGATTTCTTTCTCTCCACAGGATAAAATATAGGTTGCCCGATTCAAAGAAATATTCCCGTATCTTAATATAGAATCTGTTGTGTCACTCTGGCGTCTTGTCATCACACGAATTCTGGCAAGCAGTTCCTTCATGGAAAATGGCTTAGTCAGATAATCATCTGCACCGCTATCAAGACCTTCTACCTTATCATCAATTTCAGCTTTTGCAGTAAGCAGAAGGATTGGTATGCTATTACCATTTGCCCTTACTTTTTTTAGCACACTTATTCCATCGAGCTTTGGCATCATTATATCAAGGATAACTCCATCATAGTTGCCAGCTTCAATATAGCTCAATGCCTCTTCTCCATCATAGACAGCATCAACCGAATAATTATTATATTTTAGTACGGCAACCAAAGCCTTGCTCAAATCTTCTTCATCTTCTGCTAATAACAGGCGCACTTTAATTCCTCCTAGTCCATTGCGGACAACTTTTGCTCTATTTCCTTATCCGGCCAATACCCCCATGATTCAACAATCTTTCCATCCACCACTTTAAAGTTTTCTAATGCCTCAAAGCAGATACGTTTTCCAGTGGCCGCTATTCCCATACAGGTTCCAGAGTGAATCCCATCATATAAAATTCTTGTTGCTACCATATTTCCTTCGGCAAACACATCAAGGACTTCAATTTTCAAATCAGTAAATTGTCCCTCTACGATTTTCAAAATATTTACAGCGTCAGCATTACTTCTTGCACCGGCAGGACTGTGGTCTATATAATTGTCTGCTACACATTCCATAATGTACTCATAATTGTGCTTTGCATAACCCTCCGTGAAAAAATTAACTACTACCTCCTTGTTATTCATTATGTATTTCTCCTTCCCAAATAAATAGATGTTGTTACTTCCATTGTAGATGCAAAAAAATAAATTATCAATGGCTAAATCTCAATCTTCTGCGAAGTCTCTCCTACAGTCAATGTGTAAGTCTGACCCTCAATAAGTTCTGCGCAACTTATTTCAACACAATTAAAAGTTTTTGCTGCAGTATATGAAATTAATTCTTTTCCAGATTCATCAGTAAGTGTTACAAGGCTTCCTTCTTCTGCAGTCTGATCTAAACGTACTAACACAAATCCCTGTGTTGACTCTGCATCAAATTCCTCTGCCATGCCGCTTGATCCTACTGCCACCAGTGTTCCTCCATTTACTATAGCTTTAGAACGTTCACCAAAATCTATTGCTGAATTTCCATTATTTGATGGGCCATCAACATATACTGTTCCACCATTAATCTCAATATCACCATTTGAATCGATTCCATCTCCGCCGGCACATACATACAGATAACCTCCATTTATTGTAATCTTGTATTCGGCTGTACTGTCTACAGTTTCATTAGTATCGCCTGCTGCATTCAATCCATCATCATCCGATGTTACCTCTATGTCTCCATCATTTATGATTACATTAGAGCCTTCTAATCCTTCATAGCATTTTGTAACTTTTATGTTTCCTCCGGCGACAGTCAATTCACTCTCTGCATGAATTGCATCATCTCCACTTGCAAGCTCAAGCACTCCTGCATCAATTGTAACTGTTCCATTTGAATGTATGGCGTCGTCGGCAGAATCAATTTTAATGCTTCCTCCATTTATTTTTATGTCGGTGTCGGATTTAATGCCTTTTGAACTTATAGTGTCATCCGAGTCGGTGCTGCTCTGCTCGACGTCCTCCGACGTCTCATTTATCTCTGGGCTTTCCATTCCTTCTGGCATTTCTCCCTGCTCTGTGAACTCTCTCATTCCCGACTTACCTCCCCTTTCAGGACGTTCCATACCTTCTGGTAGTTCTCCCTGCTCTGGCGACTCCACTCCTTCTGGCAGTTCTCCCTGCTCTGGTGGCTCCATTTCTTCTGGCATTTCTCCCTGCTCTGGTAGCTCCACTCCTTCTGGCAGTTCTCCCTGCTCCTTACGTCCAGCCCCCTCAGGCTTTTCACCCATATTTTGCATCTTACCACCACCTGTGAAATTCTGTTCAAGATGAGTTTCACCATTCTCACATCCCCCTGCACAAAGGATATCAAATATTCCATCATCAATCTGCAAAACTCCGGAAGAATCAATTCCATCTCCTGCTACATCAATATCAAAATCACCACCAGTTATCGTCAGATTCTCTTTTGCTTTGATACCGTCACCATACTCTGAGTTAATTGAAAGTAAACCACTTCCTTCGAAAAGCAAATCGTTTTTCGAATAAATAACAGCATTGACCGTATCTTCATTATCTGAGTCATATTCTCCAGTGCAACTTAACGTATTCTCACTGTCTTCTTGTAATGTAACAACCACCTTCTTGGCATCTTTTACATATAGTGCCGCATCCGCTTCATTTGTCACCTGAGCTCCTGCGAAAATCAGTGAAACGTTAGCGCCCTTGGCATCTACCACGATTTGCCCATTGGAAAGACTTCCCTGTAAAATATAATCCCCTTCCTCTGATATTAGCACTTCGCCATCTACTGCCGCTTCTTCCAAATCAATATATTTTTCTGATGAACCTGATTGCTTTGAACTTTGACCACATCCAGAAACAATCCCCAACATAACTACTGCTGTTGTCATCATCCAACATACTATTTTCTTATAATTCAAGATTGTTCACCTCCTGCTTAGACATACTAATTTCAAGATTACCATTTCTGCATCTTAGCTCGTCGATAAATGCCTTCTCATCTTTAACATCCTTAAGTGTTATATAATATGTAAGCTTATAAAGACTTCCCATATTAGTTGTCTTTACTGAAACACTCTTACAATAACTTGTATATTTTTCAAATACTTCATCGAATGCATCTCCATAATTAATATCCTCAGGAATCGTAATCCTTAACGTTTTTTCTCCATTATCCTTCTGATGAGTTCCAATACCAGCCATGTTCATCACTAACATTACAAGACCCATAATCACAGTGAATAATACTGCAAATCCCAGATATCCCATTCCTGCAATAAGCCCTGATGCCATAGCAAGAAAAATTGTTCCTATTTCTTTTGCAGTTCCAGGTACTGACCTAAATCTAACCAGTGAAAATGCTCCTGCGACAGCAACGCCAGCACCTACATTCCCATTTACCATCATAATAACCATACATACTACTGCCGGAAGCATAGCCAGTGTTATGACAAAACTAGATGTATATCTGCCTTTATAGGTATATATACATGCCAAAAAAGCTCCGATTCCAAGCGAAACCATGATGCACAAGATAAACTGCGATACTGAAATAACCGTCTGCGTTGATATGTCAAACATTCCCGTAAATAAGTTGTTAAGCATAATTTCTATTTCCTCCATATATTTCTCTCATCTGTCGATACGCATTTGCATACTTTGAAAAAGATGTTTTGTATATCTTATTGTCGTTTAAAAATCGAACCAGCCACATCGGAAAAGCCGATGCAACTTTTACCTCAAGTAATATCTGGTCTTCTTCCAGAAGTGGTCTTCCATATATGCCTTTTGTAAGTGACAAATCATAATCTCGCCATAATATGTTTTCATCAAATGTCATTCTAAAATCATGATTATCCTTCGCATAAAATGCCTGCCGGTCATATGAAAGCAACACCGCTGGTTCCAGCTTGTCATATGTTTTAAAAACATAATCAATCTCTCTTGAAATCTGTGTGTCCATAACCGGTGTATGACCTATCAGATATTTTTCCATATCAGACTCGATCATTCCAATTCGCCTTTTATAGGTTACAGAATCATATTTTTTCTTTAGTTCTACAAATACTGTTGAATCCTTCTGTGCTACTCCATAACTTCTTACCCTGAGTTTTTCCTTATATATTGGTCGCTCCATTGAACGCCTGATCATCAAAAACTGTGGTGTGTCAAAATACAGACTGCAATTGGTATTTTTCCCGTGCTCATCTGCATTCATGTAATCCTTCATTGTCTCCTTAAGTTTCTCAAACTGACTGCGATTAAGCATGTACTTTATCTCGTAACGTTTGAAAATCATTTGCTCTGCCATATCTGCTCTCCTTTCAGCAGTTATGTTATCAGACGAACCTTAAATGAACTTTAAATATGTTTATAAAAATAAAAAGAACTGCAATTACAGCTATGTGTAATTACAGTTCTCTGTTTACTATTGTTTTTTATTGTTTACTATCGTCCTCCTGTTTTTGCAACAACACGATTTTCTTCTAAACCATGTGGATTCTGTATTTTGGTCAATTCTGTTGTTGTCGCTTCGGCTAACATATTTAATGCAAGTTCCAACGTACTCATATTATCTCGGAGATTTTCTTTTTTTAATCCCTTCAAATTCTTATATTGACGAGTATTCAATCCTGTCCAGGCTTTTGTCACCTCATCCGTTAAGATTGCATACTCTTTTCCCGGTTCAACACCATGAGTTTTCCACGCATCTGTTAATTCTTTTCTTGCACGAATTGTTTGCAATCTCTGGTTAATCCAATCAGATGAATATCCCTTTTTAGCATATGTTTCTAACGCACGATCAAGCGTCAACTCCGGATCAATAATTTCCTCTATTCTTTCCCGTCCAACCTGTGCCAGCCATAACTTAAAAGGCTCAGCCTTTTTTGAAGGAATAGATTGTATGATACGAAGAAGCTCTTCTGTGTTTGCTACATCTGTTTTGTATCTCTTCCCATCCTTGGGTGATTTTAATTTCAGTTGGTGACATTTCGTCACCAACTCACTTCCCTCTTCTGATAACCTTTGTTTAACTTTATTCCAATACTTTCTTGCAGTATTATAATCAACTGCATCTGTTAATATACCAACGACATCAACTATTGAAAAATACCACTCTTCATTCTCCTCATCCCACGCTGTTCTTATTTGTTGTTCTTCAAATAATTGTATTTTTTCACTTTCCATCCATTTCCTCCTCTTTTTCCGTCAATAATTCATTTGATACCTTATATTCAATTAGTTCGTATACATACTCTGGCATCTTTCGCTTGCCCTGTTCCCAATCACGTACTGTTCCAAGAGGAATATGTAAATAGTTTGCGAAATCTTCTCTCTTCATTCCAGTCAACAAGCGTAAATATTTAATCATACGCCCTAATCTTTGTGCTTCAGTTTCATCTTGAATTTGATTAACAATTATTTCTCCCATATGCGCCCTCCTACAGCAGTGCTTTATCTTATAAACCTATATTATTACAGCTGTGCTGTATTGTCAATAAAAGATTTTTGTTCAAGAATGCTCCAGCGTTCTTGGTGCGGAATGCACGTCAGCTTTGCTGACATCTTCCTCTGCGCATTCCTGCAATCCGCCGGAGGCTTTATATCAGTTGGGGGATTGTACGCTACACTAAGACTAATATGTTTTATCTAACCGCTTATAAAAGTGGGAATCTTCCCAACTGATAAAAAAAAACTGCAATTACAGCTATGTGTAATTACAGTTCTTTATTCTAATATCAATTTTTAATGTCTCAAACAAAGAGCAGTATTTATCTACAATACATATAATCACTGCCTCCCTCGACCTCGGTACCTCGGTAATGTTAAGTGGCCACATATGACTTTTGATTGCAGCTTTACTTTTATCTGATATTCCAAATATTTCTGTAGCATTCTGGCAGGCGATATATGGATGGTCAAATCCATGTGTCTTTCTGACAGGATTGCCATCGTGCCAGTCATACAGATAAAAATCATGTAAAAAGGCTGCTTCTACCAGCTCTTTTTCCTTTGCTTTCAAATGTAAATATTCATTAACTAGAAAACAAAGCCAGGCAACATTATGGCAATGCGTAAGTGTTGTTGTCGTGCCATGCTGAATATATTCATCCATCTGTCGGACTTCAGCCGTCTCCATATATTGCTTTATTAATTTATTAAATCTCTCTTCTCTTATCCTCTGTGCAATTGCTTTTTTTCTGGCTTGGAATTTAAACATATCAAATTATTCTCCAATTTTAACTATACACAGTAACATTTTCTACATTGTTTCAAGCGACTTATTTCAAATTGCCTCTTTCATTGTAGTAGGCAGCTGATTACTTGTCAATTACTACTTGTAACAGCTTTTGTATTTCTATATTTTGGGGTTCTATTTTAAACTCCATCTCCTCTTTAGTCTTTGGATGCACAAAGCTAATTCTATATGAGCAAAGAGCCAATCCACACTTCTTTACATTTACACCATCATTTACATCTTCATCTACAACATTACCATATTTTGTATCTCCAATAATCGGACATCCAATATTAGACAGCTGAAGTCGTATCTGATGGTGACGGCCTGTATGAAGATTTATATCAAATAGCAGCTTCAGTTCATCTTCGCCAATAATTTTATAATCTAAAACTGCTTTTTTAACATTCTGTCTCGACATCTTATCCAGATGACTTAAATCATCATGCAGTATCTCTCCGACATTACTACGTGAATCAAATGTCATGTAATCCGTAAGAGTATCCTTCTTGGGAATAAATCGTCGCCCGACTTTTAATGTTGCTGCATAATAATTTTTTCCGATACTTCTTTCCTGCACCTGTTTATTCAAAAAGGCTGTGGCTGTTGGATTTTTTCCAAAAACCATGACACCCTCAACCGGCTGGTCAAGACGATGAACAATTCCAACATACGGCTGTTCCTTTTTTCTTGCCCTGTAGTTTCTAATCAGACTTTCCATGTCCTGCTGTCCGATTCTCTTAGTCTGTGTTGCAACACCTGCTGGCTTGTAGCACACTAAGATTTCATCATCCTCATAGATTACCTGTAAAACAAACATTTTTCTTTTCTCCATTCCGCAGTAAGCACACTACGGCGTTCCTGAATACAAATTTTTTAATATTGTTTATAACCTAACAGCTGCGTCCCCCGGCTTCATCAACAGGCTTAATGGCATCTGTAGAAATTCCAAGAAGGGCTTCAGCTTTCTTTACTTCCTCATCCGTTGGAGTCTCAACCCCATCAAGTGGATAGTTAATACCAAGCTTTTCCCATTTAAATAATCCCAGAGTATGATATGGAAGGATTTCAACTCTTGAAACACCTTTAAGCTGGTCAATAAAATTCTTCAGCGCTATAAGACCTTCCTCGTCATCTGTAAGTCCCGGTACCAGTACATGGCGAATCCACATTTCCTTGCCATGGTCTGACAAATACTTAGCAAGGTCTAAAATATTCTTGTTTGAATGTCCGGTAAGTGCCTTATGCTTCTCGTCATCCATTTCCTTGATATCAAGAAGGAAAAGGTCTGTAACCTCCATAAGCTTGTCAAACTTCTCAAGATATTCTTCTTCCATAGTAAACGGATTACCACTTGTATCAAGTGTTGTATGAACACCTTTTTCCTTAGCAAGTCTGAAAAATTCAGTTACAAAATCAATCTGAAGCAAAGCTTCTCCACCACTTACAGTGATTCCACCATCCTTGCCCCAGTAATTCTTATATCTAATTACTTTCCTGAATAAGTCTTCTGCTGTCCATTCTTCCCCGGCATCGCATGTCCATGTCTCAGGATTATGGCAGTACTTACAACGCATATTACAGCCCTGCAAAAATACGCAGTAACGAACTCCGGGTCCATCAACCAATGCAAACGATTCAAATGAATGAACTCTACCTTTTATCTGACTCATATTTTTTCTCCTATTCCAAAAAAGGGAATTGTGCTTATGCCCAATTCCCTTTTATATTAAACTTTATTATTTCTTACATAGAAGCATGGCATGTTCTTGAAATAACATCCATCTGCTGCTCTCTTGTTAAGTCGATGAACTTAACAGCATATCCGGATACACGGATTGTAAAGTTAGCATACTCCTCTTTCTCTGGATGCTCCATAGCATCGATAAGCTTTTCCTTACCAAATACGTTAACGTTAAGGTGATGAGCTCCCTGATCGAAGTATCCGTCCATAGCCTGAACGAGGTTCTTCTTCTGCTCTTCCTCTGTATGTCCAAGAGCATCCGGGTTGATAGTCTGTGTATTTGAAATACCATCAAGTGCCCACTCATATGGAATCTTAGCAACTGAGTTAAGTGAAGCAAGAAGTCCATTCTGCTCTGCTCCGTATGCTGGGTTAGCTCCTGGTGAAAGTGGCTCTCCTGCCTTACGTCCGTTTGGCATTGCTCCTGTTGCCTTACCATATACTACGTTAGATGTAATTGTAAGGATAGATGTTGTAGGCTCTGAACGACGGTATGTGTGATGCTTCTTGATTTTCTCAAGGAATGTCTTAAGAAGCCATACACCGATTTCATCAGCTCTGTCATCATCGTTACCATACTTAGGGAAATCTCCCTCTGTCTCATAATCTACAGCAAGTCCGTTCTCGTCACGAATTACCTTAACCTTAGCATACTTGATAGCTGAAAGTGAATCGATAACGTGTGAGAATCCAGCGATTCCTGTAGCAAATGTACGACGTACATCTGTATCAATAAGAGCAAGCTGAGCTGCTTCATAGTAATATTTGTCATGCATATACTGGATAGCATTAAGTACGTTAACATATACATCTGCTAACCAATCCATCATTGCATCATACTTCTCCATAACCTCATCATAATCAAGGTACTCAGAAGTAATTGGCTGGAATTTAGGTCCTACCTGAACCTTATTCTTCTCATCAACACCACCGTTGATAGCGTAAAGAAGGCACTTAGCAAGGTTTGCTCTTGCTCCGAAGAACTGCATCTCCTTACCTGTCTGTGTTGCAGATACACAACAGCAGATAGCGTAGTCATCACCCCATACAGGCTTCATAACATCATCGTTCTCGTACTGAACTGAAGATGTCTTGATAGAAACTGCTGCAGAGTACTTCTTGAAGTTATCAGGAAGCTTTGATGAATATAATACTGTAATATTTGGCTCTGGAGCCGGTCCCATGTTCTCAAGTGTATGAAGTACACGGTAATCAGTCTTTGTAACCATTGAACGTCCGTCAACACCGATACCTGCAAGGTCGATTGTTGCCCAAACCGGATCTCCTGAGAATAACTGGTTGTAAGACTCACAACGAGCGAACTTAACCATTCTGAACTTAAGAATCATATGGTCGATAAGCTCCTGAGCCTCAGACTCTGTAAGAATACCCTTCTTAAGATCTCTCTCAATATAAATATCAAGGAATGTACAAACACGTCCGATTGACATTGCTGCACCGTTCTGTGTCTTAATTGCTGCAAGGTATCCGAAGTATGTCCACTGTACAGCTTCCTGGGCATTCTGAGCTGGCTTAGAAATATCTATTCCATAAATAGCAGCCATCTCTTTCATTCCCTTAAGGGCATTAATCTGCTCTGTAAGCTCTTCTCTCTGACGGATAACTTCACCCTTCATTGAACCAGAACCACAAACAGCCTTATCAGCCTCTTTCCAAGCGATAAGCTGGTCAATACCGTAAAGAGCAACTCTACGATAATCACCTACGATACGTCCACGTCCATAAGTATCAGGAAGTCCTGTGATAATCTTATTCTTTCTAACGGCTCTCATCTCTGGTGTGTAAACATCAAAAACAGCCTGGTTATGTGTTTTATGGTAAACAGTGAAGATCTTATGAAGTTCAGGATTTGGTGTATATCCATACTCTGTAAGAGCTTTCTCTGCCATCTGAATTCCACCATATGGCATAAATGCTCTCTTAAGTGGCTTGTCTGTCTGAAGACCTACAATCTTCTCTAAAGACTTAAGCTCAGGATCAATATATCCAGCTCCGTGTGATGTAAGGGAAGAAACAATATCTGTGTCCATATCAAGAACTCCACCCTTAGCACGCTCTTCCTTCTGTAACTTCTGTACTGCATCCCAAAGCTTATTTGTAGCCTCTGTTGGACCTGCTAAGAAACTCTCGTCTCCATCATATGGTGTGTAGTTCTTCTGGATGAAATCACGAACATTGATTTCCTCTTTCCAAAGTCTTCCTTCGAAGCCTTCCCACTGATCAAAATTAATCATTATGATCTCCTCTCTTATAATTGAAATTAATTGAAACACTTGTTGGTTAGGCGGTTCTAACCTCCCCTAACCCACTAAAGAATAACTGACGATTTTCGGTTTGTCAATAATGAAAATGAAAGTTTTAGAATGTATACAATCCTTCTGGTACCAGAGCTCCACAATCCACATATTATCAAAAAAATGACTCCCCAACATTTTCTGCTGAGGAGCCATCTCTTTTTGCTTCTGATAAAGCCACAAGGGACACTAAAAAAGCCAGAAACTCCGTCCCCAATGGCTTACAGCTTAAAGCGGTATCCCACACCGTAACGGTGTTACGGCTTCGGTATAGCCTTTTTCTTTATATTTTCCCTATAATACGCATTATATAACATTTTTGGCTATACAACAAACCAAAATCAAAAGAATTTCCCTAGTAGTTTATTTTCTGTTTTGGTAATTTATATGGTAATTTTATGAGCATTTTTTGAGTTGGTAATTTAAAACACCCTTTGCTACTATCTATAAATCTATGCTTTTAATTCATCGAAATATTTCGATATTTTTCAAAGAAAAAGATACTGCTTGATATAAACAGTATCTTTCTACTTTTAGTGAAATGAAATTAAGTACCCCTTTTTATACCGCCGATACTTTCTATACTATTCCACCATTTTTCACTTGTTCTTCTCGTAACTTATCCAACGTATTGGCTCCATCTGGTTTATACAAATCCAACAGTTCTAAAAAGTTTCCCGTCTTTTTACATCCACTCAATAATAAACGCATACTATCTGCATCTTTTCCAAACATTAATCCGAGTAAACTCATATCATACTGGTTTTGTTTATCACTCAACACACCTTGTTTATGCAAATCTTCCATAAAACCATTTGTACGTACTTCCGTTCCTATACGCATAGCCGTATGATACAAGTCTGGGTCAACCGTATGTAAATAATTCAAATAACGAGTTTCAATGTTCTTATTAGGCGTACCACTCATCATCCAGTTCGCAATATCTTCCAGAGATGCTCCAACACCAACATCATCAATCAAATGCATCTGATATCTTCCACTTTCAGTCTTTGTAAACGTATATTTTCCATCCTCTGAATACAATGTATTTGACCACGAGTTTTTAGGAGCGGCTTGGTCTCTGACAAGAACTTCAAATGCATCATATGCTATTCTTCCCAAGTTGCAATTTTCTTCATCTGTAGGCAATTCCATTTTTCCTAATGCAACTGCTGTTTGAACTAACTCGTAATCTGATATATTCTCTCCGTGGTAATAGAAAGATGCTTGGTCTTTTAATTTATCAAATGAAGCTGGAAGTTTTACCTCTGCTAATTGTTCTTGTGAAACCTTAGTATAGTCTTCTGGTTTCTTACTCCCAGATGTTTGCATTTGTACTCTAGGACCATTTGTAATCTTTTCTCCATACTTTGCAGTAACCATATGCTCTGTTATTGTTACTTTTCCAAAATCAAACAAACTTTTTCCAGTTCCTAAAACACCACTTCCTTCAACTTTCATAGCATAAGGAAATGATGAACCTCTATTTGCATTTAATATGGAATATGAACCAGTATAAAATATATTATTATTCTGTATTCGCATAACTAAATCCTCCTGTGGCGTTCTTTTCTATGAATTAAATTTTACATCCTTTTCCTTTGTATCGGCATTTTATATTCAAAAATTTATAGTACACCAACATCTACACCCCTATGGGTCTGCTACATTTTATCTTTCTTCATCAAATATAGGACGCATACTTCTAAAATTCTCCCCGTGTGCATTGACATACATTTTCTGTTCTAATTCTTTTAATTTCATCTGCTTTATAGAAATCTGTTTATCTAATTCAAATAACGCATTTTGTTTTCGTTGCATCTCCATATTCTGCTTCTCCAATTGACTATCGCTTTTTCCGATTTCTTCTTCAAGTTTTTTATGTTTATATTCCAATACCGTCAAATGCTTTTGGCTTGCATTGACTACGGTTTCATCAAGTTCAATACCATTCCTTTTTATTATCGTATTCCAAACAAAGCGTATTTGTTCGGTAAAGGTCTGCAAGGCGTTATTATAGCGGTCTGTTTTGGCGGTTGCCTTTGGTGGTTTAATTCCCAATTTCTTTAATGCTTTATCTGTACAAATTTTCTTTATTCCGTCTTTGTCGATATAATCACAGATAAAACGGATATGGGCGTGGGGTGTTGCCTCATCATTATGAATGGCAATATCTAATATATGGGCGTTTGTTCCATATCGTTTATTAAATTCTTCGTTGAATTGGTGGACACATTCCAAAAGGACTTCTTTATCGGTGTGATTGTCCTTTTTTCCAATTTGCAAAATCATTTCTTTGGGTTGTGTCTTTTCTGCTTTCATTAAATCATCAATGCTACGAATATATCCATACTGTCGGCGGTTTCTATATTTTTCGTTTTGTGCTTCCAACCATTGCAAGTAGTTTTCTTCAAAATATCTTCTTTCACATTCCTCAAAAGTGATAGTATCGTCTAAATATCGGTTAATGTAAAAGTTTTCGTTTTGCCTTGTCTGGTCTATATGCGTAGCCTTGTTAAGGTCGAAAGTTCTGTCATTGTGTTTCCCCGTTCCCTTACCTAAATGTAGTGTTGCTTTCATTCTATTATCCCTCCCCCCGATAACAGTATGAAAGACCACCCGACACCTAAGCAGGAAACTGCTCAACACAATAACCCAATACAGATTTTGAGCAGGTTGCTCAAATTCCTATGGGTAAGGCGTTGCACCCTTAACCCGCTAAACCAAAAATGAGGAACTATCTTTCCTCATCTTCTGTTTTTTCTTCTCTGCTTTTCTGCAATAGGTATTCTG
>JAXJTU010000072.1:0-1727 GCA_036309425.1 Agathobacter sp.
AATATTAGAGATAACCGATAAGCAAAGTGGTGGAGCTTTGAGTAAGGTGCTTGATGAGTTGGAATACTGCGGATTTATTCGCAAATACAATGGTTATGGGAAAAAAACAAAACAAGCCATTTACCAACTTATTGATAACTATACACTATTTTACATTAAGTTCGTCCTGCAAAATGAGAATAATGACGAACATTTCTGGTCCGCATCGACCGATTCTGCCATGCATCGTGCTTGGAGCGGATTGGCTTTTGAACGACTCTGTTTGGCACATGTACAACAAATCAAAGTAGGATTGGGTATTGCTGGAGTATTGAGTAATGTATATTCTTGGCGAAAAGAAGCTGATGAAAATAGTGATGGCGCACAGATTGACTTGTTGATAGATCGCAATGATCAAGTAATTAATGTTTGTGAAATGAAATATTCCTTG
The DNA here is from genome assembly GCA_036309425.1 of Agathobacter sp. Classification (GTDB taxonomy): domain Bacteria; phylum Bacillota; class Clostridia; order Lachnospirales; family Lachnospiraceae; genus Roseburia. Next base: position 431 of record JAXJTU010000072.1, read on the forward strand.
TCAGAGTTCTCTATTGATGCGGAGTATGAACGTAATCTACGCAACAAGAAATCTGCCTTCATTGACTCAACTAATACACGAAAGGCAGTTCATCTTACTATGGTAACAACTTACGGCGTTCGTCAGAACTCTCATTCTGGAATTATACAAAGCGAAGTTACACTAGAGGATCTATTTGCATAGTTTGAGTGTATGTAAGTATTACCACCAGGAATCAAGAATCGCACCTCTTCTTAGTATAGAGGAGCGATTCTTTTTTTGCGTATTATCCCAACTGTTGTCAACTAAATGTATTGAGATAGTATATTCTCTCCTCGAAAAGAGAAAAGGTGGTCTAATTACAAGTTGATATTGCTGGTAAAAAGAAAAATTATGGCAAAGCCATTTCTTCTTTTCCCTTCTTTTAACTTTACTTTATTATTCGTATATATGAGTACGACATTAAAGTAAAGCTGTTATTTCTTTTGGTGGCAATCATTATGGAAAATGTGAAATTCTACCCATATTTAGGGTCGGATTATGTGAAATACATGATTAAAAGGTCTAAAAATGGCTTTTTGAGCATATTTTTTGACAGAAACATTCCGTTATAAGAAAAAAATGAGTAGATTTGCGTTATAAATATCAGTGTAATAAAGATTAAGCTGATTATAAGCAGATAATTATCATTCTAATGATAGATAGAATATGAAAGATTTATTTGAATACTCCACTCCAGAACTGGTACGTATGTTGGGTACTCGTTTTAAAGAATATCGTATGCGGTGCAATCTGACACAAAAAGAGGTGTCGGAACTATCAGGTGTTGGCCTTACAACGATACACAAGTTTGAGAATGGTACGGCAGGCAATCTTTCATTGTCGACTTTTCTTCTCTTATTGAAGGTAGTAGGTCAGATAAATTCTTTAGACGATCTTTTACCTGAATTACCTGAATCGCCTTATCTTATGCGCAAGGACGAGAAAAAAGCACAACGAATCAGACACACTAAATAAGCTATACAGATATGATAAAGTCATTGAAAATAATACTTTGGAATGAGGAAATAGGTCGTTTGGCCTGGGATGAACACAGGCGCCTCTCTTATTTCATATATAATCCTGATTTTATCAAAAAGGGATTAAACATATCTCCTTTGGTTGCACCTATTGATGGAACCAGAGGATTGTTGCCTGTTTGGGGTGAGGATGCTAAGATTTATCAGAAACTTCCAGCATTTGTTGCAGATTCATTGCCAGATGCTTGGGGTAACCAGTTGTTTGATTTATGGCGTCAACAACAAAAATTATCTAACTC
>JAXJTU010000073.1:0-10221 GCA_036309425.1 Agathobacter sp.
ATATAGGCGGGCAGCCTCTTTTTTACACGAATTCCATATATATATGCTGGCAAAACATACTGCTACTGCAAATATATATATGTTTCCAAAACTATTGTTTATTGCCTGTGAAATACCGCCAAGCAAAAAAGCAACTATGTATGAATAAAGTATTAATTTAAAAAGGTCATGTTTATTTTGTAATCCGGATGCTCCCTGGCACATCAAAGGAATTACTACAATAAATGAGATTATCTCATACAAATGGTAATTAATTGGCATTATTAGCATTACTACACTAAAAATCGTCCCCAAAACATCCCATAGAATTATCTTTTTTATCCTTTGGAGTATTGTCAACTTCATGGACCACATAGTAAACAAAATAATTGCTCCATTCATAAAAAAATTCTGCAATATAAAGACATCCAAATAAAATTTATATATAAGCATCACCTCTTTATATAAATTATATTCAGCGGTTTTGTTTTTTTTATCAGAATATGTCACAAACTAATAGTTTATGAATAAGCACAAAAAACCATGCTCTTTCGAGCATGGTTAAAAACTTAATCAATATAATTCTTATCTCTTTGAATTCTTAAGGAAATCAGGAATGTTAATCTCTACTGGCTTAACAGTACTCTCTGGCTGCTTTGGCTTCTGAATTCCTGTGAAGTTTGAATTAAGTGATGGTGCTGAACCAACAGATGGTGTAGCTGTTGTTGGCTGTGGCATTGGTGTTACAGGTCTTTGGATTGTAGTTGTAGGTCTTGGTGTAACAGTTGGCTGCTGTGTAGGATAAACCATACGTCCCTGCATTGTAGGTGGTACAGTATTATTTACCTGAGCTGTAGCTGTAACTACTGGTGAATGAACCTCCTCAAGTCCTGTAGCAATAACAGTAATTGTAGCCTCATCTGTCATTGTCTCATCAAACTTCGCACCGAAGATAATGTTAGCGTCATCTCCTGCAAGATCCTGAACATAGCTTGCTGCATCGTTAGCATCCATAAGAGAAATATCTCCGGAAATATTGATAATTACATGGCTTGCGCCATTGATTGTTGTCTCTAATAATGGTGAAGCAACTGCAAGCTTAACAGCCTCGATAGCCTTCTCATCACCCTTAGCACTACCGATACCGATGTGTGCCATACCCTTGTCCTTCATAACTGTCTGTACATCAGCGAAGTCAAGGTTAATAAGTGCTGGTAAATTAATAAGGTCTGTAATTCCCTGTACTGCCTGCTGTAATACTTCGTCAGCTTTCTTAAGAGCATCTGGCATTGTTGTACGTCTGTCTACAATTTCAAGAAGCTTATCATTAGGAATAACGATAAGTGTATCAACGCTCTCCTTAAGTCTTTCGATTCCTGAAACAGCGTTAATCATTCTCTGCTTTGCTTCGAATTTGAAAGGTTTTGTAACAACACCTACTGTGAGGATTCCCTGCTCCTTTGCGATTCTTGCAACAACCGGAGCTGCACCTGTACCAGTTCCGCCACCCATACCACAGGTAACGAATACCATGTCAGCACCCTTTACTGCAGCTGCTAATTCTTCTGCACTTTCTTCTGCTGCCTTTGCTCCGATTTCAGGCTGTGCTCCTGCACCTAATCCCTTAGTGAGCTTCTCACCAATCTGAATAAGACTTGGTGCCTTACATAACTGAAGTGCCTGTTTATCTGTATTTATTCCGATGAATTCTACTCCACCGATTTTCTCATCAATCATTCTATTAACGGCATTATTTCCAGCGCCACCTACTCCAATAACTATAATCTTTGCGCTAGCATCAACCTCTGTTGTTCTTATCTCAAGCAAGGTTCTTCCTCCTCTTTCTATTAACAAATATTTAAAATATTATTCTTCTATCTCATACCTTACACTATAATATAATTTTTCCAGCAAATAATCAACTAGAAATTACTATTTTTTGTATAAATTATTTCCTATCAAACACAATATTTGTGCTTTCTTCGCTCCAGTCTTCTAAATGTAGTGTTCCATTCTGCCCTTCAATCGATGGCATAATAGCCTCGAGACGGGCAATTTTTTGGGTAAGAGCTGTGGTATCTCCAATAACCACCAAAACATTGCCATATGATACCACAGGCTCATTTTTAACGCCATATGTTATACTTTCCGGAACCATTTTATTTCTCTTTAAAGATTGGGTAAGTGTAAGTATGTCTCTTAAATTGTCATCATCGATAGGAAGCTTTTCATAAAGCTCTACCTTTTTACAATCAATACCATTTATCATGGGGACATCGTTAATTTTTTCCTCTGATGTCTCAACAACAAGCCCGTCCTTATCAAAATATGCATTTATCCCCATCTCAGGAACATATACATATCCTAATCGGCCTTTCTCATACACCTTGATATGTAATGTATGCGGGTTTTTAAGACTTATTGCCATTGTATCAATAAATGGTATCTCTTTGGTCTTGATAAACTTGTATTTCACAAATACATACAAACTGTTCCACGAATAATCGTCATACAAAACGGCATTTTTGATTGTCTCTTCATCGTAAAGAACATTACCTTCTACCTCAACATTTTCTACGGTGAAGACTTTGAATGCTATCAAAAACGCAATTGCCAAAATAAAAATTATGGTGAATAGTATTTTTAATATTTTTACAAATTTCTTTTTCTTTTTTCTTTGTTCCTTTATCATACACTCTCCGACTAATCTATGTTTTCAAGCCTTATGCCCTTAGATACGCTAAGTGCAAGCCCCATTTCTGCCATCAGGAATATAATAGAGGTTCCTCCATAACTTATGAAAGGAAGGATAACTCCTGTGTTTGGAATAGTGTTTGTTACAACGGCAATATTTAAAATTACCTGTATCGCAATGTGAGACATAATTCCAACCACAATAAGTGAGCCAAACAAATCCTGCGCATTATTTGCAATTACCATCATTCTCCATAAAAGCAGAATAAATAACAGGATAACACACACTGCTCCGAATAAGCCGAGCTCTTCACAAATAATTGTAAAAATCATATCATTTTGCGACTCCGGAACATTTCCAAGCTTCTGAAGACTCTCTCCTAGTCCTTTACCAAAAAGTCCTCCTGAACCTATGGCATATAGTCCCATCAATGTCTGATATCCTCCATCTCCTGCTGTTTCCGGATGAAGCCAAGCTGCTACTCTGTCCCCTCTGTATCCAGCCGCAAAAATGAAAATCAAAACCAATACAATTCCAAGTCCGCCTACCAGTACAAAGTGCCAGTACTTTGGGCTTGCCACGAAGAACATGCATACACAAATTCCAAATACGATTACAGCTGTACTAAGGTTAGTCTTGGCAATAACACCAAATATCGGAAGCATAATTAATATAATTTTTCCAAGCGTTGATATCTTTCCCATTTGCTTAGGTATCTTTTCAATAATTGTTGCAAGGAAAATAATTACTGCCAGTTTTGCAATCTCTGAAGGCTGGAAAGAAACTGGTCCAAGCGAGAGCCACCGGGATGAACCATGAGAGCTCGAACCAATACCCGGAATAAGCACTATCACACAAAGAATAAATGTTCCAATATATGCCACAAATCCAAATTTACGCCATTTTCTGTAATCCTGCGTGGCAAAGAAAATTAATGCAGCTGATCCTAATGCAATATTTCTTAGCTGCAATTTCAAATATCTGGCTGCATCACCATATTTTGTTGCTGACGTATAGGAGCTTGAACTATAAAGCATTACAAGTCCAAAACAAAGTAGAAAAATGACTATAAAAAGCAGGCTGTAATCAAAATATTTATTTTCTTTTTCTTTACCCTGAGCTTTTTTTCTCACTGATTACTCCTCTAGATTTCTAACTATCTCTTTAAAAATTCTTCCTCTTTCCTCATAATTTGGGAACATTCCCCAGCTTGCACATGCTGGTGATAAAAGTACTGCATCACCACTTACTGCATGGTCATAACAGTAATTAATCGCTTCTTCAAAGGTCTCAAATATTACTGTATTCATAAAGCCATGCCTGTGGGCACAATCTCTTATTTTTTCTGCGGTCTGCCCTATTAGAACAAGTTCTTTTACTTTTCCATCAAAGCTTTCTATCCACTCATCATACTCTGACTGTTTATCATATCCACCACCGATTAACATTGTTGGACGATTCATGGCTCTGATTCCCTGGATTGCCGCATCGGGATTTGTTCCCTTTGAGTCATTGTAGAATTTTACTCCACGCTTTTCTGTTACATATTCTATTCTGTGTTCTACAGCTACGAACTTCTTTAAAGTCTCTACAATTTTATCCATAGGTACCCCAAAATTAAGTGCCATTGCAGTTGCTGCCATTGCATTTTCATAATTATGGTTTCCAAGTATGTTTAGTTCGTTTACATTTATAACCTTTGTAATTGCTCCATCATGTGCATACATGATGTCCTGGCCATCCAGATAAAATCCTTCTTCAAGTTTTCTCTTACTACTAAAAAATACAACATTTGCCGGACATTTTTCAAAGAATGGACGGAGATTTTCGTCTTCATAATTTAATACACAGAACTTTGACTTATCCTGATTTTTTGTGATATTTTCTTTTGTCTCTATATAACATTCCATCGTGTGATGTCTGTTAAGGTGGTCTGGTGTAATATTTAAAATTGCTGATACTTCTGGTGCAAAGTTGTGAATTGTTTCAAGCTGGAAACTTGAAATCTCTGCTACTGTTACAGTATCGTCTGTTGTATCTGCTGCTACAGATGTATATGGTATTCCAATATTTCCTACAACTTTTACATCATCATAATAGTTACTCATTATCTCTCCAACTAATGCAGTTGTAGTTGTTTTTCCGTTTGTTCCTGTAATTGCTACTATTCTTCCTTTTGCAAAATAATATGCAAGTTCAATCTCGCCCCAGATTTCGATTCCTAATTCTCTCATCTTGTTTACCATAGGCAAATCAGTTGGTACTCCAGGACTTAAAACAACTACATCAATTGTCTTTAACTGTTCTTCATCTATATCTCCGAGAATTAAAGGTACATCCTTTAATATCGCGCTTTTTTCATATAATTTATCTGTATCAAGTTCCTTATTACCATCAAAAAGAACTGTGTCGATTCCTTTTTTTACTAAGAGTTCTGTCGCTGCAATTCCGCTTATTCCAGTTCCTATAACAAGAACTTTCTTTCCTTCTAATTCCATTGTCGTTCCTCCAATCTTTCATCTTTTTAGTATAATTTATTACCCTACATTTCGCAAGTTCCTAAAACATATGGAAGGATGTCATCAAATATTTCTCCAGCTACCGGTGCGGCAATCATACCTCCATAATATGCCCCTTTAGGGTTATTAATTTTTACAAGCAACATAATTTGTGGATCCTGGGCTGGTGCAAATCCCAAAAAAGATGAAATATACTTATTTTCACTTCTTGGTATAGTCTGTGATGTTGCAGTTTTTCCACCTATACTAAAACCTTCTACTGCTGCTTTATTTCCACCTCCCTCTGAGACTACTTTTTCAAGCAGCATCCTCATTGTGGCAGAGGTTTCTTCTGAGCAGATGCCTTCCTCCACGGGGTAATCAAACTGTTTGATTACATTATCATTGTCATCTTTGATTTCTTTTGCTAGATGAGGTGTTACGCGTCTTCCTCCGTTTATTATTGATGAGACTGTTGTCATCAGCTGTATCGGAGATATCTGAAATGACTGGCCAAAGGCTACTGTTGCCAATTCTACCTGCCCCATGTTTTCTTTTTTATGCATTATTGTTGCAGCTTCACCCGGCAAATCTATTCCTGTCTTTTTTAGTAGACCAAATTTTTCAAAATATGAATAGTATTTGTCTACTCCCAATTTAAGCCCTATTGAAATAAAGGCGGGATTACATGAATTTTCAATAGCCTCTGTAAAGTCCTGTGAACCATGACCTGTTACTTTGCTACAGCGTATTCTCCTATCCTCCACCACAATGTAACCCGGGCAATAAAATGAATCATTTAAATCTACAACTTTTTCTTCTAATGCCGCTGCTGCAGTTATTATTTTAAAAGTCGACCCAGGCTCATATGTATCATTCAGACACGAATTTCTCCACATAAGATTTACATCCTGGCAGTTAGCATATTCTTCTGTCAGGGTAAAAGGGTCAGAGAGATTAAACTCAGGGTAATCTACCATTGCAAGAATTTCCCCATTTTGTGGATTCATAGCTATTATGCTTACGCTGTCAGCCTGTTTTCTTATATATGTGGTTTCGGCAGCCTGCATACAATATTTCTGGATATTGTAATCTAATGTTGTTATCAGATTATTGCCTTTGACAGAATCCTTTATTGACTCTCCATATTTTTCCTGCTTTACGCCTCTTGCATCAGTTACTTCTGCTACTTCACCATCTTTTCCGACAAGATAACTGTCATATTTTGATTCGAGCCCGATTATGCCCTGATAATCTCCACCTGTAAAACCAATTACCTTTGATGCAAGATTGTTGTATGGATAATAACGCTTATAGCTTTCGTCTATTTTTACTCCATCAAGTGAGTAAGACATTATTCTCTGGCCTATTTCTTTGTCGACATTTCCTTTGATTTTTTCTAGTGCATTTACCTTTTGTACTTTTTGTCTTATGGTTTCTTCATCCATCTGCAATTCTTTGGACAGAATTTCTACCACTTTGTCTTCATCTGTTATCTGATTGTGCACGACCGAGATGGTATACACTGACTGATTGTCAGCAAGGACAACTCCATTTCTGTCTAATATCTGCCCTCTTGGTGCTTTGATACTTCGTTCTCTTTCCTGCAATTGACGTGCTTTTTGACTGTAATAATCGCCTTCTGAAATCATTAAAAAAATTAGTCTGCCTATCAAAATTACCAAACAATCAATTATGCACAAAAACATTACAAATGTCTTTTTTCTGTATCTGGTACTATTTCTTACCATAAAACAACCTCATAAGTGCCTCTTTTAATGATATATCTTATGTCTGCACCTATGAGGTTATTCTTTAAGTATACTTATTAATTTTCATTCTGTGGTTCTTCTGCAATCACTTCTTCTCCTCCTGCATATTCGTGCACTGGAGGATTGTTTCCTGTTATTCCAAGTTCAGCATTAGCTCCTGTAAGTTCTTCATCTGGATGAATATTCATATATGGAAGCACTTCTTCTAATACTTCTCTTACGATATTCTGTGCATAATAACTATGTGCTTCATCACTTGCATTTGGTTCATCTACTACACAGTAGATTACCAATTCTGGTTTTTCTACTGGTAAAAAGCCCATAAATGATACAAGGTATGCTCCTTTTTTTCTCAGGTGTGTCTCTTCGTCATATTTTTGAGCTGTTCCTGTTTTTCCACCCATTGAATATCCATCAACTTTTGCTGTTGCACCAGTTCCTGATGTTACTGTGCTATACATATATTGCTTTAAAATATTGCTTGTTGATTCTGAAACAGTCTGTTTCATCAATACCGGATTTACAGAAGAAATGGTATTTCCATTTTTGTCTGTTATTTTTTTTACTACGTGTGGCTGATAATATTTTCCACCATTTACCAGTGATGAAAACGCACTTGCCATCTGTACCATTGTACAGTTGTAGTTCTGTCCAAAACTGTTTGTTGCCAAATCGACTGGACGAATCTTATCTAACGAATATACAAGTGTTGATGTATTTGCTTCTCCCGGAAGGTCAATTCCAGTCTTTAAACCAAACCCGAATATAGACTGATAATTGAGGTAATTCTCTGCTCCGATTCTGTATGACATCTGCATCAGTGCATCATTACATGAATCCATGAGCGCACCTTCCACAGTCTCGATTCCATGTCCACTTCTGTTAACACAATGGATGAAATGGTCTGCAACCTGCTCGCCTCCATCACACATAAATGTCATATCTGTTGTAAGTGTTCCGGTCTCAAGTCCTGTTGCAACTGTAAATGGCTTTTGAACCGAACCCGGCTCGTAAGTTGAGGTTACACAGAAGTTCTGCCATAATCCGTTGAGTACATTCATAGTCTCTTCGTCTGTCATTGAGTCTATTTTTTCCTGCGAAAGCAGACCTGTTAAATCTCTTGGATTATTCAAATCAAATGTAGGGTAATCGGCCATTGCAAGGATTTCTCCATTATTGGGATTCATAATTATCATTGCAATGTTATTTGCGCCTAGTCCCTCTCTTGCATTATTTGCGTAGGTTTCTCCGAATTCTTTTATTTTATTTTCAACTATTGACTGAATATTGGCATCTATTGAACAAACCAATGTATCTCCATCTTCTGGGGAAATTACTGTTTTCTCAAAGTCATTGTCTGAGTTAAGATATCCATATTCTCTTCCATTTATTCCATTTAATACCGAATCGTAATAATTCTCCAGACCAGTTGTACCAACATTTCCTGCTGATGTAAATCCAAGAAGCGAACTTGCAAGATTTCCAAATGGATATTCTCTCTGGTATTCAGTCTCGAACCATACACCTTTTATATTAGGATTAATTTTATCTCCATCTTCATCTACTGCATTCTGCAAATCTACAAACTTCTGAATAACGCTATACGGAAGTTTTTTTGCCAGAATGATATAACGACTATCCTTTTTATTTTTCGCATAATCTAACAGTTGTTCCCTGTCTAAGTCCTCGAAACACTGTAAAAGTGCATCTATCGTTGGCTCAACATATTCTTCTTTACTTGTCATTACTGAACAATCTAAAATAACATTATAAACAGCCACACTTGTAGCTAATACCGTTCCGTTTGAATCTACAATTTCTCCTCTTTGAAATGGTATTGTTACACTGTCGTATGATTGTAATGATAGTACTTTTTTGGTGTATGAATCACCACTTTTGTACTCTATATACATAAGTCTTCCTACAAGACCAGTAAGAACAACAACGATTCCCATAAATAGTACAATCAGTTTTGTTCTCATCTTGCGGTTCATTTTTGGTCTTGGTCGACGTCTTCTTTTTTTTGCCACTTTAGTTATCTCCCTACTACTGTGGAATATCGCTATACTGATCCATGTAGTTAGTGTTTTCTACTGAATAATAAACTACCTGCTCAGGTGTTGCATACTTCATGCCAAGCTGGTTCATTGCAACATCTTTGATATAGTTTAAATCAATTGATGTGCTGATTTCTTTATACTTTGCATCGTTTTCTGTTCTAAGACTTGTAATCTGGCTTTCGATTGCAGCAACATCCTTCATCCTCTGTGTTACTGAAGACTGCATCTTTATAAGCGATACTGCCGAGCCTGCAATTGCCATTACACAGATTGTCAGAAAAACAACATATCCTCGGCTCATTGCCATAGCATTTTCTCTATTTCTTCTTGCTGCTCTTCTTCTATTTTTCTTACGTCTTGCCTCTTCGTACTCACGACGGCTTTGTTCGTCTCTTCGTATTGGCTGCGACTCTTCTAATTCTCTTACGACGTTTCCATTTATATAATAAGTTTTGCTCATATTAGAACTCCTTTACTCGTTGATTTCTTTTTCAAAAACTCTAAGCTTTGCACTTTTTGATCTGCTGTTTTCCTGCAATTCCTCCTGGGATGGAAGAATTGGTTTTCTTGTAACAACATGTCCTTTTGATTTATTTCCACACACACATACCGGGAAATTACTCGGGCATGTACATGGGTTTTCATTCTTTTTAAAATTTGACTTTACAATTCTATCCTCTAACGAATGGAAGGTTATGATACAAATCCTTCCCTCATCATTTAGGAGTTCTATCATATCATCCAAGTTATCCTGTAATACATCCAACTCATGATTTAACTCAATTCTTATTGCCTGATAAGTTCTCTTAGAAGGATGTCCTCCTGTTGCTCTTACCTTCTGCGGAATAGCTGCTTTTATTATCTCATTGAGTTCTCCTGTAGTATTTATTGAACTCTTCTCTCTTGCTTTTACGATATGCTTTGCAATATTCTTGGCAAATCTGTCTTCGCCGTAATCTCTTATTATTCTGAATAGTTCCATTTCACTGTAATTATTTATTATGTCTTTTGCAGTAAGTGGATTACGGTTGTCCATCCTCATATCAAGTGGTGCATCTTCACTTCTATATGTAAAGCCTCTCTCTGGTGTGTCTAACTGAAATGATGATACTCCAAGGTCTAAGATTATTCCGTCGACCTTTTCAATTCCAAGTTCTTTTAATACATTCTTCATATCAGAATAATTGCTTCTGACTATGGTAACTCGATCCTTAAAT